>CALGAM010000111.1 GCA_937951935.1 uncultured Micromonospora sp. | reverse complement strand
GACGTCGCGCATCCAGCGGGCCCAGATCCGGCGGGCGGCCCGGAACTTGGCGATCTCCTCGAAGAAGTCGATGTGGGCGTCGAAGAAGAAGCTCAGGCCGGGGGCGAAGACGTTCACGTCCAGGCCGCGGCTGCGCCCGAGCTCGACGTAACCGAAGCCGTCCGCCAGGGTGTACGCCAGTTCCTGGGCGGCGGTCGCGCCGGCCTCCCGGATGTGGTAGCCGGAGATCGACAGTGGCTTGTACCGGGGGATGTTCGCCGAGCAGTACTCCATCAGGTCGCCGATGAGCCGCAGGTGCGGCTCCGGGGCGAACAGCCACTCCTTCTGGGCGATGTACTCCTTGAAGATGTCGGTCTGCAGCGTACCGTCCAGGGTGGAGGGATCGACGCCCTGCCGTTCGGCGGCGACCAGGTACATGCAGAAGATCGGCACCGCCGGGCCGGAGATGGTCATGCTCGTGGTGACGGCGCCCAGGTCGATGCCGTCGAAGAGCACCTCCATGTCGGCGACGGAGTCGATCGCCACCCCGCAGTGTCCGACCTCGCCGAGTGCCTGCGGGTCGTCGGAGTCGCGCCCCATCAGGGTCGGCATGTCGAAGGCGACCGAGAGCCCCCCGCCGCCCGCGCCGAGGATCATCTTGTACCGCTCGTTGGTCTGCCGGGCGTTGCCGAAGCCGGCGAACTGCCGGATGGTCCAGGTTCGCCCCCGGTAGCCGGTGGGGTACAGGCCCCGGGTGTACGGGTACTCCCCCGGCCACCCGATCCGCTCGAACCGCGGGTCGTCGGCGCCCTCCGGGGGTCCGTACACCGGTTCGACCGCCATCCCCGAGAGCGTGGTGAAGTCCGCGTCACGCTTGCGCGCGGCGTCGTACCGGGCCTGCCAGCGTGCCCGACCTGCGGCGATCTCGTCGGCGTTCATCCGCGGCGCTCCTCCCCGAGCCTCGACTGCCCATCGAGTGTAGAGCGCCTCCTGAACGATCGCTAAGGGACCGGCGGGTACGGAAAAGGGCCCCTTCCCGCCGCCTCCCGGGCGGCGGCGGGAAGGGGCCCTTCCGACGGTCGTCGGCGCCCGGCCCGACGGCTCAGGCGGTGGTCGCCGGCGGGTTCAGCTCGATGTCGTCGACCTTGACGTTCACCTCGGACACCTGGATGCCGTACTTCTCGACCTCCTCGATGACCCTGGCCCGGACCGCCTCGGTCACGTCGCCCACCACGCGACCGGCCTCGATGACCAACACGACGGTGATCGACGCGGTGGTGCCCTTCACCTCGGCCCGCACGCCCCGGCTGGCGTCGCCCACCTCGTCCAGACCGATCCGGTCCAGCACGTTGTTGACGAATCGGGCCACGTCCCCGCCGAGATCCGCCACCCCGGGCACCGAGCGGGCCGCCGCGGCGGCGATCTTCTCGATGACCTCTGCGGACACCTCGGTGGCGCCACGCGGCGCGGCAGCGGGTGCGGTGGCCGGCGCGGTGGCGGCGGCCTGGCCCGCGTCGTTCGGAACGTCGGTCATGCTTTCTCTCCCCTGGTCTCGACTGCCGGCCTGACGTACACCCCGGCACGTCCGAACAGCCTGACGCGCGCCCGGCAGGCCAAGGCGGCGGGGCACGGCGCGATCAGCGGTACGGAGCCTACTTGTCGCGGACAACCGGCAGGCACCACCGGAGGCGGGGCCCGGTCCGCCGCGCACCCGCTCCGCCGGACGGTGGGTCACCCGCCCGGCGGGACGGCCGACGGCGTGCTCACCGGCCGGCGGCCCCGTCGAGCTCGCCGAGGAGGTCGGCGGCGGCGGCGTACGGGTCCGTCGCCCCGTCGGCCACCCGGGCGGCGAGCGCCGCGAGCGACGTACCGGAGCGCAGCGAGCCGAGCCGGTCCCGCAGGGTGCCCAGCGCGATCGCCTCGATCTCGGCGGCGGCCCGCGCCTCGCGGCGGCGGCGCAGCTCGCCGCGCTCGACCAGCCAGCCGTGGTGCTTCTCGATGGCCGCGACGAGGTCGTCGATCCCCTCGCCCCGGGCCGCCACCGTGCGCACCACCCGCGGACGCCACTCGCCGGGCCCGCGCTCGCCCAGCGCGATCATGCCCTGGATGTCCCGGACGGTGGCGTCGACGCCGTCCCGGTCGGCCTTGTTCACCACGAAGACGTCGGCGATCTCCAGGATGCCGGCCTTGACCGCCTGGATCGCGTCGCCCATCCCCGGGGCGAGCAGCACCAGCGTGGTGTCGGCCAGCGACGCGACCTCCACCTCGGCCTGGCCGACCCCGACGGTCTCCACCAGGACGACGTCACAGCCGGCGCCCTCCAGCACCCGGACGGCCGCCGGGGTGGCCGCGGCCAGGCCACCGAGGTGGCCCCGGCTGGACATCGACCGGATGTAGACGCCGGGGTCGGTGGCGTGGTCCTGCATCCGCACCCGGTCGCCGAGGATCGCCCCGCCGCTGAACGGGCTGGACGGGTCCACGGCGAGGACCCCGACCCGGTGGTTCCGGGCCCGCATGGCCCGCACCAGCTCGTTCGTGGTGGTGGACTTGCCGACCCCGGGTGCACCGGTCAGGCCGATCACCTGTGCCCGGCCGGTGTGCGGCGCGAGCGCCGCCGCGATCTCCGGCAGGAGCGGGTCGCCGGACTCGACCAGGGTGATCAACCGGGCCACCGCCCGGGGGTCGCCCCCGCGGGCCCGCTCGACCAGCAGCGGTACGTCCCGACTACGGCGCGACGACACCCTCACGTCGTTGCCCGTCACCTCGCCCCGCCGCGCGGCCCGGGAACCCTGACGATCAGCGCGTCGCCCTGTCCACCCCCGCCACAGAGCGCCGCCGCGCCGACGCCGCCGCCCCGGCGGCGCAGCTCCAGCGCCAGGGTGAGGACGATCCGGGCACCGGACATCCCGATCGGGTGCCCGAGGGCGATCGCCCCGCCGTTGACGTTGACGATCTCGGGGCTGACGCCGAGGTCGCGGATGGCCTGGACGCCGACCTGGGCGAACGCCTCGTTGATCTCGATCAGGTCGAGGTCGGCGACGGTGAGGCCGGCCTTCCGCAGCGCGTGGTGGATCGCGTTGGCGGGCTGCTGGTGCAGCGCGTTGTCCGGGCCGGCGACGTTGCCGTGCGCGACGATCTCGGCGATCCAGTCCAGCCCGAGCTCCTCGGCCCTGGCGCGGCTCATCACCACGACCGCGCAGGCGCCGTCGGAGATCGGCGACGAGCTGCCGGCGGTGATCGTGCCGTCGGGGGTGAAGGCGGGGCGCAGCCGGGCCAGCACCTCGACGGTGGTGTCCGGGCGTACCCCCTCGTCCTCGCTGATCACCAGCGGCTCGCCCTTACGCTGGGGTACCCGTACCGGGACGATCTCCTCGGCGAAGACGCCGTTCTTCTGCGCCGCCGCGGCCTTCTGGTGACTGGCGGCGGCGAAGGCGTCCTGCTCGGCCCGGGTGATCCCGTACCGGGCGTTGTGCCGTTCGGTGGACTCGCCCATCGCGCAGCAGTCCCAGGCGTCGGTGAGGCCGTCCAGCGCCATGTGGTCCCTCACCACCACGTCGCCGTACCTGTAACCGCCGCGCTGTCCGAGCAGCAGGTGCGGGGCGTTGGTCATCGACTCCATGCCACCGGCCACCACGATGTCGAACTCGCCGGCCCGGATGAGCTGGTCGGCCAGGGCGATCGCGTCGAGGCCGGAGAGACAGACCTTGTTGATGGTCAGCGCCGGCACGGTCATCGGGATCCCCGCCTCGACCGCCGCCTGCCGGGCCGGCATCTGACCGGCACCGGCCTGGAGCACCTGGCCCATGATGACGTACTGCACCTGGTCGGCGGCGACGCCGGTGCGTTCCAGGGCGGCCCGGATGGCGATGCCACCGAGCTTGGTCGCCGGGAAGTCCTTGAGGTTGCCGAGCAGCCGCCCCATCGGCGTACGGGCGCCGCCGACGATCACGGATGCCGCGGACGCTGGTGTCGGGGGAGCTGATGCCATGGGATGTCGCCTCCGGGGAACCTGGCGGAACGCCTTAACGCCTGTTAGGTCAGACTATCGTCATGACCACAGACGTCCCGGCCAAGGCTGCTGCCGACTATGTCACAGGAATCGGGCTGCTCCGTATCGACCACGTCGGCGTGGCCGTGCCCGACCTCGACGCCGCCATCGAGTTCTACCAGCGGGTCTTCGGGATGCGCTGCGTCCACGTCGAGACCAACGTCGAGCAGGGCGTTCGGGAGGCGATGCTGAGCGTCGGCCCGAGCCCCGAGGGCGGCTGCGTGCAACTGCTGGCGCCGCTGACCCCCGACTCCCCGATCGCGAGGTTCCTCGACCGGCGGGGCCAGGGGATCCAACAGGTGGCGTACACCGTGGCCGACATCGACGCGAGCTGCGCCGCGCTGCGCGAGCGGGGCGTGCGTCTGCTCTACCCGGAGCCGCGACGCGGCACCGCCGGCTCCCGGATCAACTTCGTGCATCCCCGGGACGCCGGCGGCGTGCTGGTGGAACTGGTCGAGCCGGCCAGAGCGTAGCCGCCCGGCGGGCGCTCAGCCCGGCACGGTGTCGTACGCCCGGACCAGCTCGGCCGGCAGTGGCGACTGGTCGCTGACCCGGCGAAAGTCGCCGAGGGTGGTGCCGGTGCACTCCGAGTCGACGTTGCGGGCGCCCGCCCCGGACTCGACGTCCCCACGGTTGACCGCCCGGAAGTCGATGGAGAACCGGGTGCGGCCGGAGGTGTTCGGCACGGTGGTGTGCAGGTGCGCCCCGGAGAAGATCAGGACCCCGCCGGGCGGCGTGATCACCCGTAGGTCCGGTTCCAGCTCCAGTTCCTGCTCCACCCGGGGCTGCTCGCGGGTCTCGGTGTGCACCTGCCGCGCCGCCGCCGGGCGGCCGTACGCCACCCAGCGCGCGTAGTCGTAGGTGCGGGAGCTGTTGCGTACCCCGACCGCGAAGTAGTTCGGGTGGAACGCCATGACGTTGGACTCCGTCACGTCGTACACCGGTATCCAGAAGTTGAGCTGCGCCATCGGCGCGGAGAACCAGGTGTCCCGGTGCGACCCGAACTGCAGGGTCAGCCCGGCGTTGAGATACTCGCTGGTCATCGTCCGCAGCCGGGGTACGTCGAAGTACGTCTGCTCCGGATCGGCGCCGAGGTCGGTGAGGACGCCCCGGACGAGTTCGGCGCTGCGGGGGTGGTTGATGAAGGTGGGCTTGAGGTCGGCCAGGATCCGCACGTAGTCCGGACCGGCGAGGTGGTGCTGGGCGTCGGGCGGGAAGTGGGGCGCGAACGCCCGCTCGGACAGCTCGCGGGCGAAGGCGACCAGCGCCGTCGAGTGCGGGGTCGGCGAGTAGACGAAGAGGTCCCCGGCGAAGAGTCTCCTCCGACGGTCGTCGTCGGACATCGGCGAGTCGAAGTGCACCACCGTCACTGCGGCCTCCTGGGGTAGCTCGGCGGTAGGTCTGCGGGCAGCTCGCGGTTGGGCTCCGGGTGGACGGGCGGTTCCGGCCAGGCGGACGGGTGGCCTCTGTTCCGGCTGGGCGGACCGGTGGCCTCGGCTCCGACTGGGCGGACCGGTGGTTCGGGGTGGGTTCGGGACTGCTGGTGGGTGGTCCGCGACCGCTCGCGGATGGTCTGCGCGACGGTCACGGTAGACCCGACCCGGGCGACCAGGAAGGACCCGTCAGGTCACCGTCCGTGTCGACAATCCGACTGTGCGCGACAGGGATGGCGACGGCCGACGGCATTGGGTGGGCCGGCCCGGGACCCGTAGAGTCGGGCGATGCCACCCACCGCCCCCGCCGAGGGCACCCTCGGCACCGTCACCACCGCAACAGGCAACACCGGTGCCGTCACCCCGGGCGCGGTCGACTCCGACCACGCGACCGGGTCTCCCGGTGTCACCGTGGGCCACCGACCCCGACCGTTCCGGTTCACCACGTCGATGCCCGGACTCGACCGGCCGGTCGCGCGGTGGCGCGACGAGATCCGTCGGATCGAGGACCTGGGGTTCAGCTCGGTGTCGGTCTCGGACCACTTCACCGGCGGCTGGGCGATGGACCCCCTGGTGGCGATGACGGTCGCCGCCGAGGCCACCACCCGGCTACGGGTGCTGGGCATGGTCTTCTGCAACGACTTCCGACACCCGGTCCTGCTGCACAAGTCCCTGGCCAACCTGGACGTCTTCTCCGGTGGTCGGCTGGAGGTCGGGCTGGGCGCCGGCTGGCTGCGGGCCGACCACGACGCCGCCGGGCTGCCGTTCGACCCGCCCGGGGTGCGCGTCGCCCGGCTGGCCGAGTCGATCGAGGTGCTTCTCGGGCTCTTCGGCGACGAACCGGTGACCTTCGAGGGGCGGTACTACCGGATCACCGACCTGGCCGGGCTGCCCAAGCCGGTGCAGCGTCCCCATCCACCGCTGCTGGTGGGTGGGGGTGGTCGCCGGATCCTCGAACTGGCCGGCCGGCGCGCCGACATCGTCGGGATCAACCCGCGGCTCGCCCCGGACGTCGACCCGCTCGCCGCGGTCGCGGAACTGAGCCCGGAACGCTTCGCCCAGAAGATCACCTGGGCGCGGGAGGCCGCACGCGCCGCCGGACGCGACCCGGACACCCTGGAGTTCCAGATGCGGATGTTCGACGTCCGGGTGGTGCACCGGGGGGTGGAGCACCGGTCCACCTCCAGTCACGCCCGGCTCGCCGACGCCGCCGCGCTGGCCTCGTCCCCGGCGGTGCTGCACGGCAGCGTCGACGAGTGCGTCGACCGGCTGATCGCACTGCGGGAGCGGTACGGCGTCTCCTACCTGCACCTCGGTGGCAACCTGGCGGCCGCCGCCCCGATCGTGGCCCGGCTCGCCGGACGGTGAGTGTCGGGTGGGTTCCCGGCCGTGGCCCGGCGCGGGACGACGACGGCGGTTCCGGACCGGTTCGCGGAACCGCCGACCCGGCGGTCGGCGCCGGCCGCACGCGGTCGACGGGCCGACCCGGACGAACCGGGCCCGGCGCGGAGCCGACGCCCGGACCTGCGAAGATCCCGAAAGAGGTACGACCCGACGGCGGAATCGGGTCGACCGTGTGAACGCGGGCGATAGAGCCCTGCGGCCCTTGCGAAGGCCCCCGGTGGGTCTGCAAGTATGTGCCAATGCCCCAGCAGCAACCCTCCCCTCTCGCGTTCTTCGACAACGCGAACTCGCAGCCAGACTTCACAATCGTCCTGCGCGGTTACGACCGCGAGCAGGTCAACAGTCACATCGGCCGGTTGAACGCGGCGCTGCACCAGGCCCAGCAGGACCGCGCGGACGCCGAGCAGCGGATGAACGACGCCCAGCGGCGGCTCCGCCAGGCCGAGCAGCGCCTCGCGGCGCTGGAGCAGAAACTCAGCGACACCAACAAGCAGCTCGAGGAGAACAGCCGGCCGACCCTCTCCGGTCTGGGGACCCGGGTCGAGCAGATCCTCCGTCTCGCCGAGGAACAGGCCAACGACCACCGCAGCGAGGCCAAGCGCGAGTCCGAGGGCATCCTCTCCGCCGCCCGGCTGGAGGCGCGGGAGATCACCGACAAGGCCCGCGCCGAGGCCGCCGCGATGAAGGCTTCCGCGGAGCGGGAGGCGGGCAGCCTGCGGACCGCCGCGGAGCGGGAGGCGGCCGAGCTCCGGGTGCAGGCCCGGCGCGAGGCGGACACGCTCCGCGCCGACGCCGAGCGGGAGACCAAGCAGCTCCGCGCGGTCACCGCGCACGAGGTGGCCGAGCTGCGTTCCACGGTCGAGCGTGAGGTGGCGACGCTGCGCGCCACCGCCGAACGGGAGATCACCCAGCTGCGCGCGAAGGCGGCCCGGGAGGCCGAGGAGAAGCGCGCCGAGGCGACCAAGCTGCTCGCCGACGCCCGTGACAAGCGGGACAAGGAACTCCAGGCTCTGGAGCTGCAGCTGGCGGAGCGGCGGGAGAAGGCCGAGCGCGAGGAGTCGGAGCGGCACGCCGCCCAGGTCGCGCAGACCCAGAAGCTGGTCGCCGAGGCCGAGCAGCGGGCGGCGGCGGCGCAGGAGCGGGCGAAGGAGATCGAGCAGCGCGCCGAGGCCCGCCGCCAGGAGTCGGAGCGGCACGCCGCCGAGACCATCGAACAGGCCAAGGCGCTGGCCGAGAAGACCCTGAACGAGGCCCGCGCCGAGGCTCACCGTCTGCTGACCGAGGCGCGCACCGAGGCCGAGCTGACCACGCAGGCGGCCCGCCGCGAGGTCGAGGACCTCACCCGGCAGAAGGACGCCGTCACCGCCCAGCTCGGCCAGATGCTCTCCGGCCTGGCCGGCATCGTCCCGGGTGTGAGTGCCACGGTGCCCACCGCCACCACCACCACCAGCAGCAGCACCACCACCGGCAAGACCGAGACGACGACGAAGTCCAGCGACAAGGCCGACACCGAGGACCGCCTGACCGCCGACGTCTCCAGCTGAGTCGGCGGCAGGTCGCGCGGGTCGGACTGCGGGGCAGCAGCACGACCGGGGCCGTACCGGAACTGTCCGGTACGGCCCCGAGCGCTGTGTCGCCCCACGCCCCACCGCCGTGGCCGCCCCATGGGCCCGGCACCTGCAGCACCGGGTATCGCCCCGTAACAGGGCCACGCGTGTGAGGATGGGAGCATGTCGTACGGCGAGGACTTGTTCGCCCTGGACAGGGACGTGGCCACGGAGCCCAGCTTCGAGTTGGCCCTGCGCGGCTACGACAGGAAGCAGGTGGACCGGTACGTCGCCGAGGCCGAGAAGGACATCGCCCGGCTCGCGGCACAGCGCGAACAGGCGTACGCCCAGATCCACAATCTGGCTGGCCAGGTCGAGGCCCTGCAGCGCGACCTGACGAACCTGCGCCGACAGGTGGGTGTCGTCGACCGGGCGTCGTTCCGGCACCTGGGACCGGTCGTCGAGCAGATCCTCACCCTCGCCGAGGAGCAGGCCGAGATCATCCAGCGTGAGGCGGCCCAGGAGGTCGAGGCCCGCCGAGCCGAGGCGGAGCAGATCCTCGACGACGCCCGCAAGCAGGCCGCGGAGGCGCTGCGCGACTTCGAGCTGGCGCTCGCCGCCCGTCGGGCGGAGGAGGAGAAGGTCAACAACGCGCGGCGGGCCGAGGCGGAAGCCGCCCTCGCCGCCGCGGCGGAGGAGGCCGCCCGACTGCGCGAGGCCGGGCAGGCGGCGCTGGCCAAGGCCCAGCAGGAGAGTTCCGAGCTGCGCAACCGGGCCGCGGAGGAGGCGAACCGGCTGCGCGAGGCGAGCCACGCCGCCCACGCCAAGGCGCTGCAGGAGGCCAAGCAGCTCCGCGACACCGCCGAGCAGGAAGCAGTCCGGCTCACCGAGCGGACCACCCGGGAGGCGCAGGAGCTGACCGAGCGCGCCACCCGGGAGGCCGAGCAGGTCGTCGAACGTGCCCGCCAGGAGTCGATCCGGCTGCGGCACGCGGCCCAACAGGAGGCGAACCGGCTGCGCGACGCCGCCCAGCAGGAGGCGGTCCGGCTCCGCGAGGCCGGCCAGGCCGCCCACGCCAGGGCCCAGCAGGAGAGCCAGCAGCTTCTCGACACGGCACGGCAGGAGGCGGAGCGGATCATCAGCCTCGCCCGGCAGGAGGCCGACCAGCTCCGCGAGGCCGGCCAGGGGGCGTACGCGAAGGCGAAGCACGAGGCCAACCAGCTTCGCGAGGCCGGCCAGGCCGCCCACGCCCGGGCCACCGAGGAGGCGAAGCGGATCACCGAGGAGGCCGAGGAGTTCGTCCGGCGCTCCCGGGCCGAGGTCGAGGAGTACGCCCGCAGGGTCCGCTCGGAGACCCAGGCCGAGCTGGGCGCCTGGCGGGCCGGGGTCGAGCAGGAGATCAACCGGCGCACCAGCGCCGCCGAGCGCGAGATCGCCGGTCAACGCGAGGCGGCCCGGCAGGAGCTGGAGGCGGCCCGGGCGGCCCTCGAGGAGGAGCGGACCGCGTACCGCGCGGAGGTGGATCGCGAGTTCGCACAGCGCAGGTCCGAGTTGGAGGAGACGTACCAGCAACGGCAGGCCGAGCTGGAGGAGCGGTACCAGACCCGGCTCGCGGAGCTGGAGCAGACCTACGAGCGGCGGCGGGCGGAGATCGAGGGAGGCGCCGAGACGCTGCGCCGTGAGGCGGAGGAGTACGCCGCCCGGGTGCGCCGGGAGGCGGAGGAGTACGCCACCACGGTCCGCCGGGAGGCCGAGGAGCGGCTGGCCGAGATGCAGCGGCAGGCCGAGGAGCAGGTTGCGACCTCCCGGCGACAGTTCGAGGAGTACCTCGCCACGGCGCAGCAGCACCTGGCGACCACCCAGCAGCACCTGGCGACCACCCAGCGGGAGGCAGCCGCCGGACGACAGCAGCTGGCCGAGGTCATGCAGGAGCTCGCCGAGGCACAGCAGGCGCTCGCCGACATCCGACAGGAGACGGTCGCCTCCCGGCAGGAGTCTGACCGGATCCAGCAGCAGCTGGCCGCGGCCCGCGCACAGCTGGCCAGCGAGCGGGCCCGGCTGACCGGTACGGAACGGTCGGCGCAGCAGGCCGGCAGGCAGCTGGAGCGGGCCGGACACCAGTTGGCCCAGGCCGAGCCGGTGATGCAGCAGCTCGTCGAGGCGGCCGTGGAGCAGGCCTCCGCCGACTCGCGGTCCGGCGATTCCCGGCCCTCCCCGGTGTCCGGCGCCGACCAGCCGCTCGACGGGGAGCCGACGGTGGCGGCGGTGCCCGGTGCCGGCGGTCGGGAGCCGGTGCCCACCGCGATCACGAGCACCGGCGACTCTGGCAGGACCGGCGGGAAGCCGACCGTCGACAGCCAGGGCAGCAAGTCCAAGGAGGAGCAGGGCGCCGGCCCGCTGGCGGCCGAGGAGCCGGGCGCCCGCTCCCGCGACGGCCAGGGCGGCACGTCGCGGGAGCGCCGGGCCGCCGCCGCACCGAAGGGCGGCCGTGCCGCGTCGAAGAAGGGCCAGGCCACCGCCAAGGAGGGGCAGGCGGCGAAGACCTCGACGGTCGGGGTCGACTCGGAGTGATCGGCGTCCGCACCCGTCCGTCCGCCGCTGAGCCCGTCCGTCCGGCGGGGTGCGGGTGATCCGGCTCTACCGCATCTGTCCGCAATCCGTCTGAATCGAGAACTGTAATCGGTTAAGCACTCATTGTAATATTACTTCGGGGCCACCATATCGCAGCTCCCGCGGGCTGTAGCCCTTCCGACTGGGGAAGACGTCTCGGGTGCCGCGATCACGCCGGCTGAGCGGGCTGGTGAGGACAGGCTGAATCGGCGTGGCGACCTCGACGGGGACGAGCAGACCATGCCGGTGTGTAGCGCGCCCGTGGGGGGTAGCCGTGACTGACGCCAACACCGCGAAATCGATCGATCCACCGCACCCCGTTCCGGTCCGGGTCCGGCGGCGCCGCCGGATCCTGCTGACCGGGGTCGCCGGTCTCACCGTCACCGTCCTCGCCGCCAGCGGCTACCTGGCCCTGACGCTGCGGGGCCGGCCCGTCCCGGTCGCGCCGCTCGTGCTCGACCAGGCCGGGTCGGTCTTCGAGGGCCGGACGGTCGACCGTCCGATCGAGGTCGCCGCCGACAACATCACCATCCGGCACGTGACGGTCCGCACCGGCGGCCACGCCGCCGTCGTGATCCGCCCCGGGGTGACCGGCACCCTGCTGGAGGAGACCACCATCGAGTGCACCTCGGCCAGAACCGACGGGATCGTCCCCGGCGGCTACTCGGCACTGCGGGTTCGGGTGAACGGCTGCCGTCAGGCCTTCGGGCAGCACGCGGAGAACCTCGCCACCGTCGTGGAGTCGGAGCAGGACGGCCGACGGTACCTGGGCGGGGTGCCGGCAAGCCCGGCCAGCCCGGTCGGCCCGCCCCCGGACCCGGCGGCGGCCGAGCAGATGGCGAACGAGCCGGTGTACGCCCCGGCACAGGCCCCACCCACCCCGATCAGCTACTGGCCGAGCGCGGCGAACACCGGCGTGCCGGTCGGCACCCCGCTGCGCAACTCCGGCTCACTCACCCTCCGCACCGCCGGGCAGGTCGTCAGCGGGCTCAACATCGTCGGCTGTGTCACCGTCTCCGCCGCCAACGTCCAGATCCTCCGCTCCCGGATCACCTGCAACAGCACCACGTACTCGATCCGGACGTTGGCCGGGGCGACCAACCTGCTGATCCAGGACGTCGAGATCAACGGTATGGGGCGCAACTCCGCCTCGGTCTGCTGCAGCGACTACACCCTGGACCGGGCGAACATCTACAACACGATCGACGGTCCCCGGCTGGCCAGCAACACCCGGGTGACCAACTCCTACATCCACAGCCTGGCCCGGGTCGGCAGCTCGCACAACGACATCCTGCAGAGCACCGGCGGCGACAACATCGTGGTCCGGCACAACACGCTGTTGTCGTACAACCCAACCACCAACGACCCGTTCAACTCCTGCCTGACCATCGGATCGGAGACCGCGCCGTCGCTGACCAACCTGGTCTTCGAGGACAACTACTGCAACGGCGGGAACTACTCGATCGGCATCAGTCCCCGGCTGGTCGGCTCCAACATCGTCATCCGCAACAACAAGTACGGCCGGGACTTCCGGTACGGCGTCGCCTCGGGCTGGAACCGGGCAGGGGTGTCCTGGGATCGGGCGACGAACGTCTACTTCGACGACGGCCGCCCGGCCGTCTGAGTGCGCACCCGACCCGCCCCGGCCGACACACCGCCCGCCGAGCCCGGCGGCGAGTAGGGCACCAGCTCGGCCGGCTCCCGGAGCCGCTTGCGCCGGATCCGGCGCACCGTGCCGACGGTCGAGCGGAGTTTCTCGGCAAGCGACAGGTGCCGCCACCAGATGCCGGCCATCGGCAGGTGCCGGAACCGGGGAGCGGGCAGCCCGGCCGCCCGCAGGGTCGCCACCCGACCCCACACCGCACCCCGGGCGCCGAGCAGGTTCGGCTGCGAGGCCGGCAGGACCTCCGGGGCCACCGGGGTCAGGACCAGCACGCCGGCGGCGACAGCCGCCTCGACCATCCGTACGCCCCGTTCGGTGCGGGCCAGCACCAGGGACCGTCCCGGGTCGTCGCCGGTCGGCCGGTACCACGGGTCGCCGACCGCGACGTCGGCGAACTCGCCGGTGTGGTCGGGGCAGAGGTAGCAGCGCCACTGCCGGTGCTTCTGGAGGATGTCGCCCCAGGACTCGGCGTAGCTGAGTTCCCGCCGCCGCTGCGGCGGGTCGCCGCGCCGCCGGGCCTGGGCCGGGCCCGGCCAGCCGTTGCCCCGGTAGCGCACCGACTCCACCGTCGCCGGGTCGTCGATGCCCAGCCGCGCGAGCATCTCCAGCGTGCCGCGGGTGCTCGGGGTGCCGGCGCAGAAGATCGCGATGGTCAGCCCGAGCCGGGCGTCCAGCTCAGGCCGGAGGCGCCGGGCCATCCGCACCGCCGCCACGTCGCAGGGCTTGCCGACGAAGACACACGGGCCCTCGGCGTTCTCGACCAGGTCGAGGCGGTCGCACGGGCTCGCCGGGGCGTACCGGGAGCCGGCGGCCGCCAGCAGTTCGGCCGGGGTCCGGGAGAGCCGGGTCTCGTTCAGGTACGGCACGTCGGCCCGGGCGCCGACGTGCAGCACCCCGGCCATCCCCGCCTCGGTCAGGCAGTATCCGGCCAGCGCGGTCGTCACACCGCCGCTGGAGCCGGCGTACCGGACCGCCGGGTCGGCGGCGTACCCCTCCCAGATCGCCCGGACCGGTCCCCAGGCCGCCCGCAGCTCGGCGATCTCGCCCGGTGCCGGTCTGTGGGTGTCGTGCCGCAGCCCCGCACCCGGGCAGCACGCCAGCGCGGCGGCCGCACCCGGGCGGCGGCCGACCGGGGTGAGCGGCAGCGGGCGCCGGCCGTGGTCGAGCACGTCGGCCATCCGCACCTCGTCGGGGGCGAGGTAGGCGCAGACTCCGCAGCCGGTGCAGAGCTTGCCGGACGCGACGTCGTGCACGTCGCGCAGCCGCCGCCTCACCGTGCCCCCACCGCGGTCCGCCGGTCGCGCTCGGCCCGGGCCACCGCGACGATCTCGTCCATCTGGGCCGCGGCCCGCGCGATCGCCGCCGGGGCCTGCACCGCCAGCTCGGCGGCGGCCTGCCTGCGCTCGGTGAAGGAACGCCAGAGCGCGTCGAGCAGGGCGTCGTCGTCCAGGCGGCGGGCGTCCGCGACGTGCCGCTGCTGTCCCACGCTGGCGAAGACACCCCGCGCCTTGTCGCTGTACGCCACGATCGCCGCCGGCACGCCCGAGGAGAGCGCGGCGATCGTCGCGTGCATCCGCATGCCGCAGAACCAGTCGGTCCGAGCGATGACCCACTTCGTCTGGTGTGGGTCCAACCCGGGCGGGCAGAGCGCGACCCGGTCGCCGTACCGGGCGGCGAGCGTGGTGTAGAGCTGCTCGCTGACCACCCGGTCGTCGTCCGTGCCGCCGGGCGTGAGCACGTGCGGCACGATGATCACCCGGTGGTCGGCCTCGTCGAGCAGGCGTACGCAGAGGCGCTCGGCGACCCGGTACCCCTCGCCGGTCAGACCGAACCGGTCCCGCCCCTCCGGCCGGCTGATCAGACCGCTGACGTTGATCCCGGCCACCGGCTCCGGCGCCGCCGCGAACCACCCGCTCAGCCACTGGAACGCCGGCTCGTCCGGCTGCCGGGGTTCCAGCCCGAAGGCGACGTCGACCCCCTCCCGGTGCCGGTCCGGGTCGAGGTCCGGGCCGAGCAGGTCGGCCAGCGCGGCGTAGCTCGCCGGATCGCGGGCCCAGGCCATGGTCGCGCCCCGGACCAACGTCGCCGCCTCGGCCCGCAGCCGGGCCGCCCGGAACGGGCCGTACGTCTGCGGCAGCAGCACCAGCGGCCGGCGCCGCAGCAGGGTGAGCCGCTTCGGCCAGGCAACGCTCCGATACCGGTGCTCACCGTAGATGTCGCTGAAGCTGTCCCCGCCGCTGACGTCGAGGACCACGTCGGCGGCGTCGATGCGGGCCAGCCCGGCGTTGCCGAGTCCGCCGAGAGCGGCGCTGATCCGCATGTTCAGGTACGACTCCGGTCGGTGGTAGCGGCGCGAGTGCCGCGCCCCGGCCAGTGAGATCGGCACCGGGCGGCCGCCGACGAAGGTGTGGCCCCGGCGCTGCCCCCAGCCGTCGTCGAAGACGGTGACCTGGGCGGCGGGTTCCCGGGCGAGCAGGCCGGCCAGGGTCGCGGCGCGCAGCGCACCGACGCCGAGGTTGAGGTTCGCCCCGGGGACGCCGAACAGGCAGGCCGCCACCGGCCGGATGGCTTCGGTCATACCTCGATCACCGCCTTCTCGCACCGGAACGCCTCGGCGTACCGGGACCGACACTCCATCCCCCGCAGCCGGGCAAGCCCGAGGAAGACCTCGTCGTCCCACCAGTCGCGCCCGTGCTGGGACGGGTAACAGGCGTGCAGCAGCTCGACCTTGCGGCGTACCCGCTCCTCGGACATCGGCAGGTAGACGTTGCGTCGTCCGAGGTCCCCGTCCCACTTGGGGATCTCGTAGTACAACACCGTGGCGGCCCGAAACGACGTGGGTACGAGGGCGCCGAGCGTGCGGTGGTCCTGGTGGGCGTCGTCCGGGGCGGGCGCCACGACCAGGTCGGCGTCGCAGGTGGCGGCGGCCGCCTCGACGGCCTGCTTCGCCTCCGCCCACCGCGCCGGCACCCGGCCGTCGGGCAGGTTGTGCAGCGCGAAGCTGAGTTTCGCCCCGGGGAGGAACGCGGCGGCCGCCGCCCGCGCCTCGGCCTGCCGCTGCGAGGTGCCGGTCAGGAGTACGTAGTGAACGCGCAGCCCCGGCACCTCGGCGAGGGCGAGCATCAGCCCGCCGGCGCCGATCTCGATGTCGTCCGGGTGCGCCCCGAGCAGCACCACCGAGCGCACCGCCCCCAGTCGCAGCGGGGTCATCCGGCGAGGACCGGTTCCAGGGTGGCCGGCACCCGGCCCCGGTTGCGGTTCGGGTCCCAGAGCATCCAGGGGCAGCGCGCCGAGTGGTAGAGCTCCTCCAGCTCGGCCCGGTCCTTGAAGGTGTCGGCCGCCCGCCAGAACCCGGTGTAGCGCTGGGCGATCAGCCGCCGCTGCGGCAGCAGCCGTTCGAGGGCGTGCGGCACCAGGTCCTCACCCTCGCGGAGCACGGAGAAGATCTCCGGGCGGAGGATGAAGTAGCCGCCGTTCTCCCACTGCATCAGCTCGCGGATGGGCCGTACCCGGGTGACCCGGTCACCGGCGGCGATGTCGACGACGTGGTGGGTCGACTGCACCGGCACGGCGAGCATGCTCGCCACCGCGCCGCTGCGGCGGAACCGTTCGATCATCTCCGGCAGCGGCGCGTCGGTGAGGGTGTCCGCGTAGTTGGCCAGGAACATCTCCTCGTCCTCGACGTACCGGCGGACCCGCAGCAGCCGCTCGCCGATGGTGCTGCCGAGGCCGGTGTCGATGAAGGTGATGGTCCAGTCGGTGATGTCGGCGGAGAAGAGTCGGATGTTCCGGCCGCCCATGGTGAGGCTGAAGTCGTTGGAGAGGGTCTCGTCGTACCGGAGGAAGTAGTCCTTGACCGCGACGGCGCCGTAGCCGAGACAGAGGATGAAGTCGGTGTGCCCGAAGTGCGCGTAGTAGCGCATGACGTGCCAGAGCAGCGGCCGGTCGCCGATCATCGCCATCGGTTTCGGCGCCGAGGCCGCGTCCTCGCGCATCCGCATGCCGAGGCCGCCGCAGAAGAGCACGACCTTCATCGGGACACCGCCCGGCGGCGAGGCCACGTCCGAACGTCGCGCATCAGACCACCTCCAGGGCGGGGATCGGGAAGACCAACCGGCCTCCCCACTCGCGTACGTACGCCAGTTGGGCACTGATCTCGGCGCGCAGGTTCCAGGGCAGGACCAGGACGTAGTCGGGTCGGTCGGCGGCGATCCGCTCCGGTGGGTAGACGGGGATGTGGGTCCCGGGCAGGAAGCGCCCCTGCTTGTGCGGGCTGCGGTCCACCGTGTACTCGAGCAGGTCGGTGCGGATCGCACAGTGGTTGAGCAGGGTGTTGCCCTTGCCGGGGGCGCCGTAGCCGACCACCCGCCGGCCCTGGGCGCGGGCGGTCAGCAGGAAGGTGAGCAGCTCCCGTTTGACGTCCGCGACCGCGTCGGCGAACCCGAGGTGTCCCGCGACGGTGTGCAGCCCGGCCTCGGCCTCGGCGTCCAGCACCGACTTGACGTTCCCGGAGGGCTCGCCGGCCGCGGCGGCCGGGCGGGCGTACACCCGCAGCGACCCGCCGTGCGTGGAGAGTTCCTCCACGTCGACCACGATCAGGTTGGCCGTGCCGAGCGCCCGCTGGGCGGTCCGCAGCGTCAGGTACTGGTAGTGCTCGTGGTAGATCGTGTCGTACTGGCGGCGCTCGATCAGCCGGAGCAGGTGCGGGAACTCGCAGGTGATCAGGCCGGTCGGCTTGACCAGCGCGGCGAGTCCGGCGGTGAAGCCGACCAGGTCGGGCACGTGGGCGTAGACGTTGTTGGCGACGACCAGGTCGGCCTGGCCGTACCGGTCGGCCAGCTCCCTGCCGGACTCGGCCCCGAGGAAGCGGACCTCGGTGCGGATGCCCCGCGCCCGGGCCACCTCGGCGATGTTGGCGGCCGGCTCGACCCCGAGCACCGGGATGCCCCGGGCCACGAAGTGCTGCAACAGGTAGCCGTCGTTGCTGGCCGCCTCGACGACCAGCGAGTCGGGACCGAGACCGAGCGTCTCGACCATGGTGTCGGCGTAGCGGCGGGCGTGTGCCACCCACGAGTCCGAATAGGAGGAGAAATAGGCATAGTCGGAAAATATCTCCTCGCCGGGAACGTACGCCGGAAGCTGCACGAGCAGGCACCGGGAACAGATCCGGACGTGCAGGGGATAGAACGTTTCGGGTGAGTCGAGCTGGTCGGCGGAAAGATAGCTCTCGCAGAGCGGCGACATTCCGAGGTCGACAAAGGTTTCGGTCAATATCGCGGCACACAGTCGACATTTGGCAACGGCCATGCCCCACCCCGAAATGATCGGAACGACCGGCGCGGTCCCCGCACGCCTGCGCGCCACGCTAGCCATCCGTCCGGCGAGCCGGGGGTGCTTCAGTAAAAAGTCCGACAATAGTCGGGCGGGCTGATGCGGCACTCTGAACTCGCCTTCTCGCCCGCGCGACGACGGGAGCTTTGCCGTGCGCGTTCTCGTGACCGGACATCATGGTTACCTCGGCAGTGTTCTCACCCCCCTGCTCGACTCCGCCGGCCACGAGGTGACCGGCCTGGACACCGACCTCTACCGCGACTGCCTGCTCGGTCCGCCGCCGGCCGAGGTGCCGGCCCTCCGGCTGGATCTTCGGGACGTGACGCCCGAACACTGCGCCGGTTTCGACGCGGTCTGCCACCTCGCGGCGCTCTGCAACGACCCGCTCGGCAATCTCGACCCACGGTTGACGTACGAGATCAATCACGCCGCCACGATCCGGCTGGCCCGGGCCGCGAAGGCCGCCGGGGTGTCCCGTTTCCTCTTCTCCTCCTCGTGCAGCCTGTACGGGGCCGGTCCGGACGACCGGCCGCTGGACGAGACCGCAGACTTCGCCCCGGTCACCCCGTACGGCGAGTCGAAGATCCGCGCCGAGCGGGATCTGGCGGCCCTGGCCGACGACGACTTCTCCCCGGTCTTCCTGCGCAACGCGACCGCGTACGGCTTCTCCCCCCGGCTGCGTGGCGACCTGGTGGTCAACGACCTGACCGCGCACGCGCTGCTCACCGGCGAGGTACGGCTGCTGTCCGACGGCTCGGCCTGGCGCCCGCTGGTGCACGTCGAGGACATCGCGGCGGCCTTCGTCGCGCTGCTGGAGGCGCCCCGCGAGGTGGTGCACGGCCGGGCGTACAACATCGGGTCGACCAGCGAGAACTACCTGATCCGCGACGTCGCGGAGCTGGTCGCCGAGGTGGTGCCGGGCTCGGTCGTCACCGTCGCCGGCGGGGCCTCGGCGGACCTGCGCAACTACCGGGTGAACTGCGACCGGGTGGCGGCGGAGGTGCCGGGCTTCCGGCCCCGGTGGACGGTCCGGAAGGGGATCGAGGAGCTGGTCGAGGCGTACCAGCGGTACGGGCTGACGATCGAGGAGTTCCGTGGTGAGCGCCACCAGCGGCTGGGCCGGATCCGGGCGCTCGTCGCGCGCGGCCGGCTCGACGCCGACCTGCGCTGGACGGATGCGGGGCCACGGTGAGCGGGGCCGGAGCCGCCACGACCGGCACGGTGGGCGGCACCGCGACCGGCACGGTGGGCGGCACGGCGGGCGACACGGGCGACGGGGCGGGCGACGCCGCCGTCCGCTGTGCCGCCTGCGGCCGGTACGACCTCGTCCCCTTCGCCGACCTCGGCGAGATACCGGTCCTGTGCGGGGTGCACTGGGCCAGCCGGGACGAGGCGTTGGCCAGCCCGCTCGGCCGGATGCTGCTGGGTCACTGCCCCGGCTGTGGATACGTCCGCAACCTGGCCTTCGACCCGGCCGTTCTGGTCTACGACACCACCATGGACACCAACCTGCACCACTCCCCCGCCTTCCAGGCCTTCTCGACCGAACTGGTCACCCACCTGGCCGCGCGGTACCCGCTGCGCGGCGGCACGGTGCTGGACGTCGGCTGTGGGCAGGGCGAGTTCCTCCGCGAGCTGTGCCGCGTCGCCGGGTGCCGCGGGTTCGGCTACGACGCGATGTACGCCGGCCCGGTCGGCCCGGACGCCTCCGGGGCGGTCTTCTTCGCCGGCCACGCCCCGCTGGACGACGACACCCCACCGTTCGACCTGGTCACCTCGCGGCACTGGGTGGAGCACCTCGCCGACCCGTACGGCTTCCTGGTCCGGCTGCGCGAGCTCGCCGGCGACCGCCGGGTGTACGGGTACCTGGAGGTGCCGGACGCCGGCTACGACCTGGCCACCGCCGGCTGGGAGGTGATCTACCCGCACGTCTCCTACTTCGACGGCTACGCGCTCTGCCGGATGGTGGAACGGGCCGGGTGGCGGGTGGAGGCCACCGGGCGGCTCTTCTCCGGCATGTTCCGGTACGTGGAGATCTCGGTCAACGCCGACGGGCCGCGCGCCGGGTCGATCGAGGCGGCCGGGCCGGACGACCGTGACCGGCAGCTGGCCGCGATCGCCGGCTTCGCCGCCCGGCACGCCGCCGAGCGGGACCGCTGGCGTCGCACCGTGGACCGGCTGGTCGCCGACGGCGACCAGCCGGTGCTCTGGGGTGCCGGCTCGCGCGGGGTCCAGTTCCTGAACCTGGCCGACCCGGACCGGCGGCTCGCCGCCGTGGTCGACGTCAACCCGCGCAAGTGGGGCCGCTTCCTGCCGGTGACCGGGCACGAGGTGACCGCGCCGGAACGCCTCGCCGGGCTCGGCACCCGAAGCGTGATCATCACGAACCCCGCGTACCGGACCGAGATCGACGCGGCGCTGCGCCGGCTCGGGGTCGACGCCGAACTGCTGGTCGCCTGAGTGGAGGCCACGATGGAGCCACCGCCCCGGGTGAGTCTGGGCGTGCCGCTGTACAACGCCGAGCGCTACCTCGAAGACTGCCTCGACGCGATCCTGGCCCAGGACTACCAGGACTTCGAGGTGATCATCAGTGACAACGCCTCCACCGACCGGACCTGGGAGATCTGCCAGCGGTACGCGGCGAAGGACCCCCGGATCCGGCTCTACCGCAACCCGCGCAACCTCGGCGGGCACGTCAACTACGCCCGCGTGGTCGAGCTGGCCCGTGGGGAGCTGTTCAAGTGGGTGGCGTACGACGACATCTGCCTGCCGACGTACCTGAGCACCTGCGTGGCCGCCCTCGACGCCGCCGGCCCGCGGGCGGTGCTGGTGTACCCGAAGACGATCCTGATCGACGAGGCCGGCGAGGTGATCGGCCCGTACGCCGACCGGCTGGACCTGCGCGACCCGCGGCCGTGGCGCCGGGTCGCCGGGGTGGCCAGGAACATCAACCTCTGCCACGCCCACTTCGGGGTCTTCCGGATGTCGGCGCTACGCCGCACCGGGATGATCCGGCCGTTCCTCTCCTCCGACTACACCCTGATCGCCGAGGTGGCGCGGCTGGGCGAGATCCACGAGGTGGCCGAGCCGCTCTTCCTGCGCCGGATGCACGGTGCCTCCACCCGGCAGGCGAAGAACGCCACCGCGGCCTCCGCCGTGGCCTGGTTCGGGCCGGCGGCGCAACGGCGGGTCCGCGCACCGCGGCTGCGGATGCTGGCCGAGACCCTGCGGACCCTCGCCACAGGCTCTCCGCCGCTGGGTACCCGGCTCAGCTCGGCCGTCGCGTTCCTCGCCGTCTGGTGGGCCCGCCGGGTCCGGGTCCGGCTCGGCCAGCTCCGCCGCCGACTGGTCGGACGGACCCGTACCGCGGAGGGCAGCGCCTGAATGGTCGCCGAGGTCCCACAGCTCACCGCCGGGGCGGGGCGCCCGGCCGGCCGCGTGCGCGCGGCGATCGGCTGGTCCTACGTCCTCACCGCCGGCCGGATCGGCTCGTCCGTCCTGGTCACCTTCCTGCTCGCCCGACTGCTCGGGCCGCACGAGTTCGGCCTGGTGGCGATGGCCACCGTCTTCATCACCGTGGCGCAGACCCTCATCCAGCAGGGGCTGGTCTCGGCGATCGTGCAGCGGGACAGGCTGACCCCGGAACACCTGGACGGGGCGTTCGTGGTCCTGGTCCTGGCCGGCCTGGGCGTCGGGGCGCTCACCGCCCTGGCCAGCCCGCTGTGGGCATGGGTCAACCGGGCGCCGGAGCTGACCGCCGTCTGCGTGGCGCTCTCCCCGCTGGTGCTGCTGCAGGGGCTGTCGATCGTGCCGGAGGCGGTACTCCGTCGGGAGCTGCGGTTCCGGGCGGTCGCCATCCGTACCCTGCTCGCCTCGGTGCTCAGCGGGGTCGTCGGGGTGCTGCTGGCGCTGCTCGGGGCCGGCATCTGGGCGCTGGTCGCGCAGCAGTTGGCCAACGCCGCCGCGGGGCTGGTGGTGCTCTGGGTGGTCTGCCCGTGGCGGCCGAGCCGGCGCCCCCGGCTCGCCGGCATCCGTGACCTGCTGCGCTTCTCCGCCCACTCGGCGAACGCCGGGCTCGGGCTGCTGCTCGGCAACAAGGCCGACGTGATCTTCACCGGGTTGTTCTTCGGGCCGGTCGCCACCGGCATCTACCGGCTGGCGGCCCGGCTGCCGGACATGCTGGTCGACGTGACGGTCCGGTCGCTGCAACAGGTGGCGCTCCCGTCGCTGTCCCGGTTGCAGCGCGACCGGACCGCGCTCGCCGCACACCTCAACCAGCTCCAACACCTGGGCGCGGTGGCCGGGCTGCCGGTGCTCGGCGTCCTCGCGGCCACCGCCGGGCCGCTGGTCACCCTGTTGGGCCCGCGGTGGGCCGGCACCGAGGTCCCGTTGCGGCTGCTCTGCCTCCTCGGCGCGGTCAACGTGTACGGCGTCCTTCTCGGTCCGGCCCTGCAGGCGATGGGCCAGCCGGGTACGCTCGCCGCGATCCTCTGGACCCGGGGTGTGTTGGGCGTCGCCGTGCTCGCCGCGCTCGGCACGCTGCTGACCGGACACGGCGACGTGGCCGAGGCGACCGCGGTGGCGTTGGCCGGAATCGGCATGCAGGCGGTCGTCACCGCGCTCTCGGTCTGGGTGACGGTCCGCCGGGTCGCCGGGGCGTCGATCGTGGCGTTTCTGACCCCGACGGTGCCGGCGGTGCTGGCCGCCCTCGTCGCCGCCCTGGTCCCGTGGCCGCTCGGCCGGCTCGGTCCCGACCTCGGCCCGGTGGTCGGGTTGCTCCTGCTCGGCGGCGCGGCCGGGATGGCCGCCGGGCTGTTGCTCTGGACCACCGACTCCCGGCTGCGCCGGCTGGTACGGGCCCGGCTGCCCGGCCGCCGTGTCACCGCGGGCCGGCGGTGAGGCCCCGGCGCCGGCGGCGCACCGGCCGCCGCCCGGCCGCCGCGGTACGGTCGCCCGGCTCAGCGGAGCTGCTCGGCCGACCACCCGGTACCGAGAACCCCGAGGAGTCTCAACGCCTCCGCCGACGGGCTGCCGGGGGCGGCGGTGTAGATCACCAGCCGTTGCCCGTGCCCGGCCAGGTCCAGCACCTCGCGGTGCAGGACCAGCTCCCCGACGAGGGGATGGCGCAGGCGCCTGGTCGTGGAGCCCGGCGGGACGCAGACCCGCAGCTGTTCCCAGCGCCGGACGAACTCGCCGCTGGCCGCGGACAGCCGGCTGACCAGTCGGGCGATTCCCGGGTCCCGCGGGTACCGCCCGGCGGCGGCGCGCAGCTCGGCGACGCACTCGTCGGCGAAGGCGGAGGTGTCCGGGTCGGCCACGACCTGCTCCGCGTGCGGGCCGGCGAAGAGGTCCCAGATGACGTTGCGCCGGTCCGGCGGCCACGCCGCCGGGTCGCCGAGCAGGGCCGCGGCCAGCGGGTTCCAGGCCAGGAGGTCGTACCTGGCGTCGATGACGTACGCCGGGGTGTCGTCGAGCCGGTCGAGCAGGTGCAGGACCCCGGCGGGCACGTCGGGGCTGGGCCCGCCGGGCGGCGCGGGCTCCTCGCCGACCAGGTGGTAGAGGTAGGCCCGCTCGGCCTCGTACAGCCGCAGCGCACGGGCGAGCGCGGAGAGGACCTGACGGGACGGGCGAGGGCCCCGGGCCTGTTCGAGCCGGGTGTAGTAGTCCACCGAGATCCCGGCGAGCGCGGCCACCTCCTCCCGACGCAGCCCGGGGGTGCGCCGCCGGGGGCCGGCGGGCAGTCCCACGTCGGCGGGGCGGAGCCGGGCCCTGCGGCTCCGCAGGAACGCGGCGAGCTGGCGGCGGTCCATACCTGCCATCCTGGCCACCGCGGGGGACGGTAACCAGGGACCGCCGGTCCGGGGTTACCCCGTGCTCTCCTCATCCGGCCCGGGTGGGCGCAGGGTCGACGGCATGAGTGAGACGACCGTCGCCCTCGTCACGGGGGCCACCCGGGGAATCGGGTACGAGATCGCCCGTGGGCTCGGCGCCACCGGCGCCACCGTGCTGGTCGGGGCGCGTGACCTGGCACGGGGGACGACCGCGGCCGAGAGGATGGCCGCCGAGGGGCTGACCGCCCTCGCGGTGGAGCTGGACGTGACCGATCCCGTCTCGATCTCCGCCGCCGCGGCCCGGATCGACCGGGAGTACGGCCGGTTGGACATCCTGGTCAACAACGCCGGCATCCTGCTGGAACGTGGGCAGCCCCCCAGCCTGACCCCGGTGGAGCTGCTGGCACGGACCTACGCCACCAACGTCTTCGGCGTGGTCGCGGTCACCAACGCCCTGCTGCCACTGCTCCGGCGCGCGCCGGCCGGGCGGATCGTCAACCTCTCCAGCGGGCTCGGCTCCCTCACCCTGACCGCCGACCCGGAACACGAGTACGCGCGCCTGCCGCTGTTGGCGTACAACTCGTCGAAGAGCGCCCTGAACGCGGTGACCGTCTCGTACGCCAACGAGCTGCGGGACACCCCGATCAAGGTGAACGCCGCCGACCCCGGCTACTGCGCCACCGACATGAACGGACACTCGGGACCACGAACCCCGGCGCAGGGCGCGACCGTGGCCGTGCGGCTGGCCACCCTGCCCGCCGACGGCCCGACCGGCGGGTTCTTCGACGAGGACGGCGCCCTACCGTGGTGAGCTGAGCTGGCCGCCGACGATCCCGGCCGCGGGTCGGCGACCCACGGCCGGGTCGGCTGCCCACCCCGGTCGGGCTCGCCCTGCTCCGCACGGCCGGACCGCCCGACTCGGCGGAACCCACGTTCGGCTCACCAGTGCCGGCCGGTGGGAAGCGCGGCGAGACCGGGTGCGCTGAGGTGCGGCACCGCGTATCGTTCGGTGGCCTCGTCGTCCCGGGCCGCCGCCTCGGGTGTCGCCCAGAGCACGAACCGCAGCAGGTGCCAGTGCCGGGGGTCGAAAGCGAGGACGGCGGTGTGGACGCCGTCCCACCCGGCCAGGGCCGTCAGCTCGGCGATCTCCCGGTCGATCCGCCGTGCCAGGCCGGCCGGGTCGGGGTCGGCCGGGATCGGGCCGAGCCGGCGGGTGGCGGCCACCGGCACGGCGGGCCGGGCCGCCCCGGCGACCGTCGCCACCGGGGTCCAGTGCTGCACGACGGGACGGCCGAAGTCACGGACGATGCCCTGGAACCCCCCACCGCCGACGAGGAAGTGCGCCATCGCCCCGGTGTCGGTCCAGAGGTAGAACGGGGCGTACTGGTTGACGGGGGAGCCGTCGACCCCGCGCTCCCGGATCAGGTACGCCTTCAGCCCGAGGCCGGCCCGGTCGTCGAGGAGGTGCCCGTGCTCGGCGACCCGCCGGCGGATGATGCCCATGTCGTGGTCGGCGGGCAGCGTGATCTCGTACTGCGCGGCGTACATCAGCGTGCTCCCGTGGTGTGGGCGGCGAGCAGGTTGAGGAGACCGTCCACGGCCCGGGCGAAGGGCTCGGTCGAGCCGGCGGCCCGGGCCAGCACGTATCCGCCCTGGAGCACGGCGACGACGGCGGCGGCCGTGTCGGCCGGGTCGAGCGTGGCGGCCAGCTCGCCGTTGTTCCGCCCCTCGGTGAGCACCTCGGTGAGCCGGGTGCACAGCCAGCCGAAGGTCTCCTCCACCGGGGCGCGCAGTGCCGGGTCGGCCATCACGTCCGGGTCCTGGGTGAGCCGGCCGACCGGGCAGCCGCGCAGCACGTCGCGTTCCCGCCGCAGGTAGGCGGTGACCCGGGCCACCGCCCCTCCGGGGCCGCCAAGCTGCGCCTCGGCCGTCTCGCGCAGCTCCGCGGCGGTACGCCGGATCGCCGCCAACGCCAGCTCGGCCTTGCCGCCGAAGTGGTGGTACATGCTGCCCTGACCGACACCGGCCCGCTGTTGGATGGCCCGTGGGCTGGTGCCGACGTACCCGCGCTCCCAGAGAAGTTCGCGGGTGGTCTCGACGAGTCGTTCCGCACTGGTCACGATGCCACTGTACCTACTGGTATGTACAGGACGACAGGCACGACACGGCTCACCCGGCCCCACGTTCGCGCCCCGGGGTCACCGCCGGTCGTGCGGCGGCGCGCTTGCGGTCGGGACGTGGCGCGGGCTAACGTACAACCAAATGGTTGTAGATGAGTGGAGCGAGGCGGAAGCCGACCGCGTCTTCCAGGCTCTGGCGGACGTCACCCGGCGTGACATCCTCGCCCGGGTGATCCGGCAACGACAGTCCGTGTCCGCGCTGGCACGGCACTACCCGATGAGCTTCGCGGCGGTGCAGAAGCACGTCGCGGTGCTGGAGCGGGCGGCGCTGGTCACCAAGGAGAGGCACGGGAGGGAGCAGCTCGTGCACGCCAACGTGACCACGCTCCACCGCGCGGCCCGGCTGCTGGAGGCGTACGAACAGCTCTGGCGACACCGCGCCCGCGGCATCGAGGAGATCCTGGCGGAGGACCAGGAAGAGGAGTGAACACATGACCGTGGTCAGCGTGCACAAGGACGTCGAGGCGATGACGCTCACCCTCGTCGCCGAGTTCGCCGCGAGCGTGGAGCGGGTGTGGCGGGTGTGGGAGGACCCGCGCCAGCTCGAACGGTGGTGGGGCCCGCCCGGCTGGCCGGCCACCTTCGAGCGGCACGAGTTCGTGGTCGGCGGTCAGTCCCGCTACCACATGACCGGCCCCGACGGGCAGAAGTCGCGCGGCTGGTGGACCATCACCGCGATCGAGGCCCCGCACCGGCTCGAGTTCGACGACGGGTTCGCCGGCGAGGACGGGGAGCCGCTGGCGAGCCCGCCACCGGTCCACGGCATCGTCACGCTCGAGGCCCTCGGCGACCGGACCCGCATGACGACGGTCAGCAAATTCGCCGACACCGCCCACCTCGAACAGGTCCTGGCCATGGGGGCCGAGGAGGGCATGCGCCTGGCGCTGGGCCAGATCGACGAGATCCTCGCCGGCACCGCCGACTGACCATCCCCACGACCCGCGGGGCGCGGTCAACCACGACCGCGCCCCGCGGCGGGCTCAGCCGGTCAGGGGCGTCAGCGCCGGCGGCGTGAAGACGATCGCCCGGTTGTCGGCCAGGACGAGCTGGTTGTAGGAGTACTGCACCCCGCCGGTGCCGCTCGGGTCCTCGATGCCGATCGTCGCCGAGTTGCCCAGCTCCCGGCCGGCGTTCAGCGCCGTGTAGTTGAAGACGATCTCACCCCACTCCGAGATCAGCACCTGGAAGCTGATCCGGGCCGTCCCGGCCCCCTTCAGCCCGAGGTTGCGCCACTCCACGACGAACCGCCGGTCCGGCGCGGTGCCGACGGTCGCGGTCCGGACACTGGAGTCGGCGAGCACCTCCAGGTCGTCCCAGAAGGGACAGACCATCGCGTTCGGCGCCGCCGGGTTCGGGATCGGCCTGTTGGTCGGCCACGAGCCGCCCGGATCGACGAACGCCAGCAGGCCGTTGCTGTCCACCCAGACCCGGTCGTGGATCTGTCCGTAGTACGGCACCGCGAACGGCAGCGTGACCATTCGGTTCACGTTGTCCCCGGTCAGCGGCAACACCTCGTCGTCGGCAGGGACGAAGGGCCGGCCCGGATCCGTCGTGCAGGTGTAGCCGTAGCTGTCCCCACAGCTACCGGCGACACCGTCGTACGTCGCGGTCCAGGTCGCCGCGGTCGCGGGCGCCGTGATGACGTGGGTTGCCTCGCCCCCGTCCGACCAGCTGGCGAAGGTGTACGTCGCCGGCCCGAGGGTCTGCGGCCCCGGCGCGCTGAGCGTGTTGGTGGAGCCGACGATCACCTGGGCACTGTTCGGGGTGGTGAGGGCGCGGCCGTTCAGGTGCAGCCGGAGCCCGGCCGGCCGGGTGGCCAGCGAGATCCGCACGGTCTGCGGGTCGAGCCGCAGGGTGGTGCTGCCGGTCAGCCCGCCGCCGTCCAGGGCGGTCAGGGTCAGCTCCAGGTAGGACGGGTACTCGTGGTCCGGCGCGCGGAACTCACCGTCCGCGACCCCGGTCCACCGCTGCACCGGGTGGCTGTGGCAGTTGTCCGGGGTGGCGCAGTGCCGCAGGACCAGGTCCCAGGTCAGCGCCGACGCCGGCAGGACGCCCTGCTGGGGATCCTCGGCGTGACCGTGGAAGCTCACCACCTGGCCGACCGCCCAGCGCAGTTCGGCCGTCGGCGTGTCGATCACCGGAACCGGGGCGGCGGTCCCGACCTGGATCTGCACCGTCGCCGTGTCGGCGAGCCCGCCGATGTCGATCACCCTCAGCCGGGCGGAGTACGTCCCGACCGAGGGGTAGGTGTGGCTCACGGTGAGTCCCGTGGCGTCGACGGTCCCGTCCCCGGTGAAGTCCCACTGGTACTCCAGGATGTCCCCCGGGTCCGGGTCGGTCGAGCCGGACCCGTCGAAGGTGACGGTCAGTGGAGCGTTTCCGCTGGTCGGGGTGGCACTGATGACGGCGCGCGGCGGCTGGTTGCCCACGCTGTGGTGGAACCGGCGCACCGTGCCGCCGGTGAGGTCGACGTAGTACAGGTCCTGCTCCGGACCGATCCGCAGGTCCACCACGCCGGGAGCGGCCGCGAACGGCACGATCCGGGCCGGGTCCGGCAGCCCGCCCGGCGTGCTCGGCAGCATCGCCCAGATGCAGCCGCGCGAGTAGTCGGCGAAGAAGAGCGCCCCGGCGTACGTCGCCGGATAGCTGCCACCGCTGGTCGGGTAGAACGCCACGCCGGCCGGGGACGACCCCCCGGTGCGGCAGCCGTCCCCGGCCGCGACGACCTGGCTGTGGTGGTAGGTGTAGTACGGCGCGACCACCGTGGGCGCGGCGTAGAGGCTCTCGCAGAGGGTGAGGTTCGCCGCGTCGTAGCCGCCCTGGGCGGCGTTTCCCTCGTAGCACGGCCATCCGAAGTTGCGGACCGGGCCGATCGCCGGGTCGACGATGCGGTTGATCTCCTCCCAGTTGCGCCACCCCACGTCGCCGACCCACACCTCGCCGGTGCCGGGCCGGAAGGTCCAGCGGAACGGGTTGCGCAGCCCGTACGCCACGATCCGCCGGGTGTTCCGGTCGGGGCTGGCGGCGAGCGGGTTGTCCGGCAGCGCGGCGCCGGTGGTCGGGGAGACACGGATCAGCGTCCCGCCCAGTCCGGTCGGGTCGTCCTCGGTCCGCACGTCCTGGGCGCGCAGCGCCCCGCCCTCGGCGGTCGGTGGGGCCATCACTCCCCCCACCGGGACGGGCGGATCGCCGCACGGGTTGCTCGGGTCGCCGGTCTGGCCGTAGTCGGTGAAGCTGCCGGACGCCCCGTCGCCGCCGGAGACGTAGAGGGCACCGTCGGGTCCGAAGGCGAGACCGCCGATCGAGTGGCTGTCGATCTGCGTGCACCAGTCGTGCAGCAGTACCTGCTCCGGGCCGGTCATCACGTTCCCGTCGGCCCGCAGCCGCGAGACCCGGGCGCTGGAGGGGCAGTTGCCGATCACCGGGCAGGTGTCGTGGTACGTCGGCGCGCTCCCGCCGATCACCCCGTCGTAGCTGTAGCTGACGTAGACGTACGGGTCGGCGGGAAAGTCCGGGGCGAGGGCGAGGCCGATGAGGCCGAGGTCGGTGAAGTCGTACACCTGGGGTCGCAGGTCGGCGAAGATGGTCGGGGTGTCGTCGGCGAGGCTGTCGAAGACCTTGATGATCCCGCTCTTCTCGGCGACGAAGACCCGCCCGTCCGGCGAGAAGGCGAGCGTGGTCGGCCGGGTCAGACCGGTGAGGACCACCTGTTGTGTGAAGCCGGCGGGGACCGCGGCGGCCGGCCGGGGTGGCGCCGACGGTGTTCCCGCCACCACCGGCACGCCGAGGACGAGGGCCAGGGTCAGCGCCCAGGTGTGCCGTAGTGCTCGGGACATGACGGCTCCCCTCCGCGGTGCGGTGCCGTCCCCTCCGGCACCTGCCTCCGCACCTCAGGATCACTGTCGGTGACGATGCGGGCTGTCACGAGACCGACCGCGGGGAACGCCGACCGGGCTGACTTAACGACCGATCAGCTTCCCTGGTAGGACCGGCTGTTGAAGTGACGTCGGCCAACAGGTGACGGCACACGGACGATGTGCCCGAACGGGTGGGACAGCGGTCCCGGTCCCGTCGGATGGTCACCCTCGGACACGGAGCGTGGTCTGCACGACGTCGTCTGCACGGCCGTCCGGGTCCACCGGCGCGGTCAGGGTGTGTCGGGCCGGAAGACGATCGACGTCCCGTTGACCAGCGTCGGCTGGTCGACCGAGTACACCAGCGCCACCGTGCCCGTCTCGTTCTCCAGCCCCACGGTGGCCGAGTCACCCCGTTCCCGACCCTTGCTGTTGAGGTCCGCGTAGCTGAACACGATCTCGCCGTTCTCGGCGAACTCGACGGCGAAGCTGATCCGGGCGGAGGTGGAGCCGTACAGGCCGCTGTTGCGCCACTCGACGATGAACCGGCGGTTCGGCGCCGCGCCGGCGACCGCGGTCCGGACACTGGAGTCCGCCCGGACGTAGAGGTCGTCCCAGAACGGGTAGACCGCCGCGTTCGGCGGCCCCGGATCCGGCAGCGGGCCGTTGATCGGCTGGGAGCCGCCCGGGTCCGTGAACGACACGAAGCCGTTGCCGGAGACCCACGCCGTCTCGTACGCCCGGCCGAAGAGCCGGATCGGGAACGGGAGCGCCACCTGCGTCACCAGGTCGTCGCCGGCAAGCGGCAGCACCGTGTCGTCGGCGGCCGGCCACGGCCGGCCGGTCTCGGTGCCACAGGTGTACCCCGGCACCGACCCGCACCCGGCCGTGCCGGTGTACCTCGCGGTGTAGCTGGCCGCGGTCGGGCCCGCGGTGATCACGTGCGTCGCCTCGCCCCCGTCCGACCATTCCTGGAAGGTGTACGTCGTCCCGCCCAGGGTCTGCGGGCTCGGCGCGCTGACCGTGGTCGCCGAGCCGACGATCACCGTACGGGTGAACGGGGTCGTGCCGGTGGCGGCGCCGACGCTGAGCCGCAGCCCCGGCGGGTCGCTGGCGAAGGTGAGGTCGACGGTGCGCGGGTCGAGCCGGCGGACCACGGTGTTGGTCAGGCCCTCGGCGTCGGTGGCGGTCAACTCCAGCTCCAGGTAGGAGGGGTACTCGTGGTCCGGTGCCACGAACTGGCCACCGCTGACCCCCGCCCACTCCCGCAGGTGGTGGGTGTGACAGTTGCCGGCCGACTCGCAGTGCTGCATCCGCAGCCGCCAGTGCAGCGCCGAGGCCGGCAGCGTGCCCTCCTGTGGATCGGTGCCGTACCCGCCGAAGGTGATGGTCTCCCCCACCGCCCAGTCGGTCCCCGGCGCCGGTGTCTCCACCACCGCTGTCGGGGCGGTGTTGCCGGGCTGGATGGTGACGGTGGCGTGCGCCGAGACTCCGAGGGTGTCGGTGACGGTCAGCGTCGCCGTGTAGCTGCCGGCGGTCGGATAGCGGAAGCTCGCCGTCGGTCCGGTGGCGTCGACGGTGCCGTCGCTGGTGAAGTCCCACGCGAAGCGGAGCCGGCCGACGTCGGCCGGGTCCGGGTCGGTGGAGCCGGTGCCGTCGAAGGCGACGGTGAGCGGCGCCGGCCCGCTGGTCGGAGTCGCGCTGATCACCGCGGTGGGTGGCTGGTTGCCCGGGAAGTACCGGATCCGCCGGATCGTGCCGCCGTTCAGGTCGGCGTAGTAGAGCTCGCCTCCCGGGCCGACCTCCAGGTCGACCGGACTGGCCGCGGCCTGGCCGAACGCCTCCAGGTTGGCCGGGTCCGGCAGCCCGCCCGGGCTGCTCGGTCGCATCGCCCAGATGCAGCCGCGCGAGTAGTCGGCGAAGAAGAGCGCCCCCGCGTACGCCGGCGGGTAGCTTGCGCCGCTGCCCGGGTAGAAGGCCAGCCCGGAGACCGCGTCCCCGCCCGAGCCGCAGTTCTCCCCCGGCACCACGTCGGCGCTGTGGTGGTAGGAGTAGTACGGCGCCGTCTGCCCGGCTCCGGTGTAGAGGCTCTCGCAGAGGGTCAGGTTGGCGTTGTCGTAGCTGCTCATCCGGCCGGCTCCCTCGTAGCAGGGCCAGCCGAGGTTGGTCACCGTGGCGGTCGGGTCGACGATCCGGTCGATCTCCTCCCAGGTGTTCCAGCCGACGTCACCGAGCCATACCTCGTTGGTGCCCGGCCGGATGGTGAACCGGAACGGGTTGCGCACGCCGTACCCGACGATCCGACGGGTGTTGGGGTCCGCCGACCCGGCCAGGGGGTTGCCCGGCGCCGCCGCCCCGGTCTCCGGGTCGAGCCGCAGGATCGCGCCGTCCAGCCCGGTCGGGTCGGCGTCGGTGCGCACGTCCTGGGCCCGCAGCGCGCCGCCCTCGGCGTTCGGCGGGGTCATCCGGCCACCCGGCGGGTCGGCGCAGGGGTTCGCCGGACTGCCCAACTGGCCGTAGTCGACGGTGTTGAAGCTGGCACCGTCGCCGGCGGAGGCGTACAGCATGCCGTCGGCGCCGAAGTGCAGGTCCCCGACCGAGTGGCTCGGGTACTGCTGGCACCAGTCGTGGACCAGCACCTGCTCCTCGCCGGTCATCACGTCGCCGCTGATCCGCAGCCGGGAGAGCCGGCCGGTGACCAGGCAGTTGCCGTTGTTGGCGTCGGGGCAGACGTCGTTCCAGACCGGTGCGGTCCGGCCGGGCGGGGCGTCGTAGGTGTAGAGGACGTACAGCCAGGGGTCGGCCGGGAAGCCCGGAGGCACGGCCAGCCCGAGCAGGCCCCGGTCCCACTGGTCGTGCACGGTGGAGCGCAGGTCCGCGACGACGGTCGGTGTCGGATCGGCGAGGTCGGAGAAGACCTTGATCAGACCGCTCTTCTCGGCCACGAATATCCGCCCGTCCGGGGCGAACTCGAGGTTGGTCGGCTGGTTGAGCCCGGTGAAGACGATCTGCTCCTGGAAGCCGGCGGGCAGGGTCACGGCCGCCGCCGGCGGTGCCCCGCCCGCCGGGACCAGCACACCGCCGAGCATCGCCGCCACCAGACCCAGGCCCACGCCACGACCCGCCCGCATCGCGCGCTCCTCCCCACCCGGACGTGTCAGGTCCGCCGAGGCGCGGCCCGGCACGCGCGGCCCATCGCCGTCGGCCACGGAGCCGACCGGGTCGCCGGCCGGCGGTCCGGGCCGCCGGCCCTCGCCGGCCCTCTGCCGCGACAGGTTCGGCCATGGTGGTGATCGACAACAGAGCGCCGCACGAAAACGCGAATCCTGATTAAGGTCCATCAATCAGTGCGCATCCGGCGCACGCGATACCGATTCGTCAGTGGTGCCGGAAAAGTAAATACGTGCGAATCGCCGGCATGCAGATGAACGAGTGAACGAACAATCGGCCGATCGGTCGTGACCGTGGTAAGTAACGCGACAACGCCACCATTCCTCGGTCCTTGCCCAGAAGGAACCGGTAGCGCAGTGTCTGTGTAGGACACGGCCGGCGGCACACGCGCCGACAAACGCGTGCATTGCTCGGGTCACGATGTCGGGCGCCACGCCGGGACCTTCCAGTCAAGAACGTCACCCGAGCCACCCGGATGGGAGTCAGAGATGGCCGATCGGCGCCCGCACGTGGTGATCGTCGTGGTCAATCTGCCAGCCGAACGGGACCGCCGGGTGATCCGGGAGTGCCAGGCGCTGGAGGCCGCCGGCTACCGCGTGTCGGTGATCTGTCCCCGTGGGCCCCGGCGGCCCAGGCTGGTCCCGGGGACGACCGACGCCCGGATCCACTCGTTTCCCCAACCGTTGGCGGGCAGGGGTGTGCTCTCCTTCGCCGCCGAGTTCGCCTGGGCCCTGACGGCGGTCACCGTACGGCTGCTCGTCCTGATGCTGCGCACCCGGGTCGACGCCGTGCAGGCCTGCAACCCGCCGGACATCTTCTGGCTGGTCGGGCTGCTGATGCGGGCGGTCGGCCGACCCTTCGTCTTCGACCACCACGACCTCAGCCCGGAGTTGTACGAGTGCAAGTCCGGCACCCCCCGGCCGGTGGTGCTGCGGACGCTGCGGCTCCTCGAACGCATCTCCTGGCGTGTGGCCACCGCCGTGATCGCCACCAACGAGTCGTTCCGGGAACTGGCGGTACACCGGGGCGGATGCCCGCCGGAGAAGGTGGTGGTGGTCCGCAACGGCCCGGCACTGGCCGAGGTCGGCCCACCCGGACCGAGTCCGGCGGCCGTCCGGGCGGCCGGCGCCGGTGGCACCGGCAGAACCCGGCAGCGGATCGTCTACGTCGGCGTGATCAACCCGCAGGACGACGTCGAGACGGCCGTCCTCGCCGCCGAACGCCTGGTCGGCCTCCGCGGCGCCGACGACTGGGAGATGGTCATCGCCGGGGACGGTGAGAGCCTGCCGCGGCTCCGCCGGCTCGCCACCGAACGGGGCATCGACGACGTCGTACGCTTCACCGGCTGGCTGGAGGCCGACGAGGTGGACGCCCTGCTCCGCTCGGCGTCGGTCGCGATCCAGCCGGACCGGCCGAGCCGGATGGCCGAGCTCTACACCATGGCGAAGACGGTCGAGTACGTCGCCCGAGGCGTCCCGGTCGTCGCCGCCGACCTGAGGGAGACCCGGCGGACCGCCGACCAGGCCGCCAGCTACGTGCCGAACGGCAGCCCGGACGAGTTCGCCAAGGTCATCGACCAGTTGCTCAGTGACGGGCAGGCCCGGGCGGAGATGAGCCGGGTGGGCCGGCACCGGTTCGTCACCGAACTGGCCTGGGACCACCAGGCCAAGTCGTACATCCGACTCTGGGATCGATTGCTCCGGCCGCCACCGGACAGCTACAACGAGACTTCACCGAGTAGCGGGGCGGACACCGCGCACCTGTCGTCCTGACGCGCGCCGCCGAGGCACCACAGCCGATCCGACACCAGCCTTCCGCGCGCATCCGAAAGGGCTGCCCGATGGACCTTCTCGACCTGCTGAAGCTCATGTTTCGGCGGTGGTACCTCTCGGCCCCGATCGTGGTCGGGACGCTCGGCGCCGCACTGGCGTTCGGTCTGGCGATCCAGCCGGAGTACAAGACCGAGGCGGCCGTCCTGCTCGTCCCGCCCACCACCGCCACGGCGCCGCCGGCTCCCGGAGCCACGCCGCGGCCCGGCAACCCCTGGCTGCGCATCGGCGAGAACGCCATGGCCCAGGCCGTGCAGATCGCGGTCTCCTCGCACGACGCCCGGACGAAGGTGGCGGCAGCCGGCGGCGACCCCGACTACGAGGTGGGCCTGGTCAACCGCAGTTCGATCCTGACCATCGCCGTCACCGCCCCCACCGAGTCCAGCGCACGGGCGACGGTGGTGACGGTGACCCAACTGATCCACGACGAGGTGGCCGGGCGACAGGCCGAGTACCGGCCGAACCCGGGTGAGCAGATCACCACCCAGGTACTCGACCCAGGGCTGAACATCGTCCAGTCGCGCTCCAACGTGCTGCGGGCACAGGTCGTGATCGTGGTGATCGGCCTGCTGTTGGCCGCGGTCGCCGCCGTCGGCTACGACGCGGTACTGCGACGCCGCGCCACGGTGCGGTCCGGGCACCGCGACCCCCGTACCCCGGTGGCCTTCAGCCCCGGACAGGCGACCGTCGGGACGGCCCGCCCGAGGATGGCCGTCGACGGCTCGCCCCCGGCACACCGCACCGCCGGCACGCCCGCGTCCGCCGCCCGCCCCGCCCCGCCGGCGGAGGGTGGGCGGCCCGACGCCACCCGACCGATGCCCCGGCCCGTCGCCACCCGGGTCGCCCGGCGACCCGGCGACGACCGCGGCGGGACCCATCCGGGCACCGGCCAGGGACAGGTCGACGAGACGATGCTGATCACCACGGTCCGCAACCCCACGGACGAGCCCAGCCAATGATCGCCGAATCCCCCAGGCGCGCCGGCTGACGGCGCACGGACGAGACGAGCAGCCGTGCCGACCTACCTGTCCGCGCGCCGATCCGACACGGTGTACGACGGCATCACCCCCGCCGTACGCCACCTCCCGGACGCGACGGCCGCGATCGTCGCGGCGGTCCTGCTGGCCTACCTGCTCCCGTTCCGGCTGGTCTTCCCACCGCTGAGCGACCTGGGCAGGCCCGGCCTGATCGTGGGGTTCGGGCTGTTGGTCTGGTGGGCGTTGTGCCGGCTGCACCCCGCCCTGGTCACCCGGGGGCAGCAGCCGATGCGCTGGGCCATGGCGATCTACCTGACCACCCTCCTGCTGTCCTACGTCGCCGGACAGAGCCGAGGCATGCCGGTCCTGGAGGCCAACGGCGCCGAACGGACCCTGCTGCAGGCACTGGCCGGCGCGGGCGTCCTGTTCGCCGCCGCCGACGGCGTCCGCACCCGTGACCGTGTCGACACGATCCTGCGCTGGCTCTGCTGGGGCTGCACCTTCATGGCGTTGGTCGCGCTGACCCAGTTCGTCACCCGGATCGATCCGACGACGTACCTGAAGCTGCCGCCGATCCTGACCTTCCACCGCAACGTGGTCGGGTTCCGGGAGCGCGGTGGCGACGGGCTGTTCCGGGTCGCCGGCACCGCCGGGCACTACATCGAGTTCAGCGTGTTGATGGTGATGGGCCTGGTGGTCGCGATCCACCTCGCCCGGTTCGCCGCCAAACGGCGGGACCGGCAGATCTACGGGGCACTGGCGATGCTCCAGGCGGCGGTCATCCCGATCTCGCTGTCCCGTACCGGCGTCCTCGCCCTCGCCGCCGCCGTGCTGCTCTTCGTCCTGATCTGGCCGCTGCGGACCACCTTCAACGTCCTGGTCATCGGCTGCTTCCTCGCCGCGGTCATCCAGGTCGCCCGGCCGGGCCTGCTGGCGACGCTGAAGTCGCTGGTCATGGCCGGTGAGAGCGACCCCAGCGTGCAGGCCCGGGTGGAGGACTACGCCTACGTCACGCCGTTCATCAAGGAACGACCCTGGCTCGGTCGGGGCGTCGGGACCTTCCTTCCCGAGCTGTACCAGCTCCTCGACAACCAGTGGCTCACCACCCTGGTCCAGACCGGCATCGTCGGGGTGGCCGGCCTCGTCGTCTTCTTCATGTCCGGGGTGGTGGTGGCCGGCCGGGTCCGCAGGTTCGCCCGATCGGAGCGGGACCGCGACCTCGCGGCGGTACTGGCGGTCGGAATCGCGGTCGCCGCCGTTTCCAGCTTCACCTTCGACTCGATGTACTTCACGACGTTCTTCATCACCGTGCACCTGATGCTCGGACTGACCGGCGCACTGTGGCGGCTGACGCGGGCCGAGCGCATCAACCAGATCGAGGCGGGCCGGGCGGCGCGGGCGAGAACGCGCCAGGGCACCGCCGGCCGGGACGGGGCGGCACCGTGACCGCCCGGCGCGGGGCCACCGGCGGTCGCACCCACCCGGGTCGGGACGACGACGAGCGCAGCTGAGGAGGCGCGATGAGCGGCGACGGCGGGATCGACATCCTCATGATCACTCATGAGCGTCCGGAGTACGTCCGGCGTTCCCTGCCGCACCTGCTGGCGACCTGCCCGCCCGACGCCCGGGTCTGGCTCTGGCACAACGGTGCCGACCGGCCGACCCTCGACGTGGTCGAGGAGTTCCGCCACCACCCGCGGGTGCACCGCTTCCACCACAGTCCGGTCAACGTGGGACTGACCGAGCCGACGAACTGGCTGTGGCGGGAGTCGACCGGAACGTACCTGAGCAAGGTGGACGACGACTGCCTCCCCGACCCGGCCTGGCTCGACACACTGCGCCGGGCGCACCGTGACGTCGCCGGGTTCGGGGTGATCGGCACCTGGCGTTTCCCGCCGGAGGACGTCGACCCCGGCCTGGTCGCCAAGAAGTTGGCCGACTACCCCGGCGGGCACCGCCTGCTGCGCAACCACTGGGTCCAGGGCAGCGGCTACCTGCTCAAGCGCGAGACCCTGGAGCAGGTGGGCCTGCTGCGTGACGGTGAGACCTTCACCGCCTGGTGCCTGCGGAGCGCCCGGCTCGGCTGGGTGAACGGCTGGTACTACCCCTTCCTCCCCGAGGACCACATGGACGACCCACGCAGCCCGCACACGATCTACCGGACCGACGCCGACTTCCAGGCCCGCCGTCCGCTGTCGGCCCGACGTACCGGGGTGACCACCCTGGCCGAGTGGACCGAACAGATGCGCCACTCCGCCCGGGTGGTCCAGGCCGCCCCTCTTGACCTGCGGGAGTACCAGGGTTGGCGGCTGCGGCGGCGCAACGCGGCCCGGCGGATCCGGCTCGCGTTGACCGGGCGGGCGCCGTGGTGACCAGTGTGGTGATCGCCGCGCACAACGAGGCGGCGGTGCTCGGCCGTACCCTGCGGACCCTGCTCGCCGACGCCGCGCCGGGCGAGTTCGAGGTGGTGGTGGTCGCCAACGGCTGCGTCGACGACACCGCCGACGTCGCCCGCTCGGTACCCGGGGTGACCGTGCGCGAGTTGGCGGAGGCGTCCAAGCCCGCCGCGCTGAACGCGGGCGACGCCGCCGCGACCGGATTCCCCCGGATCTACCTGGACGCGGACATCACGCTGACCACGGCCGGAGCCCGCGCGCTCGCCGCCGTGCTCACCGAGCCGGGGGTCCTGGCCGCCGCGCCCGGCCGCCGGCTGGACACCACCGGCCGCCCTCTGCTGGTCCGCGCGTACTACGCGATCAACGGACGGCACCCGGCGTACCGGAACGCGCTCTTCGGACGGGGCGCGATCGCGCTCTCCGCCGCCGGCCGGGCCCGGTTCGGCCGGTTCCCGGACGTGGTCGCCGACGACCTCTTCCTCGACGCCCAGTTCTCCGAGGCCGAGAAGCGGGAGGTCGGCTCGGTCCAGACGGTGGTCGCGACTCCTCGGCGCACCGCCGACCTGCTCCGGCGGCTCACCCGGGTCCGGGCCGGCAACGCGACACTGCGGGCCGCCGACGGTCGGGTCCGCCCGGCGCGCCGGAGTTCCTGGCTGGTCGACGTGGTGCTCCCCCGGCCGTGGCTCCTGCCGGCCGGGATCTGCTACGCCGGGCTGACCCTGCTGGCCGCCGCTGCCGCCCGGCGACCGACCGCCCGCACCGGCTGGGGACGGGACGAGTCCAGCCGGCGCGACGAACCACCCGACGGCCGGGCGGTCCCGCCGGCCGGGGTGGCCGGCGCCGTCGGCGACCGGAAGGTGGGAGCGTGACCCCGCTGGTGAGCGTGATCGTGGTGTCGTACCAGACCCGCGAGCTGATCCTGACCGCCCTGGCCGGTCTCCGGGCGGCGTGTCCCGACGAGCCGTACGAGGTGATCGTGGTCGACAACGCGTCGAGCGACGGCTCGGCCGCGGCGGTGTCGGCCGCCTTTCCCGAGGTGCGGGTGATCCGGCTGGCCCGCAACATCGGATTCGGCCGTGCGGTCAACGTCGGCGCGGCCCGGGCCAGGGGCGACTGGCTGCTGCTGCTCAACCCGGACACCGAGCCGGTCGGCAACGTCATCGGCGAGTTGCTCGCCTGCGCGCGGGCCCGTCCGGGGCACGGCATCTACGCGGGTCGTACCCTCGGCGCCGACGGCGGCGACGACGGCAACTCGGTCTTCGGCCCGCCCACGCTCTGGACGCTCGCCTGCTTCGCCCTCGGGCTCTCCACACTGTTTCCGAGGTCCCGGATCTTCAACCGGGAGGCGTTGCCCTGGTTGGACCGTTCGACGCCGGCCGAGGTGCCGGCCGCCTCCGGATGCCTGCTGCTGGTCCGGCGATCGCTCTTCGCCCGACTCGGCGGCTTCACCCCGGACTACTTCATGTACAGCGAGGATCTCGACCTCTGCCTGCGGGCGACCGCGCTCGGCGCACGTCCGGTGCTGGTGCCGCGGGCCCGGGTGCGGCACGTCGGCGGCGCCGCCTCGACCAGCGTCGGGAAACGGGTGATGTTGCTCAAGGGTCAGGTCACCTACCTGCGGCTGCGCTGGTCCCGGCCGCGCGCCCGGCTCGGCCGGGCACTGCTGCGGCTGGGCATCGCGGTCCGGGCACTGGGAGCCCGACTGACCGGCCGCGCCGGCTACTGGCGTGAGGTGTGGCGGCAGCGCGCAGCCTGGCTGGCCGGCTGGCCCCCGGCCGAACAACTCGCACCGGTGGAGTTCGCCGAGCCGGGATCTCCGGGTGGTGCCCCGGCACCCGGCGACGTCCGGCAGTCCATCTGACCGGTGTCGGCGGCCCGCCCGACGACGAGGGACCTCGGCGGCGTCACCCGGTCCGGCGCTCCGGCAGCGGCACGTCGGCGAAGGCGGCGACGGTCCGGTCGGCGTACGCGCTGGCGTCGCCGGTCTCCATCGGGCCGTCCCAGGTGGTGGGTAGCGGGACCGGAACGGCGGGATTGACCCGACGGACGATCTCGTTCAGGACGGTCTCGGCGTCGCCGACCCAGAGATGTTTGGCGCCGTCGACCCCGATCACCTCGGCCTGCCGGATGGCGGCGAACCGGCGGCGGGCCTCGGGCGGGCGTAGGTAGTCGTCGAACTCGGGGACCAGCGCGACCACCGGCTTGCCGGAGGCGTTCCAGGTCGCGAGGTCGTCGTCGACGACGGTTCGCAGCGGCGGCGAGAGCAGGATCGCCCCGACGACGCCCGGGTCGCAGCCGTGCCGCAGCGCCAGGTCGGTGCCGAACGACCACCCGACCAGCCAGACGTTCGGCAGCTCGTGGAACTCGGCGTACTCGATCGCCGCCGCCACGTCGTACCGTTCGCCCTCACCGGCGTCGAAGCTCCCCTCGCTGGTGCCCCGGAGGCTGCTGGTGCCCCGGGTGTTGAACCGCAGCACGGCGAGGTCGGCCAGGGCGGGCAGCCGCCAGGCGGCCTTGCGGAACACGTGGCTGTCCATCATCCCGCCGTGGGTGGGAAGCGGGTGCAGGCAGATCAGGGTGGCGACCGGGTCCCGGTCGGCCGGCAGCGCCAGCTCGCCGACCAGGCGCAGGCCGTCGGCGGTGTGTAGCTCGATGTCCTCCCGGCGGGCGGGAAGGATGCTGGCGGCGCGGATGGGTGTGCTCACCGGACCAGTGTCCCGCAGCGGTGGCGGTGGCCGGTGGTCGCCCCGACCAGGTGGTGGTGAGAACCACCCGGGCCGGTCAGCCGTACCGGGGGGCGCTGCGGGAGCGTTCCATTCCCGGCAGGCGCCGGTCCCGGGCCCGCCAGCAGCCGGTGTGCCAGTGCCGCCGGTCGCTCAGGTCGCCCCGGCCGTCAGCCGGCCAGGCCACCACGTGGGCCACCCCGGGGCGGATCTCCTGCACGCAGCCGGGGCAACGGTACGTCTTGACCGCGGCCGAGGCGGGGATGGTGCGGACCCGCCAGTCGCCGTCGTGCCACGTCTGTACCGAGCCGATGCCGCGCTCCAGCCGTGCCCGGTCCAGCGGTGGGGCCTCCTCGCGGCGGGGGCGGTTGCGACGTGGACTCACCTTTGCCAGGGTACGCAGCCCGGCTCCGCCGGGCCGGCAAGGGGTACACAGCCCGGCCATGCCGGGCCGGCAAGGGGTACACAGCCCGGCCATGCCGGGCCGACAGGGGGTACGCAGCCCGGCTCCGCCGGCCGGTCACGCACCCGACGCGATATCAATCACTGCAGGTA
>CALGAM010000110.1 GCA_937951935.1 uncultured Micromonospora sp. | reverse complement strand
ACCGACGCAACCGCACCACCGGCGGATTCATCCTCATCGACGAAACCACCAACCGCACCGTCGCCGCAGGCATGATCACCAGCGTCGGCTGAGAGCCCGGCACGTCGCGGGCGACGGCTGCCCACCCACACGACGTCGCGCCGGTCCGGACCGGCGCGACGTCGTGTCACGGCGGGCGACGGCGCGGGGAACCCGCGGACGGGTCAGGGTCGCGTCCCCGTCGATCGCCAGGAATCGCCGGTTACGGTCAGCAATGACTTGGGGGAAGTTTTGGATAATTCTGAATCCTTCACCGCATACGCTACAGTTGAAACATTCACCCCTTGAGCGGAATGGGCAACCGGCCGACCCGCCAACAAACCTCCAGTTCACCGACACGTCCGCCGATCGCGGTTATCGCGTCAGCCGCTCCTTACCTCGTCGTCAGCACCTCGGGAAACGATTCCGTACAGTGATGATTGAAAATCGATGCGTGTCCAATTAGAGTCATCTCGCGGGTCCTGCGGATCCCGGCAACAGCCCTGTAACGACGCTACTTGCACGATGACCGCTGTGACGGCAAGCAATACTGTCGAGAGAACGACGAGTTCATGCTTGACTTCCGCATCCTGGGCCCCATCGAGGTGTGGCGTGATGGGCGACCGGTACGGATCAGCGGGCGCAAGGTACGTGCGGTGCTGGCCGCCCTTCTCCTGCGGGCCGACCACGTCGTTCGGACCGACCGGCTGATCGAGGCGCTGTGGGGTGACGAACCGCCGCCCACCGCGTCGGCCCAGTTGCACAAGTACGTGTCGCAACTGCGTGGCGAACTGGGCCAGGACCTCATTGTCCGACACGGCGACGGGTACCGCCTGCGGCTCGGTCGTCACCAGCTCGATCTGCACGTCTTCGACCGGATGGTGCGCTCCGCGCGCGCATTCCTGGCCGCCGACCGGCAGCTCGAAGCCGCCGAGGAGCTCACCGCGGCGCTGGCGCTGTGGCGCGGCCAGCCCATCGTGGACGCCACCGAGGAGCTGATCCGGTCCGAGGCTCCCGCTCTGGCCGAACGGAGGATGGCCGCGCTCCTCGACAAGATCGAGATCGAGCTGGCCCTCGGCCGGCACGCCGAGCTCGTCGCGGAACTCCAGGCGCTCGTCGCCGAGCACCCCCTGCACGAGAAGTTGCGGTGCCACCTGATGCTCGCCCTCTACCGGTCCGGCCGTGTCGCGGAGGCCCTGGCCGCCTACCACGACGGGCGGATGCTCCTCGTCGAGGAGCTGGGCGTCGAACCCGGGGCGGACCTGCGGCACCTGCACGAGGCGATCCTGGCCGCGGACCCCGGCCTGGAGTACCACGGCCGGCGGGGCGGGCCGGCACGCGGCTACCCCTCACCGGCCCAGCTCCCGCCGTCCATCTCGGACTTCGTCGGCCGCAGCGACGAGATCGAGACGATCTCGGCCACGCTCACCCGCGGCGACCCCGACGCCCCGGCGATCGTGGCGATCTCCGGCAAGGGCGGCGTGGGCAAGACCACCCTGGCGGTCCGCGCCGCCCGACGCGTCGTCGACCACTTCCCGGACGGCCAGCTCTACGTGCGACTACGTGGACCGGGCGCCCGACCCACGGATCCACTGGTCGCGCTCCAGCGCTTCCTCCGCGCACTCGGGATGGAGGACTGGGCGATCCCCGACGACGTGGACGAGTGCGCGCAACTGTTCCGTAGCCGGTCGGCGTCGCGGCGTCTGCTCGTCTTCCTCGACGACGCCGTCGACGAGGCGCAGGTCCGCGCGTTGCTGCCCGGCTCACCCAACTGTGCGGTGCTCGTGACCAGCCGCGCCCGGCTGCGCGGGCTGGCGGGCACCCGGTTCCTCGACCTCGACGTGTTCCGCCCGGAGGAGTCGCTCGCGCTGCTGGAACACGTGATCGGCCCGCGCCGGGTCGGCGGTCAGCGGGCGATCGTGCGGAGGATCGCGCAGCTCTGCGGGCACCTGCCGCTCGCCGTACGGATCGCCGCCGCCCGGTGTGCGCAACAACCCGGTCACGACCTCGTCCGGTTCGCCCACCGGCTGGCCGACGAGCGGCGACGGCTCGACGTGCTGGTCGCCGGCGACCTGGAGGTCCGTGCCGGCCTGACGATCAGCTACCGCGGCCTGGGGCCGCAGGAGAGGGAGGCGTTCGCGCTGCTCGGGTTGCTCGACGCGCCGGACTTCGCGGCCTGGGTCGTGGCGCCGCTGTTGGACGTCACGCTCACCGAGGCGGAGGACATCGTCGAGGAGCTGGTCAACGCACACCTGCTCGACATCGTCGGGTACGACGCCACGGGACAGATCCGCTACCGTTACCACGACCTCGTCCGGCTCTACGCACGGGAGCGGGCGGAGGCCGAGTACCCCGAGCACCGGCGGCGCAACGCCATCGCCCGCGCCCTCGGTGCGTGGCTCACCCTCGCCGCCGAGGCCGGGGAACGGTTCCACGGCACCCGGTCACGGGGCTGGTCGCCCCGGTCGTTCGCCGAGTCGGCGTACTACAACCCGTTCGCCCCGGCCGACGTCGACGAGCTGCTCGCGTCCCCGTTGTGGTGGTTCGAGGCCGAGCGGCCGGCCCTGGTCACGAACGTGGCCCAGGCGTGCGCGTACGGCCTCAGCTCCCTGGCCTGGGCACTCGCCGAGAGCGTCGGCGACTTCCTGGAGCTGCGGCACCACGACGGCGACTGGGAGCGGTCGCACACCCTTGCGCTCCAGGCGTGTACCGGCGACCGGAACCTCGTCGGTACGGCCGTGATGCTCACGCGGCTGGCCCGACTGCGCTTCATCCGCCGGGAGCAGACGTCGAGCCTCTCGCTCACCGAGCGGGCGCTGGCGATCACCCGCGATCTCGGCCTCAAGGCGCTCGAGGCCGAGATCGAGATAATGTACGCAGCCGCACTGCGCGCCGCCGGCGAGCACGAGCACGCGTTGCAGCGCATCAACCAGGCCCTGCTGTTGGCCCGGGCGGCCGGCAACGCGGTGGCCGAGGCTCGGGCGACCCGGGAGCTCGGCACGATCCGGTACGAGCAGGCCCAGTGGGACTGGGCCGCCGACTCCTTCCAGGTCGCCGTCCGACTCGCCCGGCGCCTGGACAACCGCCGGGAGGCGGCGATGTCCCTGCGCTCCCTGGCCGTGGTGCTGCGCCACCTGGGGCAGCTCGAGGAGGCACGCCGGCTGGCGGAGACGGCGCTCGCCGCCTTCCGTGAGCTCGGCGACCGCCCGTACGAGGCGTTCAGCTGTCTCACCCTGGGCCTGACCCTGCTGCGGCTCGGCGATCGTTCCGCCCGCCGCTACGTCGAGGAGGGTGAGCGGCTGCTCCGCGAGACGAACCCCGGGTACGGCGTCGGCGAGGCGCTGTACGTGCGCGCGGAGCTGGACCTTGCCGACGGCCGTGCCGAGGCGGCCGCCAACTGCCTCGTCGAGTGCATCGAACACCTCGGCACGGAGCCCGTGCACCACATGTTGATCTCCGCCGTCGCGCTGCTTGCCCGAGCACTCCACGAGCAGGGCGAGGACGCCGCCGCCGAAGCCGTCGAACGCCAACTGCCGGACCTCTCCGCGCGGCTCGGACGGCGCCTTCCGGCCTCGGCGCGGAAGGCGCTGTCGTCGGCGCTGCCGGCATCCCTACGGGCGCGCCGGTAGGGACACGACCCGGGGGACGGGGACGTGAGCGGATCCACAGGACGGGGGACGGGATCGCGACGGCGGGTCGGCGGGCGCGCGGAAGCAGACGAGAAGGAAGCGGGAATCGCCCGCGCCTAGCTTCCGGATGTCCGACCCCGTCCGACGACGGGACGAGCAGGAGGCTGATGGTTGTGAAGAAGACCGGCATACTCGCGGATCCGCGGGCCAGGGGGCATGTCCGCCGCCACGGCATCGTCGGCATCCTCGCCCAGCGCGCCGGCGACGCCGCCTCCACGCTGTCGGACCGGCACGGACCAGAACCAACGCGCTGAGCCAGCGGGGTCGGAGAGGCGGTCCCTCCGGCCCAACAGACGATCATGGCCATACTGCTCGTCAACATGCCGTGGTCCGCACTGGACACACCGTCTCTCGCACTCGGGATCCTGCAGCGGATCGCGCGGACCGAGGGCGAGGAGGTGGAGACGGTCCATGCCAACCTCGACTTCTACGACTGGGTGGCGGCGCGGGTCGGCCTGACCACCGACGAGTACGAGTTCCTCGCCGCCGACAGCCACCCCGACGGATACGGCGACTGGATCTTCGCCAGCGCGCTGTACGCCGACCCGGGATGGCGGCTGGCGGAGTTCCGGGCGCGCGGGCTCCAGGCGCGGTACCGGGACCTGTGCGAGCGTCTGCACCGACTCACGCCGCAGTTCGTCACCGAGCTGGCCGCCCGGATCGTCGCCGCAGGACCCGACGTGGTCGGGTTCACCACCACGTCCCCGCAGACCACCGCCGCGCTCGCCGCGGCGCGCAGGATCAAACAGCTCGCGCCGCACATCATCACCGTCTTCGGCGGGGCCGACTGCGACGGCGCCCAGGGCGCGGCGCTGCACCGCAACTTTCCCTTCGTGGACTACGTGGTGCGCGGCGACGGCGAACGCGCCTTCCCCGCGCTGCTGCGGCTCCTGCGCACCACCGACCGCCTCCACCGCGACCGCGACGGGCGCGGCGACGGCTCACACGGCCGCGACAGGCGCGGCGACGGCTCACACGGCCGCGACGACGCCGAGGCCGCGGCCGCGGCGATCCCGGGCCTCTGCTGGCGGACCGCGGACGGTCTGCACCGGGTCAACAGCATGTCGGCGGCCCCGCCACCCGACAGTCACCTGCCCGAGCCGGACTTCACGTCGTACTTCGCCCGCGTCGAACGGTCGGCGGCCCGCCCGCACATCGAGCCGAAGCTCGTGCTGGAGGGATCGCGTGGCTGCTGGTGGGGGCAGCGGCGCCACTGCGCCTACTGCGGCCTCGACGAATCCTCGATCACCTTCCGGGGCAAGGATCCCGAGGAGTTCCTCCAGGAGATCGTCAGCCAGGCACGCCGCCACCGGGTCCTCGACATCGTGGCCGCGGACAACGTCCTCGACAGGAGCCACCTGCAGAGCCTCCTGCCGGGACTGGCCGAACTGGGATACGACCTCCGGATTCACTACGACGTCAGGTCCGATCTGAACCACCGGCAGGTGCAGCTCTTCGCCCGGGCCGGGCTGGTGCAGGTGCGGCCGGGCATCGAGAACCTCAGCACCCGGGTGCTCCGGTTGCTGGACAAGGGTGTCACCGGCTGCCAGAACGTCCGCCACCTGCGCGACGTCCAGTCCGCCGGGGTGTTCCCGACCTGGAACTACCTGTACGGCATCCCGGGCGAGACCGAGGAGGACTACGACGACGTCATCCGGCAGCTACCGATGCTGCACCACCTCACCCCGCCGGAGGCGGTGACCCGGCTGGTCGTCGAGCGCTTCAGCCCGTACTTCGACCGGCCCGAACCCGGCTTCTCGTACCGGTGGCCGGCGGCCCGCTACCGGCTGGCCTACGACCTTCCGGAAGAGGAGCTGACGGACCTGGCGCACCTGTTCGAGGTGCGGCCCGCCGGAATCGGTGAGACCACCGCCGACCGCCTGCGAGCCGCGATCCGACGCTGGCGCGAGGCCCACCCGGCCAGCCGGCTCACGCATCTCGACCTCGGGCACGAGATCGTGCTGGTCAGCCGTCGCCCGGACTACACCTGGACCACCCACACGATCAGGGATCCGGTGGAGGTGGCCGCGTTCCGGCTGCTGGCCGACCCGCGCAGCGTCTCGTCCCTGGCCCGCCGGCTCACCGCCCAGCTCGGGGTACCGGTGTCAGAGGAGCGCGTCACCCGGATCCTCGCGGACTGGCGTGCGGCGGGAATCGTCTACACCGACGCCGGCCGGTACGTCCACGTGGCGCCGCGGGCGACCAACGCCGAGCTGACCCGGGCCGGTGCCCCGGTACCGCGCACCACCGGTGCCGGGGCCACCCCGGCCCGGCCCATGCCCAGCCCGCCACCGCGGCCGTCCGGCTCCCCGACCACGATCCGGGTACGCCTGTGGCGCGACTACTGGACGGAGGCGCTGCGCCTGCCCGGCATGTACCTCGGTTCGGCGGCGGTACCGGCCAGTGCCGGGGAGGCCGCCCGGGAGTACTACCGCTCAGGGGTGCGCCGGGTCGAGTTGCTCGACGACGCGGACCTGACCGGCAGCGGCGCGCCGGAGCGGACGCTGCGCGTACTCGACCTGGTCCGCGAGCTGACCGCGTGGGGCATCGTCGTGGACTGGACGGTACGGTTCGCCGACGCCGCCACGTCCTGGCCGCTGTTCAGTCACCTGTACCCGCCCCGGTCCCTGCCGGACGCCCCGGACGCCCACGCCCGCTGGCTCGACGGGTTCTTCCTCGGCCGGTGCCTCTACCGCCTGGGTCCCGGATTCGTCGAGATCCGGGACCGCCGCCGCGGCGTCCTGAACCGGATCGTCGTCGACGATTCGGCCGCGGTCGAGGCGGTGCGGGTGCTGGCCACCGGCGGGCCGGTCCACAAGGTACCCTCCGGGATCCTGGCCGACTTCCAGGCGGAGGCCCTGGTGCTGCCGGTCGGCGACGGGTACTGGTGGGCGCCCTACCGCCCCTACCGGTGGGCCCAGCCTCCGCGGGACGTCTGACCCGGCCACCCGTCCCGGCGTTGCACCGGGCGTGTCTCCACCCGCCGTGCCACCCCGCCGGCAGGGGTCTCGCCCGCGCGAACGAGGAACCCGCGGTCGACCGTGGCAGCCGGGCCGGGAAGCGTACCGGAAGGATCCCGGTAGCGGCGCCGCGCATGCTCGTCCCGAACCGCATGGCCGCGGCAGCCCGCTACGGGAACCGAGAGGGCAACGAAAGGGGATACACATGCCCAGGCGCGTGGTGGTGACCGGCGGCGGCACCGGCATCGGCCGGTCGATCGCCGAGAGGTTCGCGGCAGACGGCGACGAGGTGTTCATCCTCGGCCGCCGGGAGGAGGTGCTCAAGCAGGTCGCCGCCGAGCACCCGGACGCCCGCATCCACCCGCTGCGGGTCGACCTGACCGTGCCGGACGAGGTGCTCGAGGTGTCGCGGCAGCTGTCGGCAGAGCCGGTCGACGTGCTGGTCAACAACGCCGGCGGGGTGATCCGGGACACCGCCGAGGGCCTCGCGGGGGTGTTCGACGAGTACCGCCGGACCGTCGAGCTCAACCTCCTGTCGGCGATGATGCTGACCAGGGCGCTGTGGCCCGGCCTGCGTCGCCCCGGGGCGAGGGTGGTCAACATCAGCTCGATCGCCGCCCAGCGCGGCGGCGGTGAGGCGTACGGCGCCGCCAAGGCCGGACTGATCGCCTGGGCGGCGGGCCTGGCCAAGGAGGGCGGCCCGGACGGGATCACCGTCAACACGGTGGCGCCCGGCTACGTCCAGGACACCGAGTTCTTCTCCCCGCGGGGCCGCTCCTCGCGACACGACCAGCTGGTGGCGGAGACCCTTCTCGGCCGTGCCGGAACCCCGGCCGACATCGCGGCGGCGGTCCACTTCCTCGCCTCCGAGGGCGCGTCGTGGATCACCGGCCAGGTGCTCTCCGTCAACGGCGGCGCGCTGCTCGGCCGCTGAGCCGACGCCGTCACGGAAGGGGAGCTGGCATGGCAGGCCGCAAGCGCATCCTCTACCTGTTTCCCGACCGTGGGTCCGACCTGGACACCGCCTGGGAGCGGGACACGTTCTGGCCGGTGTACCGGCGCGCGGCGGACGAGGCCGGACTGGACTTCGGTGTCGCCAACCCGGAACACCTGCTGCTGGACCGGGACGGGGCGTACTGGTGGGACGAGCGGCTGCGGCCTGAGCGTGACCTCCTCGTGTACGACGTCCGCACCGAGCCGGTGCACGAACCCGACCTGTGGACCGGCGTCTCGGCGGTACGGGCGCTGGAGGCGCTGGGCTTCTGGCTGGCGATCCCGCTCGAGGCGGCGGTGCTGTGCAACGACAAGTTCGCCACCGCGGAGCTGTTCGCCGACTCGCCGATACCGGTCATCCCGTCGGTACGGGTGACCACCGGACGGGACGTGCACCGGCTCGACTACCAGCGACTCATCCCGGACGACTGGTTCCCGGCGTTCGTCAAGCCGTCCTCCTGGGGACGCGGGCAGGGCTGCGTGCGCTGTCCGGACCGGGCCACCCTGGACGCCGTACTCGGGCTCGCCGCCGGCAGCGGCGCCTGCATGCTGGTCCAGCCCTCGGTCGGCACGGTGGCGGCGGACGTCCGCGTGGTCGCGGTGGAGGGCGAGGTCGTCGCCGCGTACGAGCGTGTCCCCGGCGACGCCTCGCACGTGGCCAACGTCAGCCGGGGCGGCACGGTACGTGAGCTCGCCGGCGTGGAGCCGCGGGTGCACGAGCTGGTGGCGCTGGTCAGCGACCGCCTCGACCTGCCGTACGTCTGCGTCGACCTGCTGCGGACGACCACCGGGGAGCTGTGGTTCTCGGAGCTGGAGGCCGACGGCGCGGTCTCCGGCCTGTTCGGCAACGCCGACGCGGTCAAGCGCGTGGTCGGCGGCCGGTTCCGCGCGTACGCGGACCGCCACGAACGCGCGATGCGGAGTCGGCACGGATCAACCACCGCGCGGAGGCAGCGATGAGCGTGACCATCGGGTCGATCGAACCCGCCCGGATCCTGTCCGAGGCGCGGCGCTGGCGGGCCGACGAGGTCGCCGCCCTGGGCGCCGCGGCCCGTCCCACCGACCTGCCGCCCTGGACGCACCCGCAGCTCCAGTCGGCCGCCGCCGCGCGGGCACACGACGCCGGCGGCCTGGTGGTCTGCAGCGGAGGCACCACGGGAGCGCCCAAACTGACCGTCCTCGCCCCGGACCTGGGCGTACCCCGGGTGCTGGCGGCCTGGCGCCCGCTGGGCCCCGGCGACGTGCTGCTGAACCTGTTCCCGACGGGGAAGATGTGGGGTGCGCAGTACTTCTACAACGCGCTGGCCGTCCAGTGCCGCAGCGCGGTCGCACCGATCGGCGCGCTGAGGCCGGAGGAGTTCGGCGAGTGGGCCGACGTCATCGTCGGCCTGGGCATCACCGCGCTCGCCGGGTCGCCGAACGTGCTGGCCCGGTTCGCCGACATGGTCCGCGACGCCGGCGTGCGCCTGCCGGTCCGCGCGGTCCTCTGGTCCGGCGAGCCGATGACCCGACCCCGGGTGGACGCGATCAGGTCCGCTTTCCCGCGGGCCGGCCTCTGGGGCAACTACGGGTCGATCGAGACGTTCGTCATCGGGGTCAGCTACCCGGAGTGCCGGCTCGGCGCCCTGCACCTGCTGCCCGACCAGTGTCTGGAGCCGGACGACGGCGGTGCGCTGCTCACCCGGGTCGGCGACGGGTGGCCGTCACCGGCGCTGCGGTTCCGGCTCGGCGACCGGATCCGGCACATCGAGTGCCCGTGCGGTGTTGGTGACGCCTTCGAGGTGCTGGGCCGCGCCGACGACAACGTCAAGCTGTACGGCGGCATGGTGCGGGTGGGGGACGTGCTGGCGCACGCCGCCGCCGTCCCGGGCGTCGACGAGGCACAGGTGGTGCTCTACCGCGACCCGGACGTGCCGTCCGCCATCGTCGGGATGCGGCTGTGCTACGCCGGCCCGAATCCCGACCCGGACGGGGTGCGGGAGCGGATCGTGCGCGCGCTCGAGGACCTGGACATCCTGGACCGCCACACGCCCGAGGCGTTCGTCGTGAGCCGGGTGACGGACGTCGAACGCAACCCCAAGACCCAGAAGGTCGTCCCGCTGCTGTGGCGGTCGGCGCGCAACCTCGCCGAGATGGCCGACCCGGAGCCGGCCGAGGTGGCGCGATGAGTGACACCGTGACCGCGCCGACGACGGCCGTGGCACCCGCGCCGCTGATCGTGGACAACGAGCCGACCCGGGCGTTCTTCGCGCCCGAGCGCGGGGCGGCCCGGTCGCTGGACACCTCGCTGCCCGGATACGACCGCTTCCGGTCCTGGTTCACCCGCCCGCTGCTGACCCGGCCGGCGATCCTCGACGCGGCGCAGACCGACCGGCTGGACCACGACCTGCCCCTGCTGCTGCGCACCCTCCACGCGCTGCCGGAGCGGCTGTTCGGCGGCGACGAGGAGGCGTTCGCCGAGGCGCTCGGCTGGATCGGACCCGACAGCGGCAGCGCCCGGCACGCGCTGCGCCACCTCTCCGGACCGGCCGTCCCGCTGGGCCGGGCCGACCTGGTGCGCAACACCGACGGCTTCCACCTCGTGGAGTTCAACACCTCCAGCTCCCTCGGTGGGTTCGAGTTCGGCGAGCTGTGCCGCGCCACGCTGAGCGACCCCTCGTTCCGCGAGCTCGCCGACGGCGTCGGGCTCTACTACCTCGACCCGCTGCGCCTGATGAGCGAGACACTGCTCGACCGGTCCGGCCTGAGCCTGTCGGACCGGCCCACGGTGGCGCTCGTGGACTGGGTGACCTCGCCGGTCAGCGTCAACGCGTCGCTGTTCGTCGCCCTCATGGTCGAGCTCGGCTTCCGGATGATCAGCTGCAGCGTGCGGGACCTCGAGATGACCCGCACCGGCCTGTACGCGCACGGCGAACGCATCGACGTGGCCTACCGCGTCTTCCTGTTGAAGACGGTGGCCGAGGACCCGGACGCCCCGGCACTGCTCGCTCCGCTGGAGCAGGCGGTACGCGCCGGCGCGGTCACCCTGTTCAGCCCGCTGAACGCCGACCTGTACGGCGCCAAGGGCTGCCTGGCGATGCTGAGCGACGAGCGCCACCGGGACCGGTTCACGGCCGAGGAGTGGGAGACCGTGCAGCGGGTGCTGCCGTGGACCCGGTCCATGCGCGACGCCTGGCGGGTGCCGGCCGAGGACGGCGGCTCGCTGGCCGAGTACGTGCTGCGGCACCGCGAGGAGCTGGTGCTCAAGCCGAGCATCGGACACGCCGGACGGGGCGTGGTCGCCGGCTGGCTGTCCACCCCGGAGGAGTGGGCGGCGCTGGTGCGCACCGCCGCCGAGGGCAACCACGTCGTGCAGCGCCGGGTGCCCTCGGTCGCGGAACGGTTCTACGCCGGCCCCGCCGAGGGTGAGCCGTCGACGTGCTTCCTGCACTGGAGCCTGTTCGTCACCGCAGCCGGGCTCAGCGGCGGTTTCGTCAAGGGTCTGCTCGACCGTGAGCAGGACATCCGCTACCTGGGGGACGGCTCGCACGTCGGCTGCATCTTCCACGCGCGGGCCGAGGAGTCGGGGAGGCCACGATGATCGTCAACTCGGAGCAGCGGCTGGAGTTGCTGCGCACCGCGCGGCGCGAGTTCGAGCGGGGTGACGCCGTCGACCCGGCCTTCTACCGCCGCAAGATCGCGGACGTGTGGGCCCGCGCGCAGGCCTCACCCGCGTACGCCAAGCTCGGCGACTTCTCCTGGGATACCTTCCGGGCGCTCCCGGTGACCACCAAGGAGCAGCTCAAGCGGGACCCCTGGAGCTACGTGGCGGCACCGGTCGAGGCGGCCGCCAAGTACTACGAGACCACCGGCACCACCGGCACCGCGACCCCGACGCCGCGGCTGGCCGAGGACATCATCTGGAACACCGTGTCGGTCGCGCGGGCGTGGGGCGACCTCGTCGGCACCGGTGACCGGGTGCTCAGCCTCCTGCCGTCCGACGTCGTCCCGGTCGGCGACCTGGTGGCCGGGGTGTGCGAGTACCTCGACGTGCCGCACACCCGGGCGTACCCGTTCGCCACCGGGATCTGCGACTGGGACCGGCTGGCGGAGGTCTGGGCCGCCCTCCGCCCCACGGTGGTGTTCCTGGCCCCGGGAGTGGCACTCCAGGCGACCCGGCTGTTCAAGCAGCGCGGACGGCTGGCCGAACTCCGTTCCTCGGTCCGCGCGCTCATGCTCCTCGGCGAGGTCAGCGTGCCGGCCCTGCGGGCACGCCTGGGCCACTGGTGGGGCGCGACGGCGTACGACGCCAGCTACGGCAGCACCGAGACCGGCACCCTCGCCGCCACCTGTCCGCGGGACCGCCTGCACCTGCTCACCGTCGCGAACTACGTCGAACTCGCCGGCGACACCGGCGCCGAGCCGCTGGGCGACCGCGGCGCCGGCCGCCTCGTCGTCACACCGCTGAACCTGTACGCGCGGCCGCTGCTGCGGTACGACACCGGCGACGAGGTCGAGGTGACCAGCGGGTGCGACTGCGGTCGCGCCACGCCGGTGGTGACGGTGCTCGGCAGGGCCACCGACGGCCTGCGGATCCAGGACACGGCGCTGACCCCGCACCTGGTCGAGCAGATCGTGTACGGCGCGACCACCGCGACCGGGTACCTGCTGGAGACCGACCCCGCGGGGCGGCGGTTCCGGCTGCTGCTGGAGCGTGACGTGGACGCCGACCGGTCGGGCGAGCCCGCGGCCGCCGAGGCGGTCCGCGCCGCCTTCCGGGACCACGGCCTGGACTGCGCCGCCGTCCTCTTCCTGAACTCCCTGCCCAGCACCACCAAGAGCGGCGGATCGCAGAAGAGCTGGAAGCGATCCAACATCCGGATCGTGACGGATCGATCCGTGGAGGACTGGTGATCCCGGTAACCGGCGCGCCCGACCTGTGGTGCACCTACGCGGCCGTACGGACCCTGGCCTGGCTGGGCCGCGCCGACCGCACCCCCAACCTGGAGCTGACGGCGCGGTACCTGCACGGCCGGCGCAACCCCGACGGCGGGTACGCGTGGAGCCGCGGCATGCCCTCGGACGCCTGGGCGACGTTCTACTGCGCCAGCGCGCTCACCGACCTCGGGCAGCGGCCGGCCGGGCTGGCGGAGACCGCGCGCTGGCTGCGCGAGGCGTGGTCGCAGGACGCGTACGCGATGATGCCGGGCCAGGACCCCGACGTGTGGGCGACGCACTTCGCGACCCGCACCGCGGTCGAGATCTGCCGTGACGACGTGCCCGACCGGAGACGGCTGCTGGCCTGGCTCGGTGCGCTGCAGACCGCGGACGGCGGGCTGAGCTGGACCCCGGCGCACGCCGAGCGCGGTGACGCCGACGTACGGGCCTGCTACTACGGCGTGGCCGCGTGGCGCGCCCTGTGCGCCGCCGAGCCGGTCGACCCGCCGTGGGACGTGGCCGCCCTCACCGGGTGGCTGCGCCGGCAGCAGATGCCGGGCGGTGGCTTCCGGTTCGGACCGGAGGCCACGGTGCCCTGCCTCTGGGCGACGTACCGGGCGGTGGGTGCCCTCGCCGCCCTCGGCGCGGCGCCGGCGGCGCCCTGCGCGGACTGGATCCTCGGCCAGCGGAACACCTCCGGCGGTTTCGTCCGGTGGCCCGGCTACCCGGTCGCGGACGTGTGGGCGGGGTTCAGCGCGGTCGGCGCGCTCCGGGCGTTGTCCGGGGTGCCGGTGGCGGTGGCGGACGCGGTCGAGAAGCGGGTCGCCGAACTGGCCTGCCCGGAGGGCGGGTTCACCTACCGGGAGCCGGAGGCGGCCGCCGACGTGCTCACCGTCGCCGCGACGCTGCTCGCCGCCGGCGCCGCCGACGACGGCGACGGCGACGGCACGCCCGGGGACCACGACCGGACCGGCGCCGAGCTGCGCCGCTGGCTGGAAGGGTGCC
>CALGAM010000109.1 GCA_937951935.1 uncultured Micromonospora sp. | reverse complement strand
CCGAGGTCGGCGAAGTCGACACCCTCGTACAGCAGGGCGTGGGTGCCGACGACGATGCCGGCCTCCCCGGTGGCGACCGACTCCAGCACACGGCGCCGGGCCGCCGCGCCGAGCGACCCGGTGACCAGGGCGAGCCGGGTGCCGTGCGGGTCGCCGTCCAGCTCGCCGCGCCGGCCGAGCGGCCCGAGCAGGTCGAGCATGCCCCGGTAGTGCTGCGCGGCCAGCACCTCGGTGGGGGCCAGCAGCGCGGCCTGGCCGCCCGCGTCGACGACCTGGAGCATGGCCCGCAGCGCGCAGACGGTCTTGCCGGAGCCGACCTCGCCCTGCAGCAGCCGGTGCATCGGGTGCGCGGCGGCGAGGTCGGCGGCGATCTCCTCGCCGACGGCGCGCTGCCCCGCCGTCAGCTCGTACGGCAGCCGGGCGTCGAAGGCGGCGAGCAGTCCGTCGTCGCGGCGCGGCCGGGGACGGGCCGGCCAGGCCGCCGCCCGGCGCTTACGCTGCGCCAGGGTGAGCTGGACGGCGAAGGCCTCGTCCCACTTCAGCCGCCGCCGGGCCCGGTACAGCTCCTCCCTGCTCGCCGGGCGGTGGATGTCGCGCAGCGCCGTGGCGAGCCCGACCAGGTCACGGCTTGCCCGAACCGTGGCCGGTAGCGGGTCCTCGGGGAGGGTGACGGTGTCCAACACCACCCGGACACACCGGGCGATCACCCAGGTCGGCACCGCCGCCGCGGCCGGGTACACCGGGATCAACGCCCCGGCGAACTCCTCGATCTCGTCGCCGGTGACCGGGCCGACGGCGCCGGCCGGGGCGTCGCCCGCCGCCTCCGGTCCGGCGTCACCCTCGCCACCGACCGGCCCGTCGGCCAGCAGGACGTACTCCGGGCCGTTGAGCTGGCGCCTGCCCCGGAACTCGGTCACCTTGCCGGCGAAGAGCCCCCACCGGCCGGGCCGCAGGTCGCGTTCCCGCCACGCCTGGTTGCCGAAGAAGGTCAGGGTGAGCAGCCCGCCGGAGTCGTCGCCGACGGTCACCTCCAGCAGGTTCCCACGCCGCTGCCGCATCGGGCGCACGACCGTCCTGCGCACCTGGGCGAGGACGGTGACCTGCTCCCCCACCACCAGCGAACGGATGTCGGTGTGCTGGCCGCGCTCGTCGTAGCGGCGTGGGAAGTGGTAGAGCAGGTCACCCGCGGTGTGCAGGTCGAGGTGATCGGCGAGCGCCCTGGCCGTCTTGTCGCCGACCAGCTTCCGCAGCGGGGTCTCCAACCCGACCCGGTCCGCCGCCCCGGTCATTCCCGTCCTCCGTAGCCGCCTCGACTCCGACCCGCGTCGGCGTCACTCGACGCCGACCCGCAAGGGATAGAACGGCTGGCCGCCCGTGTAGTGGTGTACCTCGACGAACGGCCACCGCCGAGTCAGGTGCGCCCGGAGCGCGTCGGCCAGCCCGGCGGGGGCGTCGGCGCCGAACAGCAGGGTCACCAGCTCCCCGCCACCGCCGAGCATCCGGTCCAGCAGTTGCCGGCAGGTCGCCTCCAGGTCGTCACCGACGAGATGCACCTCACCGTCGACCAGCGCCAGGACGTCGCCGGGCCGGCAGGGTCCCGCGACGGTCAGCGCCTCCTGGGTGGCGTGGCAGACCTCGGCGTACCGGCAGGCACCGGCCGCCTCCGCCATCGCGATCACGTCGTCGGCGAAGCGCCGGGACGGGTCACGGACCGCCAGCGCGGCGAGCGCCTGCACCGGCGACCGGGTGGGGACCACGCTGACCTGGATCCCGAGCGCCTCGGCCCGCTCGGCCACGGCCCGCGCCACCGCCTGGGTGTCCGGGTCGTTGGGCAGCACCACCACCTGCCCGGCGCCGGTCGACCGGATCGCGGCCAACAGATCCTCGGCGGACGGTTCCGGTGCCAGCACGGTGGCACCCTCGGCGGCGAGGATCTCGGCCAGGCCGGGGCCGTCGGCCACCACCACCGCCGCCCGTCCGCCGGCGCCGGCCCCGGGCTGCCCGGTGGTCTCCCGTCGCGCCGCGTCGGCAACCGTCCCGGCCGGGCCCGGGAAGCCCGGCTCGTCCGCGAACCGGGTCACCGAGATCCGGTACGGCCGCCCGGCCACCACGCCGGCCTCGATCGCCGCCCCGACGTCGTCGACGTGGACGTGGACGTGCCAGGTGGCGGTCGCGCCCTGCCCGCGGTCGCCGGCCACCACGAGCGAGTCCCCGAGCCGGGCCAGTTCCGTCCGGAGCCGGTCCACCGCCTCGGGCTCGGCGTCGAGGAGGTACTGCACCTCGTACGCGTACCCGGGGGAGCCGGCCGGTCGGGTGGCGGTGGCGTGTGGGGCCGGGCCGGGCGGGGCGGGACACCCGGCGGCACGGTCGTCCGCGACCGCCTCGACGAGGGCGTGGAGCAGGAGGCAGAGCCCGCGCCCGCCGGCGTCGACGACCCCGGCGGAGGCCAGGGCCGGCAACTGCTCCGGGGTACGCGCCAGCGCCTGGTCGGCGGCGGTCGCGGCGGCCCGGGCCGCCGTGGGCAGGTCGTCGGTGTCCGCCTGTTCCGCGCCGGTCGCCGCCGCCTCGACGACGGTGAGCAGGGTCCCCTCGACCGGCACGGCCACGGCCGCGTACGCGGCGGTGGCGGCGGCCCGCAGCCCGCCCGCCAGTGCCCGCCCCCGGACCACCGGCACGTCGGCGAGGGCGTCGGCGAGCCCGCGCAGGATCTGCGACAGGATCGCGCCGGAGTTGCCCCGGGCGCCGAGCAGCGCGCCCCGGGCCAGATGTCGCAGCACCCGGGCGTGTGCGAAGCCTCCGGTGTCCGCCCCGTCGTGGCCGTCGCCGCCGTCGTCACCGGCCGTGGTCGGCGCCCCCGGCCCGCCGGCCGCCCGCGGCCTGTCCGGCGGCGCGGGCAACGCCTCCCAGGCCGAGGTCAGCGTGAGCAGCAGGTTCGTGCCGGTGTCCGCGTCCGCCACCGGATAGACGTTGAGTCGGTTGATCTCCTCCCGGTGCCGGTGGAGCACCCTCAGCCCGCCCGCGCACCACCGGCGCAGGGCAGCGGCGTCGAGGGTCTGCGACACGGCGAGAAGCCTACTGGCGACCACCGACACCACACCCGGGCCGGCGTCGATCACGTCCGGCCCGCGGAGCGGTGGAGCCGGTTGGCTGGGTGTTCCGGGCGTCGGGTAACCTGAGCGGGTTGTCTCGCGGCACCCTGCCGGCGACCAGACGGACGATCAATTCAGGAGTATCCCGTGGCTAGCGTGTGCGACATCTGTGGCAAGGGGCCCGGCTTCGGCCACAACGTGTCCCACTCGCACCGGCGGACGAACCGCCGCTGGAACCCCAACATCCAGTCGGTGCGTACGCCCGCGGGTGGCGGCACTACCCGCAAGCTCAACGTCTGCACCTCGTGCATCAAGGCCGGCAAGGTCGTCCGCGCCTGACCACGCCATGACGCACAGCTAGCCGCCGGGGCAGGTGCCCCGGCGGCTACCCGCCTGGTCGGGCCGGCCACCTGGTGGAACCGCGCCTGGTCGAGCCGGGTGCCCGGTCAGGCCGGGCGACGCTTCCGCACGGTGTCGACGACCGGGCCGACAGCGGTCGGCCGACCCGTCACAGCCACCGCACCCCGTGGCGGTGCCGCATCGGGGCGTGGCACCCGGCGGGCCGGCTCGGCGACGGCCGGTCGGGATCACAGCCAGCGGCCGAAGGAGAGCACGCCCGGCGAGTCGCGGTAGTAGCCGAAGTCGGGGATCCGTTCGAACCCGCTGCTCTGGTAGAGCGCGACCGCCTCGGGCTGCCGGTCGCCACACTCCAGGATCAGCCGTCGCCGCCCGTGCCGGCGGGCGGAGTCACCGACCGCCGCCAACACCGCCCGGGCGATTCCCCGGTTCCGGGCCTCCGGTACGACGTACATCCGCTTCAGCTCGGCTGTCTCCCCGGTGTCGCCGTGCGAGCGCCAGCCGGCGCAGCCGACGGGCTCGCCGTCCAGGTACGCGACCAGAAACGTCCCGGCCGGTGGCTCGAACTCGCTGGCCGCGACCGGGGTCTCGTCGCCGGTGCCGCCGTACCGTTCGGCCAGGTCGGCCAGTGCGGCGGTGATCAGGCGCTGCGCCACCGCGGAGTCGTACCGTTCCTCCCGGATCTCCAACCCATCCACGCAGTGAAGGGTAGGACCGTCTCCCCCCGCCCACCCCACCGCCGTGTGCGCGTGTGACGAGGATTCCGGATTCGCGTCGCGGAATCAGCGGAAGTGGTCCCAGCCGGCCGGGCCCTGGTACGGCCGCCCGTCCACGGTCACCCCGACCCCGTGTACCACGTGGCCGATGCGGCGCCAGCCGGAGGGAAGCGGCTGGTCCTCGGGGAAGGTGGCGGCGATGGCGTGGTCGTCGCCACCGCCGAAGACCCAGGCGTACGGGTCGACCCCGAGCGCGTGCGCGGCGTCGCGCATCTGGTCCGGGATCTCGAACGCCGAGCCGAGCAGGTCGATCCCGACCCGGCTCGCCGTCGCGATGTGCCCGAGGTCGGCGATCAGCCCGTCCGACACGTCGATCATGGCGGTGGCGCCCAGCCGGGCCGCCTGCGGCCCGGCCCCGTAGGGCACCTCGGGCCGCCGGTACGCCTCGACCAACACCTTCGGGCTGCGGAAGCCGCGTGACAGGACGGTGTAACCGGCCGCGGCGTAGCCGAGCCGGCCGGCGAGCGCCACGACGTCCCCGACCCGGGCGCCGCCGCGTACCACGGGAGCCCGACCGCCGAGGTCGCCGAGTGCGGTGACCGCGATGGTGAGGGTGGGACTCGCCGAGATGTCGCCGCCCACCACGCTCGCCCCCACCTTCGCCGCCTCCGCGCCCAGGCCGTCGGCGAGCCCTTCCGCCCACCGCACGTCCAGATCCGGCGGCATACAGAGCGCGACCAGCAGCGCGGTCGGCACCGCGCCCATGGCGACGACGTCGGCCAGGTTCGCCGCCGCCGCCCGGTGTCCCACGTCGACCGCGCTCGACCAGTCCCGTCGGAAGTGCCGCCCCTCGACCAGGACGTCGGTCGACGCGACCACCCGGGCGTCCGGGGCGTGGACGACCGCGGCGTCGTCGCCCGGCCCGAGGAGGGTGGCCGGTCCGTTTCCCAACCGCGCCGTCACCCGGTCGATCACACCGAACTCACCGGCCTGCGCGACACTCACCCCAGCCTCCCACACCCCGTCGGGCCGCCGACTCGATCGCTCACCGTGTCCCCCTCGACCACCCATCGAGATCCGGCCTGCTCCGTACGGTATTTTCACGGGCGAGCCGCTCAGCGGAGGACGGGAGGCCGGTGGTGGTCCAGGCGTACATCCTCATCCAGACTGAGGTCGGAAAGGCACGTGACGTGGCCGCACAGATCTCGAATATTCCGGGTGCCGTCCGCGTCGATGCGGTCACCGGACCGTACGACGTGGTGGTCCTCACCGAGGCGCACACCGTGGACGAGTTGGGCAAGATGATAGTCAGCAAGGTGCAACTCGTGCCCGGCATCACCCGCACCGTGACGTGTTCCGTGGTGAGGCTGTAGATGGCGCAGGTCACCGGGGCGGATCGGACGGACACGCCGGCCGGCGACCGGACGGACCCCGCCACCCCACCGCGCCCGGCGCGCGGTGACCGCACCACCCGCCAGGCCGCGCTCTGGGCGACCGTGGTCGCGCTGCCGCTGACCCTGCTGGTCGGCGTACTCGCCATCGCCCAGCTCAGTCCCGACCCGCCGGACGACGCGGCGACCTCACCGACCCCGGCCCGTCCCCAGTCGACCGCGCCGGTGGAGATGCCCGCACCCGCTCTCGCCGACCGTCCGGCCACCCTCTGCCGGGCGCTGCTGTCCCGGCTGCCGGCCACGCTGCGCGGGCTGAACCAGCGGCCGGTCACCGCGGGTGCGGAGCAGAACGCCGCGTACGGCGATCCCGCCGTCACCCTGGCCTGCGGCGTGCCGGCGCCGACGTTCGCCCCGGACGCGCAGCTGTGGGTGGTGAACGGGGTCTGCTGGCTGCCCGAGCAGGGCGCCGACGGCCTGCGACTGACCACGGTGGACCGTGAGGCGCCGGTCCGACTGCATGTGCCGACGGGGCAGTCCCAGACCCTGGAGTGGGCGGCCCCGGTCTCCGAGTCCATCGTCTCCTCGGTGCCGTCGGTGCCGGACCCGCCCTCCGGCTGCGTCTTCTGAGGCTTCCCGCCGGCGTGAGGCGGCCCGCCGGCTCCGTGGGCCGACCCCGCCGACCCCGCCGCGTCAGTGCAGGCCGGTACCCCGTCGCAGCGCGGTCCGGATGAGGCGGCTCACCAGTTTCGGGTACTCCAGGCCGCTTGCCGCCCACATCTGCGGAAACATCGAATTCGGGGTGAATCCGGGCATCGTGTTGATTTCGTTGAGGTAGATGTCCAGTTCCGGGGTGACGAAGAAGTCGACCCGGGCCAGCCCGGCGCAGTCCAGTGCGGTGAAGGTCCGGCAGGCGTACTCCTGCACCTGCCGGGTGACGCGTTCGGGAAGGTCGGCCGGGATGTCGTACTCACAGCCGTCGAGGTACTTGGCCTCGAAGTCGTAGAAGTCGTGCTCGGCAACCCTGATCTCGGCCAGCAGCGAGGCCTCCGGGCCGCCGCCGGCCTCCGCCTCCAGCACACCGCACTCGATCTCCCGGCCGACGATCGCCGCCTCGACCAGCACCTTCGGGTCGACCTGCCGGGCCGCGGCGACCGCCGCGTCCAGGTCGGCCCAGTCGGAGACCTTGGTGATGCCGACCGAGGATCCGGCCCGGGACGGTTTGACGAAGACGGGCAGCCCCAGCCGTTCCTTGTCCTCCTCGGTCAGGCTGACCCCGCTGCGCAGCACGACGTACGGGCCGACCGGGATCCCCTCGGCGGCGGCGAGCTTCTTGGTGAACTCCTTGTCCATCGCCGCGGCCGAGGCGAAGACGTTGGCGCCGACGTACGGGATGCCGGCCATCTCGAGCATCCCCTGGATGGTGCCGTCCTCGCCGTAGGCGCCGTGCAGGACCGGAAAGACCACGTCGACGTCGGCGAGCACCCGCGGCCCGGCGGCCGGGTCCAGCACCATCAGCCCGTTGCCGGTGGGGTCGGCGGGCAGCACGACCGCGGATCCGGCCGCGGCGGTGATCTCCGGCAGGCGGCGTCCGTCGATGGCGAGGGAGCTCGGGTCGCCGTCGGTCAACACCCACTGACCCGCCCGGGTGATGCCGACCGGGAGTACGTCGTACTCGTCGGGGTCGAGCGCGGCGAGGATGCTGCCCGCGCTGACGCAGGAAATCGCGTGCTCGGGGCTTCGACCGCCGAAGACGACGGCCACGCGGATCTTGCCTGGGGTGGTCACTTCGGTCACCTTTCCTTCGCGTCGCGTTCCTCGCGTCCGTCGCGTGGCCGGTCGTCGCGCGCCGTCGGCCGTCGCACCGCGTGGGGTCGGCCGCACCGCGTGGCGTCGGCTCGTCGCGCCCGGTCGGGCCCGGCACCTACGCTCCCCGTGGGCTCACCGGCTGACCCTACTCTGCGTGTCCGCCGCCCGGGTCCACGCCCCGTTTCGGCGCGGAAAAACCTCTTTCCTAGTGGCATCTCTGACACGGAACGTGATCCTGTGCTCGGTGACGGGTGAGGCTTGCGCCGGTTGGGGTGACGGGACATCGCCAGTGTGACGGCCGCCGTCTAGGCTGCAGGACTTGTGAACTCCGATTCGGTCATCGCCAGTCTCACCGCCGCCGTCGAGGCGAATCCGGACGATGTACCGCTGCGGCTGCACCTGGCCGGGATGCTGCTGGACGCGGGTCGCTCCGGCGAGGCGATCGCGCACATCGGGCAGGTGCTCGCCCGGAACCCACAGGACGCGGAGGCCCAGCGGCTGATGGGGCGGGCGCTCGGCGCGGGCGTGGCCCCGGCCGCGCCCGCAGGCGGTGCGTCGGCCGGGCCGGCGACCGCGGCATCCCACCCGGCGCGACCGGCCGAGCCACCGACGCAGACCCCGGCCCCACCGCCGCCGCCGCCACCGGCCGAGCCACCGACGCAGACCCCGGCCCCACCGCCGCCGCCGGCCGGCACCGGCGGCCGCTCCGAGGACCCGTTGGCCGCCTACGAGAAGGAGTTGGCCGACGTGGTGCCGCCGAGGTTCGTCCCGGCCAGCGACGAGCCGGAGCCGGTGGCCGGTGAGCACGACCGGATCTTCGACGTGGAGGTCTCCACGGTCCGGCTCGCCGACGTCGGCGGGATGGCCGAGGTCAAGGAGCGGCTGGAGCTGGCCTTCCTCGGTCCACTGCGCAACCCCGAACTGCGCAGGTTGTACGGCAAGAGCCTGCGCGGCGGACTGATGCTCTACGGCCCGCCGGGCTGCGGCAAGACCTTCCTGGCGCGGGCGATCGCCGGCGAGATGGGGGCGAAGTTCGTCTCGCTGTCGATTGTGGACGTGCTCGACATGTGGATGGGCAACTCCGAGCGGAACCTGCACGAGCTGTTCCAGACCGCCCGCCGCAACGCCCCGTGCGTGCTCTTCCTCGACGAGGTGGACGCGCTCGGGCACAAGCGGTCCAAGATGACCTCCAGCAACCTGCGGACCATCGGCAACCAGCTGCTCGCCGAGCTGGACGGCATGGAGGGCAACAACGAGGGCGTCTTCGTGCTCGCCGCCACCAACGTTCCCTGGGACGTCGACCCGGCGCTGCGCCGGCCCGGCCGACTCGACCGGGTGTTGCTGGTCCTGCCTCCGGACCCCCCGGCCCGGGCCGCGATCCTGCAGTACCATCTCCGGGACCGGCCGATCGCCAACATCGACCTCCGGCGCATCGTGAACGCCACCGAGGACTTCTCCGGCGCGGACCTGGCTCATCTCTGTGAGTCCGCCGCCGAGTACGCGATGGCGGACTCGATCCGCCGGGGTGAGGTACGCATGATCGAGCAGCGCGACTTCGACCGGGCGTTGAAGGATGTGCGTCCGTCGACCAAGCCGTGGTTCGCGACCGCCCGTAACGTGGCGATGTACGCCAACGAGGGCGGCGCGTACGACGACCTGGTGGCGTACCTGAAGCGACGGAAGATGCTGTGACTGTCCAGAGTGTCACCGGAGCCGGCCGATGACCGCCGGGACGGCCGGCCCGGCCAGCGGGGCCGACCAGGCGACGGAGCGTGCGGCCCGGCTCGACCTGGTCCGGCGCGCGCTGCACCTCGCCGAGGTGGGGCGGGTTCCCGAGGCGTACCCGCTGCTCGCCGAGGCACTGCGGGCGGATCCGGAGGACCCGACCGTGCAGCTGGCGATCGCGCACTGCTACCAGCTGCAGGGCCGCTGGTCCAACATGCTCACCATGCTCGACCTCGCGGTGCGGCGCGCCCCGGCCGATCCCCAGGTCCACCGCAAGCGCTCCGTGGCACTGCGCGAGCTGGGTCGGGTTTCCGAGGCGCTCGCCGCCGCCGAACAGGCCCGTGCCCTCGATCCGCACGACGCCCGCAACGAGATCGTCCGGGCCGAGGCGCTGCTGCGCCGGCGCGGCACCCGGGCCGTGCTCGGGGCGCTCGCCGCCGCCGTCCGGGCCCGCGAACTGGATCCCCAGAGCGTCTGGGCGCACCTCACCGAGGCCAGCGTGTGGCGCCGGATGGCCGAGTTCGGGCGGGCCCGCGCGGCGTACCAGGAGGCGTTGCGGCTCGCGCCGGAGAACCCGACGGCGTTGCACGGTCTGGCCACCCTGGACGGTGCACGGGGCCGGGCGGTCCGGGCGGAGGCGGTGCTGGGCGGGATGCTCGCGGCCGCGCCGACCGATCCCGCCGCGCTCCGCGCCGCCCGGATCGGCGCCCGTCAGGCGCTCTGGCTGCTCACCGACCTCGGCTGCCTGGTGCTGCTGGTCGCGGCGGTCCTGGTCGGGGCCGCGCAGGAGCTGCCGACCCGCTTCCTGGCCGCGACGGTCGGGGGGGCCGTGACCGGCGTGGCCGCGCTCGGGGTGGTGCTGCTGCTCCGGTGGCGGATGGCACGGCTGTCCGGTCCGATCCGCAGCATGCTGCGGGCCAACTGGCGCCGCCCCACCTTCCTCGCGGCGCCGCTGCGGCTGGTGTCTCTGGTCCTCGGCATGCTGCTGATCAACCTCGGCCCGTATCCACCGGAGGCGGTCGAGATCGCGGGCGTGGTCCTGGTCGCGACGCCGGTGGCGACGCTGCTGGTGCGCTGGCGCACCCGGGCGTTGCTGGAGCTGGTCTGGTTGCTCCGCCGCGGCTGGTTCCGGCTCGCCGCGGTCGCCACCCGTAGCGCGCGCTGACCGACGCCGGAGGGCGCACCGCGCGCCGCGGCCGTGGCCGAGGACTCACCGGCCCGCCTGGTGCGACGCCGCCGGGCTCACGGGCCGGCCTGCGACGCCGCCGGGCTCACGGGCCGGCCTGGCGGCGGCCGACGGCCAGTACCTTGACCCGCTGCCGTCCCGCCCTGACCATGCCGAGGGCGGCGAAGGCGGCGGCGATCCGGTCCGCGGCCTCCCGGGTCGTCGCGCCCACCACCTGCCGGCGCCGCTCCGGTTCGATCCGCTCGTCCCGGCCCTCCCTGGTCAGCGGCCGTACGTCGGTGAGGACGACGAGGTACCTGGTCATCGGCGCACCCTCCGCCGCCGGGCCGGGCGGCCAGCCCGGCGTCCCCCACCGGAGCGCCGGTCAGCCCGCACGGTGCGCCGCCTCGGGTTCGGCGGTCGTGCCGGCGAGTCCGCCCCAGCGGTCCCGGCACACGTAGGACAGGTTGGCGTGGATCCACGCTCCGTCGTTGTCCCGGAGCACGGGCTGGGCGCACCACCGGCACCGGGAGACGCGTGGCCAACACCGGGTCACGGTCATCTGCCACCCCCAGGTCCGTCAGCAGTGGGGAGGGACACGGCGACCGGGTACGGGAAGCTCCGGTCGCCGTGCGCCTCGTTCCCCTCTGATCACTCACAGCCACCGTCGACACGACCACTGGCAGTGAGGATGTGAAAACAGATTGCCGATTGTGAACACATGAATGCAACTCTCATGCCCGTTCTCTCATGCACACATTCCCGTACACCTATGTCAGGATCGACGCATGGCTCCGAAGTCCTTCCGGGCCCGCCGGCTCGGCATCGCCCTCCGCCACGCCCGCGAGGCTGCCGGGCTCACCCTGGAGCAGGCCGCCGACGAGATCAACAGCACCCGCAGCACCCTGTCCCGCTACGAGAACGCGCAGACCATGGTCAGCCCCGCCATGGTCCGTGCGCTGTTGACCCTCTACCGGCGGCCGGAGAGCGAGATCGCGGACATGGTCCAACTCGCCAAGGAGGCGCGGAAGCCGGGCTGGTGGGTCTCCTACTCGTACGTGCTGGACCGCCGGACCATCGACTTCATCGCCGTCGAGGCCGAGGCGACGGCCATCGCCAACTTCGAACCGTCGGTCGTCCCCGGTCTGCTCCAGACGCCGGAGTACATCCGGGCGATCATGAAGGGCGGCCCGCACACCCTCGCCGACGACGAGGTGGAGCAGCGGGTCCAGATCCGGCTCGGCCGGCAGGAGCGGCTGAGGGAGCCCGACCCGCCCATCTTCGACGCCATCGTCGACGAGGGTGCGCTGCTCCGCCCGGTGGGGGGCGAGGCGGTGATGGCGGCGCAGCTGCGCAGCCTGCTCAAGGCCTCGGAGATGCCGAACGTGACCATCCAGGTCATCCCGTTGCGGGCCGGCTACCACCGGGGCACCCGCGGCTCGCTGCACATCCTCGAGTTCGCGGATCCCGAGGACCCGATCCTCGCCTCCGTCGAGACGGTCGCCGGCCAGCTGATCCTCGACCGGCCGCACGACCTTCGCACCTGCACGAAGATCATGGAGCATCTGCGGGCGGTGGCGCTGAGTCCCGCAGAGAGCCGCGACACCATCAACCGCCTGTTGAAAGGACTGTGAGATGTCACCGGAGACGACCGCGCCGCTGGCCGACGCCAGGTGGCGGAAGAGCAGCCACAGCGGCGACGAGGGCGCCTGTGTCGAGTTCGCCCTGCTCGCCGACGGCACCGCCACGCGTACCGTCGCGATCCGCGACTCGAAGGACCCGGCCGGTCCGGTGCTCCGCTTCACTCCGGCCGCCTGGACCGCATTCACCACCGCGCTGTCCGCCTCCCCCGTACTGCCCTGACCCGGGGAGGCTGGCGGTACCCGAGTCACGTCCCCCCGGAAAACACTCGGCGTCCGCCCGCGCGGTGGCCCCCGCCCCCTGCCTCGCCGGTCCGTGCCGGTGAGGCAGGGGGCGCGGTGGTCTCCAGGGTCCGGGGGTTTCCCGCTATCCGGTGCCCCGCCCGCCGTCGGTCGGTGCGGCACGGCCCTCCACGAACCGCAGCGCGGCGACCGCGGAGCCACGCGCGCCGGCCATGTCGAGGTGGGGCACCAGCGCGAACCGGGCCCGTTCCTCCTGTTCGGCGCGGAGCGTGGTGTGGGCGCGGACCGTGGCGAGGAACCACTCCCGAAAGCGCGGCGGCGCCTCCACCACGCCGCCACCCACGAAGTACGCGTCCGGGTCGATGAAGTTGGCGACGATGGTGAACAGCCGACCCAACGCCATCGCCTGCTGTTCGAAGATCTTGAGCGCCATCGGGTCGCCGTCCACACCGTACGACCGCACCTGCCGGGCCGCCTCGGCCAGGTCCGGTTCGCCGAGCGGGTGTTCGGCGAACCGGGTCAGCCAGTACGGCAGCAGGTTGCGTCGGATCCCGGTGAGCGAGGCGACGCTCTCGGCGTCCCCGACGAACCCGCAGTTGCACCGCGGCACCGGCTGTCCCTCGGCGAGCAGGCCGAACATCGGGATGTGGACGTGGCCGAGTTCGCCGGCCATTCCGGCCGCCCCGGTCACCACCTGCCCACGTTCGATCACCCCACCGCCGAGCCCGGTGCCGACGATCGCCGAGACCGACGACCGGCGCGGTGCCTCGTCCCCGAAGTAGGTGTGGTGGGCGTAGAGCGCGGCGGCGTTGCCGTCGTTGTGGTAGACGACCGGCAGGCCGAGCCGGCGCTCCAGCGCGGTACGGATGTCGTAGCCGCGCCAGGCCGGCAGGGGAAAGTTCGTCGATCCCCTCGAGGAGATGACGCCGGTGGCGGTGGCCGGACCGGGGGTGTCGAGGCCGACCGCCCGGACCTGGTCGCGGCGGACGCCGGCGCGGTCCAGCGCCTCCTGCATCGCCTGCACGAGTGCCTCGATCGCCGCCTCCGGCCCCTCCAGGACCCGGCACGGGGTTTCCACCAGCGTGTCGACCAGGAACCGCCCGTTGCTGTCGAGCACGGTCGCGTTGTTGCTGTTGCCGCCGTTGTCGAGCCCGACGACGACCGGTATATCCGAGTTCGCCACGTTCTGCCTCCGCGGTGCGACGGTCGGCGAGAGCCGCGGCCGGCCCCCGACGGCCGGCCGGGCCGGATGTCCATACCCTTCCGCACCCGCGGGAATCCCGCAGTTCCCCGTTCGCGTGGCGGCGGCCCCGCTACGGCCCTCCGGCCTCGTCGAGCGCGGCCATCAGGTCGGAGACCAGGTCGGCGGTGTCCTCGATGCCGCAGGAGAGGCGCACGAAGCCCGCGGGGACGTCGTCCCCCCACTGGGCACGCCGGTCGGCGGTGGTGTGCAG
>CALGAM010000108.1 GCA_937951935.1 uncultured Micromonospora sp. | reverse complement strand
TACACGTACGGCCCGCACTCCGCGATCGAGCACTCGGTCGCCGGGTCGACGCTGGTCGTCTCCGCCGAGGTCGCCACCGAGGTGACCGGGCCGGCGATGTTGGAGACGTACTACGAGCTGGGGCGGCTCGCCTCGCTGCCGCCGACGGAGGAGGAGCTGGAGCAGGCCCGGCGGTACGCCCTCGGCACGCTGCAGCTCGGGCTGTCCACGCAGGCCGGGCTCGCCGCGGTGGCCGTCGCGTACGCCGGTGTCGGGCTGCGGCTGGAGTTCCTCGCCGAGTACGCGGCCCGGCTGGAGAAGACGACCCGGGACGAGGTCGCCGCCGCCGCGACGAGGTACCTGGCGCCGGCACGGGCGGTCACCGTGGTGCTGGGGGACGCGGACCGGACCGAGGCGCCACTGGCGGTGTTGGGATCGGTACGGACGGAGGCTGTCGGATCGTGACGTTTCCCGCGGAACCCGGGCCGGACGCGCCGGTGCATCCGCCGCTGGCCCGTTCCACGCTCGACCGGGCGGCACACCGCCGGACCGACCAGCGGTGGCTGGCCGAGGCCTGGCAGCGGGCCCGGGTGCTGGTGGTCGACGTCGCGGCGGGGAGTCGGACCCTGGTGGGAACCTCGACCGACAGGCCGGAGCTGGTGCTCTTCGGCCCGCGGGACGTGCCGGAGGTCGGGCCGGATGACCGGCTCTTCCTCGGGATCGAGCCCGACGGCGTCCCGGTCTTCGCGGTCGACGCACCGCTGCCGGTCGTCGAGGGGAGCCGGCCGGTGTCCCTGCGGGAGGTCGGGCACCTGCTCAGTGACCGGGACGCCGGCCTGTTCACCACCGCGGTCGCGTTGGCCAACTGGCACGCCGGGCACCCGTACTCGCCGCTGACCGGCCTGCCGACGACGGTGGACGACGCCGGCTGGAGTCGGCGGGACGCCACGGGCCACCAGAGCTGGCCGCGGACCGATCCGGCGATGATCGTGCTGGTGCACGACGGCGTTCCGGGACCGGAGGGCCGCTGTCTGCTCGGCAGCAACGCGGCGTGGCGGGTGGCCGAGGGTGTACGCCGCTTCTCCTGCCTCGCCGGCTACGTGGAACCGGGTGAGTCGGCCGAGGACGCGGTACTGCGGGAGGTGACCGAGGAGGTCGGTCTGGTGCCGCGCCGGGTCGGGTACGTCGCCAGCCAGGCCTGGCCGTTCCCGGGCTCGCTGATGCTCGGCTTCTTCGCCCTGGCCGACCCGGCGCAGCCGCTGCGGCTGGATCCGGCCGAGATCGCCGAGGCCCACTGGTTCACCCGCCGCGACGTCGCCGCCGCGCTGGCCGGGGAGCACGTCCCGGTGGGCGGAGGACTGCGGCTGGGGTTGCCGCCGCCGTCGTCGATCGCCCTGTTCCTGATCAGGCGCTGGCTCGCCTCCTGACCCGGCGCCGGTGTGCCGGGGCCGACGGTGGCGGTGTGGCGGCCGGGCGGAGTCGGGCCGCCGTGCCGGAGCCGCCGTGACGGTCACCGGCCACCGTCACGGATCGGCGCCCGGGGCGCGGCGGCACCCGGCAGGAGGGCCGTTCGCGGCGACGACCGCCCCGCTAGGCGGGCATCCCCCATCCCGTGCCGAGGATGCCGGGGCGCGGGCCGAGGTGTGGTGACGGCGGAGCCTCGCCGCCCGGCATCGCGAGGGGGCCGCCGGTCGACGGATCGAGGACCGTGGGACGGGCGTTCGAACCGTTCGCCGGTGTGGTCGGTCCACCGGCGTCGGTGCCGCCGCCCCGTCGGTCGTCGCGGCGTCGGTGCTCGGGCTCACCCACCGGGAGCACCTTCACCCGTTGTCGCCCGGACCGGACCGCGCCGACGCTGGCGAGCGCCCGCGCCAGGTGCAGCGCGGCCTCCCGGTCGTCGGCTCGGACGACCTGACGGCGGGGTTCGGGGCGGTTCCGCTCGTCGCGGAGGCACTCTCCCTGCGCCCAGGCAGCGGCCAGCTCGTCGTCATTGGCGGCACGAATGTCGGTGCGAACGATGAGAAACCGCATGAGTGTCTCCGTGAGACGATTACGGATTACGTTTCTCTGACAACTGAGCGAATCTGCTTCGTGGAACTTCCACGTGTCCTTATGGCTCATGTTCACCCATCGGCAGCAGGCGTACAAGTGAAACGCGCCGATTGGTGTGGCTGCTCGTCCGATCGGGCGACAACCGCGACGGCCGGTCCCGGCCCGCCGGTCACTTGGCCCCGGAGACACGGGGTGCGCCGTTGTCCGGCGCGAGGGGACGACAGTGGACCGGAGGCCGGCCGCGTTTGCCAACCGGCGCCCCGGCCGGCCGTGTCACTGCTCGGTGAGTCGACCGGTACGGCGGCTGCGCTGGGCGGGCGGCACGGTCGCGGCCCGGCCGGAGGCGGGGGTCTGGGCTGGTCGGGACGCCCGACGGCCGGCCATCTCGGCGAGCCAGGTGAGTGTCTCGTCGGGACTGAGCGCGGCTCTCCGGAGCCACTCGAAGATCATGTTGTAGGTGCTGATCTCGTGCTGGTCGGTGAGGATCAGGTTCTTGCACTGCCCCTCGATGGCGAGGGTCTCCGGATCCTGCGGCTCGGCGAACCGGTACAGCGAGAAGCCGGTGTGCGGCAGGTACCAGTCGGCGATCGTGGTCTCCGACAGCAGCACCTGGAGGGTGACGTTCGGCAACTGGGCGAGCCTGCGGAGCTGGAGCAGCTGCTGGCGTACCACGTCCCGGGGGCCGGCGCGGCTGCCGAGCGCGGCCTCCTCGATAACCGCCGAGTAGCGGGGCGGTTCGGTGCCCCGGGTGAGCAGCGCCTGCCGGGCCATCCGGGCGGCGACCTCGGTCGCGGGGTCCTCGGTGTCGTCGTGCTCGGGATCGGTCACCAGGTTGCGGGACGAGAGAATGCGGATCTCGGCGTACCCCTCGGTCTGCAACAGGCCGGGCACGACCACGGGGCTGTACTCGCGGATCTCGACACAGCCCGCCTCCAGCTCGGCGAAGACCTGCTGCCGCGGCGTCATCACCTGGTACGACCGGAGCCAGCCGCGGATGTCGCCGGCCTCGCCGACGATGGTGACCAGCTCCTCGCGCAGCGGGCCGGTGACCTGGTAGAGGTCCAGCAGGTCGAGGACATCCTTCAGGTCCGGCCGGCTGCGGCCGTTCTCCAGCCGCGACAGTTTGGAGGCGGACGCCCAGCCCACCGCCTCGATGACCTGCTCACCGGTGAGCCTGGCCTGCTCGCGGAGACGGCGTAGTTCCATGCCGAGCCGGCGGCGTCGCCGGATCGGGCTGACATGAGGAGGCACTGGGTTCTCGCTATCGGTCACGTCGATCCCGTGGACGGGCTGGGTGTGGACGGTCCGCGCCCCAGCGGTCCAGTATGCCGGTGAACACACACTGTCCGCTGTTTACTCGCCACGGCGTGTCGCGGTACGCCGGTGCCGTCACACCACCCCCGGACCCCACCGGCCACGGCTCCGAAGACGACGATCGATCGGCCACGGGGTTCGGTCGACCATAGGGATCCGGGCCCGTCGCAGGGGCCCACGGCCGACGCCATCGCCCATCCGAAAGGGACCCCTCCGATGCGAACCGTCCTGCGCCGTCCCGACTTCCGGCTGCTCTTCCTCGGACTCGTCTGCAGCATGACGGCAGAGTCGACCATGGTGTTGGCGTTGGCCGTCTGGGTCAAGGACCTGACCGGTTCGGACGGCATGGCCGGGGCCACCGTCTTCGCGATGATCGCGCCGATGGTCCTCGCCCCCGTCGTCGGCTGGGTCGTGGACCGGTTCCGGCGCCGCCCGTTCCTCGTCACCGCCAACGTCGGCACCGCCCTCGTCCTCACCCCGCTGTTCCTGGTGCGGGAGCGGGACGACGTCTGGATCATCTACGTGGTCGGTGCCCTCTACGGGCTCGCGTACGTCGCGCTCAACGCGGCGCTGAACGGACTGCTGAAGCAGATCGTGCCGGAAGCGCTGATGGCCGAGGCGAACGGCGCCCTGCAGACCGTCAAGCAGGGGCTGCGCCTGGTCAGCCCGGTGCTCGGTGCCGCGCTGTACGCCGGCGTGGGAGGCTGGGCCCTGGGACTGGTCGGGGTGGTCGGGTTCCTCACCGCCGCCACCGCCGTCTCGGCGCTCTCCGTACGGGAGGCACGACCGCAGCCGGCGCGGCTGCGCTGGGTGGCCGAGGTCGGCGCGGGGATGCGACACATGGCGGGCGAGCCCGCGCTGCGCCGGGCGGTGCGGGGCGTCGCGCTGGCCGTCCTGGTGATGGGCTTCAGCGAGTCACTGATCTTCGCGTACGTGGACCAGGGGTTGGACCGGGAACCGGCCTTCGTCGGCGTGCTGGTGGCCGCCCAGGGCGTCGGCGGGCTGCTCGGCGGACTGCTCTCGCCGGTCGTGGTACGCCGGTACGGCGAGGTGGCCGCGCTGGCGGTGGGGGTCGCGGCCTTCGCCTCCGGAGCGCTGCTGCTGGCGTACCCGACGCTGTGGCTGGCCTTCGCGGCCCTGGTCCTGCTCGGGTTCAACCTGCCGGTCGCGCTGGTCGGCATGGCGACGCTCATCCAGCGTCGTACCCCGGGACACCTCCTCGGCCGGGTCGGCGCCGCCTCGGCCGCGTTGATCAGCGGGCCGTCCGCGCTCTCCATCGGCACCGGGGCGCTGCTGGTCAGCCTGGTGGACTACCGGCTGCTGTTCGTGGTGATGACGCTGGTGATGACGGCGGCGGCAGGCTACCTGTGGACCGGGCGCCGACTCACGCCGCCGGTGGGCGACCGGCCCCCAGCGATCACCGGCGCCGGCCGGGCGAGCACGGGAGGACACCACCGCGGGCCGGGAGCATGCCAGGAGGAGCCGTCGGGGACCGCAGCGGGTCGGACCAGGGTCGGGACGGACGGGGTCGGGCAGGGCCCCGTCCCGGTGCGCGACGCGACGGGGAGGGGCCCCACCGACCGGTCCGCTACTTCTCCGCGAGGGCGGCGAGCTGCTTCTTGACGTCGACGATGGAGGGGTTGGTCAGCGTGGTGCCGTCCGGGAAGCGCACCGTGGGCACCGTCTGGTTGCCGCCATTGACGCTCATCACGAACTCCGCGGCGGCCGGGTCCTGCTCGATGTCCACCACCTCGTAGCCGATGCCCTCCCGGTCGAGCTGGGACTTCAGCCGGCGGCAGTAGCCGCACCAGGACGTGGAATACATCGTCAGCATCGGGACCTCCGCGGTGTGAACGTGGTCGGGCCAGCCCGTCCGGCCGGACGTGGGCCGGAGATCGGATCGGACGAGGTGCCGATCGCACAGGCTAACGGTGCAACGCCGGAGAGGGCTGACATGATTCCTCCCTGTGGCGGCTGACTCGGACGTGGAAGAGATCCTGGCCGGGCTCGACCCGGAACAGCGCGGCGCGGTGACCGCGCCGCCCGGTCCGGTCTGCATCCTGGCCGGCGCGGGCACCGGGAAGACCCGGGCGATCACCCACCGGATCGCGTACCGGGTGCGCAGCGGCCAGATCGCGGCCCGGCACGTCCTCGCGGTCACCTTCACCACCCGGGCCGCGGCGGAGATGCGGGCCCGGCTCGGCACCCTCGGCGTTCCCGGGGTGCAGGCCCGGACGTTCCACGGCGCCGCCCTGCGGCAGGTCCGCTACTTCGCGCCCCGGCTGCTCGGCGGGCGGGAGGTGCCGGAACTACTGGACAGCAAGGCGCGGCTGGTCACCCTGGCCGCCGCCCGTGCCGGACTGCGTACCGACCGGGCCGCCGCGCGCGACCTGGCCGGTGAGATCGAGTGGGCCAAGTCCTCGCTGGTCGAGCCGGGGGAGTACGTCGTCGCGGCGGCCAAGGCGGCCCGGGAGACCCCGTTCGAACCCACGAAGGTCGCCGAGGTCTTCGCCGCCTACGAGCAGGCCAAGCGGGCCAACGGGGTGATCGACTTCGAGGACGTGCTCCGGGCGGCGGTCTGGGGCATCGAGGAACATCCGGACGTGGCCGAGCAGATCCGCGCCCAGTACCGACACTTCGTCGTCGACGAGTACCAGGACGTCAACCCGTTGCAGCAGCGGCTGCTCGAGGCCTGGCTGGGCGGCCGGGAAGACCTGACCGTGGTGGGGGACGCCAGCCAGACGATCTACTCCTTCACCGGCGCCACCTCCGGATATCTCATCGACTTCCCCCGGCGGTACCGGAACGCGGTGGTGATCCGACTGGTCCGCGACTACCGGTCGACGCCGCAGGTGGTGGGGTTGGCCAACGCCGTGATCCAGCAGGCCACCGGCGTCGAGGCGCGGCTGCGGCTGGAGTTGGTCGGACAGCGTCCGCCCGGACCCGAACCGGATCTGCGGATCTTTCCGGACGAGCCGGCGGAGGCGGCGGCCGTCGCGGCCCGGTGTCGGGAGCTGATCGCCGCCGGTACGCCGCCCCGCGAGATCGCCGTGTTGTTCCGCACCAACGCCCAGTCCGAGGCCTACGAGAAGGCGATGACCGAGGCGGAGGTGCCCTACCAGGTCCAGGGCGCCGAGCGGTTCTTCGAGCGGGCCGAGGTCCGGCAGGCGATGGTGGCGCTGCGGGCGGCGGTCCGGACCACCCCGGAGCGGGCGCCGTTGGTGCCGGCCGTGGTCGAGGCGCTCGCCGCGGTCGGCTGGGCACCCGACCGGCCCCCGCCCGGTGGTGCGGTGCGGGAGCGCTGGGAGGCGCTCGCCGCGCTGGTCCGGCTCGCCGAGGAGTACGCCGCCACGCCGCACCTCGTGCCGGTCGGCGAGGCGGTGGCGGGCGCGGGGAGGGGGGAACCCGGCCGAGCGGTGAGCGCGAGCGAGGAGGTCGCCGTCGTGGAGCGGCCGGTCTCGCTCGCCGACTTCTGCGCGGAGCTCGCCCGCCGTGCCGCCGCGCAGCACGCCCCGACGGTCGAGGGTGTGACGTTGGCCTCACTGCACGCCGCGAAAGGGCTGGAGTGGGACGCGGTGTTCCTGGTCGGGCTCTGCGACGGGACGTTGCCGACCAGCTACGCCAGGACCGCCGAGCAGGTGGAGGAGGAGCGGCGGCTGCTCTACGTCGGCCTCACCCGGGCACGGCAGTGGCTGTGGCTGTCGTACGCCCAGGCGCGGTCGCCGGGCGGCCGCGCCCGCCGTCCGTGTCGCTTCCTGCCCCAGTTCGACCGATCCGACGGCGGCCGGCCGGGTGGGCGAACGGCCGACGGCGGCGTGGACCGCCGGCGGGGGGACCGGATCCGTGGCCGGGTCGTCTCCTGCCGCGTCTGCGGGGCGACGCTGCTCACCGGCGCGGACCGCAAACTGGGGCGCTGTGCGGACTGCCCCTCCGACCTGGACGAGGGGCTGCTCGACCGGCTGCGCCGGTGGCGCGGCCGGGTCGCCGGGGCGCAGGGTGTTCCCGCGTACGTGGTCTTCACCGACGCCACCCTGGTCGCACTCGCCGAACGCCGGCCGACCCGGTCGGAGGAGCTGCTCGCCATCGCGGGTATCGGCCCGCGCAAACTCAGCCTGTACGGCGACGCGGTGCTCGCGTTGGTCGACGGCCTGGAGGTCGATGACGTGCTGGCGCCGGCGGAGCCCGGAGGCGGACCGGGGGTCGACGGAACGGGCCCGGAGGAAGGTTCGGCGATCCGGCCGTAAAAATCGTTTGCCCTCGCCCCCGGGTGAGGAATAGCCTCATGGCACACCTCGCGAGCGGTCTCGTTCGGGCTGCTCACGGGGCATCCGAGTCCGATGTTGGCGACGAGTGGGAGTGAGGAGGTGGCACCGATGGTGACGGGTCTCGTCGAACGACCGCGGGTGCTACCTGCTGTCCTCGCTCCGATGTCGGAGGTCCGGTACATCCTGGCCACCGACACCCCGTGGCTACCGCAGGCGCACCAGGCCCCGGTCCAGGCCGAGCTGGGCCAGGCCCGCGTGTCCTTCGGCAGCAAGGGGACCACTGGATTCACGGGCAATGGCATCCGCATCGACGCCAAGCGGATGGATGTCAGCGGGATTCCACCTCGAGGGAGACCGGTCTAGACGAGACCGAACCGGCTCACCTCGAGGCCGCGGAACCCGTGCACCGGGATCCGCGGCCTTAGTCATTTCCGCACATCGAAGAACGTCGGAACAGCGATCTGCGAGATCGAATCGAGAGAGAGGTGACCGGGTGATGAGTCTGGCGTTGGCCTCCCTCGACGGCACCGTCGAGCTGGGGGCGAACCTGCCTTGCCGGAAGTTCGACCCTGACCTGTGGTTCGCCGACTCGCCTGCCGAGCTGGAGCTGGCCAAGTCGCTCTGCGGGGAATGCCCGCTGCGCGTCGAGTGCCTGGCCGGGGCAATGGAGCGGGCCGAGCCGTGGGGCGTCTGGGGTGGCGAGATCTTCGAGCGTGGCGCGGTGGTTCCGCGCAAGCGGCCCCGGGGTCGCCCGCGCAAGGAGGACGTCGCCCGCGACGCGGCGCTGCGGGTCGAGACGCAGGCGCGACTGGCGGCCAGCGGGCTCACCGAGTCGCGTGGAACGGTCCGGTTGGCGGCCTGACATGAACCCGAGCCAGATCCTCGCCGGACTCGTACCGGCACCGCGGTCCGCCGCGCTGGCGGCGGTCACGAAGTCGAACACCGTCCTACCCGTCCCGAATGGAGTGACCAGGTTGTATCTCATCCATGAAGCGTTGTCCCGGGCCCGAATGCGAACGCCTCAGGCCGGTCGCACCACGAGCACTGAGGCATCCCGTCCCGCCCGTACCGTCGCCATGCTGGCTCGCCGCCGGGCCGCGCGCGAGCTGGGCGTCCTGTAGGTACCCGGTTCAGACCCGCGTCGAGTGACCGCCGCCGGGCCGGGTGTCGACCCGGCGTTCGGGGGTCGGCGGCGCGCAGGGGCCCGGCGCGGCGGACGTCCGCCGCGCCGGGCCCCTGCGGCGTGTGTGGTTCCGCGTCTGCCGCTCGGGTGCGCCTACCGCGCCTCCGGTGCGAAACCGGGCAGCCAGCGCTCCACGATGCCGCGGTAGGGAGCCTTCGCCTCCAGCTGGCAGAGCACCCCGATCGACCCGAGGGTCACGCGGTGGATCAACAGGTACGACGGCGGCAGGTTCAGCTGCCGGCCGAGCTGGTAGCCCGGCGACCGGGGGTTGGCGATCCGGGCCGCCTCGACCCGCAGCCAGGCCCGGGTGAAGCGGAACTCCTCCACCGAGAGGGGCTGCAGGATCGGCATCAGGAAGTCGAGCACCGCCTGCGCGTCGATCTGGTGGTCGGCCCGGATGAAGCCCTCCTGGCGGAGACCGGCCACCACGGCCTCGGCGTCGCCCTCCAGGGCGAGCCGGACCAGCCGACCGATCGGCTCCGGGTGTCCGCCGGGAAGCCGTGCCACCCCGCCGAAGTCGAGCACCCCGAGCCGGCCGTCGGGAAGCAGACGGAAGTTGCCGGGGTGCGGATCGGCGTGCAGCAGGCCGGCCCGCATCGGCGCGGAGAAGTGCAGGGTGGCCATCAGCCGTCCGGCCCGGTCGCGTTCGGCCTCGGTGCCGGAGTCGATGATCTGGGACAGCGGCTTGCCCTCCACCCAGTCCGTCACCAGCACCTGGGGCGCCGCCGCCACCACGTCGGGAACGAAGATCTCCGGATCGTCGGCATACGCCGCGGCGAAGGCGCGTTGCGACTCCGCCTCCAGCTCGTAGTCGAGTTCCTCGCTGATTCGGTCCCGGAGCTCGGCGAGCAGTGGCTTGATGTCCAGACCGGGCTGGATGGCCCGGAACATCCCGCCGAGCCGGGACAGCTGCTTCAGGTCGGAGAGCAGGGCCGGGCCGGCGCCCGGGTACTGCACCTTGACCGCCACCGGGCGTCCGGGTGCGTCCCGGCCCGCGGCAGACCGGGCCGGCGACGACCGGCTCCCTCGGCGCCGTCCGTTCGCCGCGGCCGCGGGCGCGGTCTTCCAGATCGCCCGGTGCACCTGGCCGATGCTCGCCGCCGCCGCCGGCGTGTCGTCGAACTCGACGAAGTACGACCGCCAGTCGGGGCCGAGCTGGTCGGCGAGCACCCTGTGCACCGTGGCCGCGGGCAGCGGTGGCGCCGCCTCCTGCAGCCTCGTCAACGCCTGCCGGTACGGGGCGGCGATCTCGTCGGGCAGGGCGGCCTCGAAGACCGACAGCGCCTGACCGAACTTCATCGCACCGCCCTTGAGCTGCCCCAGGACGCTGAACAGCTGCTCGGCGGTGCGCTGCTGGATCTCGCTGGAGATGACCTCGGAGGCCAGTCCGGTCACCCGCTTGCCCACGCCCAGCACGGTCCGGCCCGCGAAGCCGAGCGGCAGTGCGGCGAGCTTGGCGGTCCGGGAGACGGCGCGGCGCGGGATGTCGGTCACCAGATCATTGTTACCGACTCGCGGGGGTTGCGGCCGGTGTCGGCGGGTGGCTCCGACCACGTCGTCGTCGGGCCGTGCCCGGTTTGGCGGTCGGTCTGCCCGACAGAACCGTTCCGTCCCGGGGCCCGGGTCGCCCGCCAACCGGGACGGCCGGCCGTCGCCGCCCGGACGGGGTCACGCCGGCTCCGTCCCCGGCAGGCAGCGGGGCGGCGGGCTGCCGGTACCCGGTCCCGCCCGGCGCCCCGGGCGCCGGGCACAGCCGCAGGCCGGGTGTGGTGGCCAGGTGCGACGGCGTACCCGGCCGGGCCCGCAGACCTCCACCGCCCCGCCCACCGTCTCGGCGGTGCCCCCCTCGAGGAACGCGAGCACCTCGGACACGGCGTACCCGACGGCGGTGATCAGGGTGGTGACCAGGCAGGGCTCCGGGGCGGTACCGGCGGCCAGCTGGGCGGCCAGGCCGGGCCAGCCGGGATCGCGGTCCTGCCGGTGCAGGTCGACGCAGTGCAGGCAGGGCGAGCCGTTCGCCGGCACCAGGGGGCCGATCACGGGTGTGCCGTCACGCAGCTCCAGCAGCAGGTGCGGCTGCCGGCGTTGCGCGTACCCGGCGGCGAGCAGTCCCGCGGGGCGGTCCACCCCGACCTGGACGACCAGATCGACCCGGCCGCGCCGCACGGGTCTGGTGTCGGTGCCGGGCGCGCAGCGGGCGATGGCCTCGGCGACGGCGACGGCCCGCGGCCGGCGCAGGTCGGTGGCGAGCAGCCCGCTGCCGACCGTGTCGGTGGGGACGACCTGACCGGCCAGGTCGGGGTGGACGTGTCCCACCCCGGACTGGGCCAGGGCGATCGCCACCGGGGCGGCGAGCCGTCCCCGTCCGGTCACCACGACCCGGGCGGCGGCGCGCCGGCGGAGCAGTTGCGCCGGGGTGCCCGGGTTGTCCGGCCCCTGCCTGGCCAGCGCCGCGGCCTCGCCGGCGAGGCGCCGCCGGGTCGGCTCGGGCAGGTCGGTGGGGAGGAGGGTGTGCGCGGCGACGACCAGACCGGCCGAGTGGAGCGCGTCGATCAGCGCGCGGGCGTCGTCCCGGGTGACGTCGACGGTGGCGGCGTGGTCCAGGATCTCGCGCTCGCTACGCGTGCCGTCGAGCAGGTCGAGGAGCCGGGCGGCTGCGGGATTGGCCACCTCGAGCAGGACCGCACGGCGTGGGTCGAGGCCGAGTTGGAGGGTGTGACGGTCACGCCAGAGGCGGGGAAGGCCGGGTAGCAGGGTGGGGCGGGGCAGGACGCTTCTGGTCATGGGGCGACACGTTGTCACCGGTCACGTGGGCGGCGCTGGCGGTTGTCCACAGCCCGGCGCCGTTGTTCACTGCCCTATCCACAGGATCTTGGCGGTTATCCACAACCGGAAGGTAGCTTGTGTCGCGGCACTGACATCACGGCCGGTGTCCGTACCACGACAGTCTTTCGCGACAAGCGGGGAGGGGTGGCCCGGGCCACCCCTCCCCGCGGCGCATGTGCTTCCGGGTCAGACCTTGGCCTTGCCCAGGATCCGGTTGACGGTCGTGCCGCAGACCGGGCACCTGCCCTTGGCCATGTTCATGCCCGTCTTGGACACCTCGACGTTGCCTTCGAAGTCACGCTTCTCCTTGCACTTCACGCAATATCCGTTGTAGGTCTGGGCCTTGTCGGCCACGGTGCCCTCCTCGTCTTCTCCACCGGCCCTCCCGGGCCTGGCGCGCGCCTGGCGGCGGGCCACGTAGGCGCCAGCGCTGGGGTTTCTCCGCGGTCACCGGTGTGACCGCCGGTCCGCGGACCCTACCCAGGTCAGGGCAGGTCCATGTCAGCGATCTGTCGACACTGTGAGGAAGCTGACGACCAGAGTGTGCATGCCGGAATAGGTCGGATAAGTCAGTTTCGCAGGGACACGCCGGGTGAACCCTGCCGAACAGGCGTGGTCGGGGGTCGCGGCGTGGAGCCCGGCATGATCCTTTACCGTTGTCGCCGGCGCGCTCGCGAGTTCGATTGCGCGTCCGTCCGGCCGGCTCCGGAGGCTAACCGGCGATCATCGCAATAAATTTTTTCCGGACTGTTCGGGTCTAACCAGTATTTTTCCGGCAGCAATCTCCGTGTTGACTCTTGCGGTCCCCCGGCTGGTAAGCATTAGTTTTCCATCGTGAACGGAACCCCGGGCCACGTGGGCCGCTAATGGCGCCGTCGCGCAAGCCGGTCGTCGAGGTGCGGCGCAGTCAGCGCCGGCGCCGGACGGTGTCGGCGTATCGGGATGGCGAGCGGGTCGTGGTCCTCATTCCTGATCAGTTCTCCCGGGCCGAGGAGAGCGAGTGGGTGGACCGGATGCTCGCCCGGCTCGCCGCCCGCGAGGAGCGGGTCGGCCGATCCGACGAGGAGCTGCTGCTGCGGTCCCGTCGCCTGGTCGACCGCTATCTGAGCGAGCACGCGGAAATCGCCGTGCCGACCAGCGTTCGGTGGGTGACGAATCAGAATGGTCGTTGGGGTTCGTGTACGCCCGCCGACCGCACCATTCGGATCTCCCACCGGCTGCAGGAGATGCCGGACTGGGTGATCGATTACGTGTTGCTGCACGAGTTGGCCCACCTCGTGGTGCCCAGCCACAACGCGCGGTTCTGGGCCCTGGTCGGGCGCTACCCGAAGGCGGAGCG
>CALGAM010000107.1 GCA_937951935.1 uncultured Micromonospora sp. | reverse complement strand
CCGTCGGTGCTGGTCAACTGCATCATGGCGGCCGAGCAGCACGTGGAGTGGATCTCCGACCTGCTGGAGCACCTGCGGGACCGCGGGGCGAACCGGATCGAGGCGGAGCGGGACGCCCAGGACGAGTGGGTGGCCCACGTCAACGAGGTGGCCAACCGCACCCTGTACCCGCAGGCGAACTCCTGGTACGTCGGCGCCAACGTCCCCGGCAAGCCGCGGGTCTTCATGCCGTACGTCGGCGGCCTGAACGTCTACCGCGAACGTTGCGACGAGGTCGCCGCCGCGGGTTACCGCGGCTTCCGGATCACCGCCGGCGTCTGAGCGGCGGGAAGGAGTCACATGGCACTGGATCCACAGTCCGCGGCGGTGGTCGCCGCGATCGAGAAGCGTTTTCCCCGGCTCGGCACCGAGGTGCTCGACGCCGCCGAGGCGCGCCGCATCCTGGCGGCGAACCCCCCGCCCCCGGCCCCGAAGGCGGAGGTGCATGCGGTCGAGGAACTGGTCGCCCCCGGCCCCGGCGGCGACATCCGGCTGCGGGTCTACCGGCCGCGCCCGGCCGACGGGCCGTCACCGGCGATCGTGTTCTTCCACGGCGGCGGGTTCGTCATCTGCAGCCTGGACACCCACGACGCGCCCTGCCGGCAGATGGCACTGCAGACCGGGGCGGTGGTGGTGTCGGTGGACTACCGGATGGCGCCGGAACACCGGTTCCCCGCCGCGGCCGACGACGCCGAGGCGGCGACCCGCTGGGTGGCCGACAACGCCGCGACGCTCGGTGTCGACCCGGCCCGGATCGCGGTGGCGGGGGACAGCGCCGGGGGCAACCTGGCCGCGGTGGTCGCCCAGCGCTGCGCCCGGGGCGCCGGACCGGCGCTGGCCTACCAGTTGCTGATCTACCCGATGCTGGACCACGCCTTCGACACCGAGTCCTACCGCAGCAACGGCCACGGCTACGCGGTGACCATCGACCACCTGCGCTGGTACTGGGACCAGTACCTCGGCGGCCGGGACGGCACTGACCCGGACGCCTCGCCGCTGCGCGCCACCGACCTGAGCGGGCTGCCGCCGACCTACCTGGTGGCCGCCGAGCACTGCCCGCTGCGCAGCGAGAACGAGGCGTACGCCGAACGGCTGCGTGCGGCCGGGGTGCCCGTGACGTACGCCTGTTGGCCCGGGGTGGCGCACGGGTTCTTCACGCTGGACCACCTGCTCGACACGGCCCGCACGGCGGCCCGGCACGCGTACGCGACGGTCCGGGAGGCGCTGCATGGCTGAGGCACGGGTCGCCGTGGTCACCGGCGCCGCGTCCGGGATCGGTCGGGCCACCGTGGCCCGCCTCGTCGACCGGGGCGACCTGGTGTTGGGTGTGGACCGCAACGCCGCCGGCCTGGCGACGCTGCGCGACGAGCTCGGCCCGAGCGGCGACCGTCTCGCCACGCTCGCGGTCGACCTCGCCGAGGCCGAGGCGGCCGACACGGTGGTGACGGACTGCCTCCGGCGGTGGGGTCGGCTCGACGTGCTCGCCCTGGTCGCCGGCATCGGGCAGTTCGGCGCCACCGCCGACGTCACCCTCGCCGAGTGGGATCGCGTGCTGAACGTGAACCTCCGGGCGCCGTTCCTGCTCGCCCAGGCCGCGCTGCCCCACCTGGTGAGCACCCGCGGCTGTGTCGTCGCGGTCTCGTCGATCGCCGGCCTGCAGGGCTGGCCGTACAGCGCGGTGTACGCGGCCACCAAGGGCGGGCTGGTGACGATGATGCGGTCACTGGCCATCGAGTACGGACCCGCGGGCGTCCGGGTGAACGTGGTCTGCCCGGGCGGGGTGGACACGGCGCTCACGGCGGAGTTCCGGTCGGGCGTGGTGGCATACGACGAGAGCCTGCGCAAGCGGTCCACGGGCCTGCAGGGCCGCAAGGCGGACCCGGCGGAGATCGCCTCCGCCATCGCCTTCCTCGCCTCCGACGACGCGTCCTTCGTCTCCGGCTCGGTGCTGCGGGTCGACGGGGGCGCCTTCGCGTAGCGGGCACGGGCACAGGTGACGACCGGCCGGACGAGGACCCGGCCTGACGATCGAGGACAGCGATGGACTTCCAACTCGACGCAGAACAGGCGGCGTGGCGTGACGAGGTGCGGGCGTTCCTGGCGGAGAACGTCACCGAGGAGCTCCGGCGGGAGATGGCCGTGCACCATCTCGACAAACCCGACGGTGAGGTCGAGGCGTTCCGCCGCAAGGTCGGTCAGCGGGGCTGGTTCGGGCTGAACTGGCCGGTCGAGTACGGCGGTCTGGGGTTGAGCGCCGTGCACCAGCACATCCTGGCCACCGAGTTCGAGTACGCCGGGGCCCCGCCGCTGGACCTGACCGTGACGTCGGTGGCGCCGATGATCATCCGGTACGGCACGCCCCAGAACAAGGCGGAGTTCCTGCCGCCGATCGCCCGTGGCGAGCTCAGGGTCGCGGTCGGCTACTCCGAGCCGGACGCCGGCACCGACCTGGCCAGCCTGAGGACCCGGGCCGACCTCGACGGCGACACCTGGGTCATCAACGGCTCCAAGATCTGGAACAGCGCCGCCCAGCGGGCCACGCACGAGTGGCTGTGCGTCCGAACCGACCAGCAGGCACCCAAACACCGGGGGATATCGGTGATCATGGTGCCGATCGACACGCCCGGCATCGAGATCCGCCCCATCATCACCTGGTCCGGCTACCGGACCAACGAGGTGTTCTTCACCGACGTACGGGTGCCGGTGACCAACCTGATCGGCGAGGTCAACAAGGGCTGGCAGTACATCACCGGCGCGCTGGACCTGGAACGCGGCGCGCTGACGAACGTGGGCGACCTGCGCCGCGCCGTGGACGACCTGATCGCGCTGGCCGACCGGCCGCTCGCCGACGGCACCCGGCCGGCCGACGATCCGGTGCTGCGGCGGCAGCTCGCCCAGCTCGACGCCGACGTCGAGGTCGCGGCGCTGATGGGCCTGGAGGCCGCGTCCCTGCTGGACAGCGGCACCATCCCGACGGTGCAGGTGAGCGTCGAGAAGGTGTTCTCCAGCGAGCTGCGGCAGCGGATCGCCGACCTCGGCACCCGGATGGCGGGGTTGGCGGGAGCGCTGTCGCGGGACAGCCCGGGGGCGGTCGCGCACGGCCGCTTCGAACAGCTCTACCGTGCCGCGCCGCTGCTGCGGTTCGGCGCCGGCACCAACGAGGTGCTCCGCGACGTCATCGCCCAACGCGGGCACGGCCTGCCACGCGGTGGACGCTGAGGCAGACAGGTAAGGGACGGGATCGATGAGACTGGTGCTCACCGCCGAGCAGCGCGAGCTGCGGGCGGTCTTCGCCGAGCTGTTCGCACGCCAGTGTCCGACCTCGCTGGTCCGAGACCTCAAGCGGCCGGAGTCCGACGGGTTCCCCCCGCAGCTGTGGACCGCGCTCGCCGCGGCCGGCGCGCTCGGCCTGCCGTTCGGGCAGGAGTACGGCGGCCAGGGGGCCGGGCTGTTCGAGCTGGGCCTGTTCTTCACCGAGGCCGGCGCGGCGCTGTGCCCGACCGTCGTCTACACCACGCTGCTGTACGGGCTGGCCGTCGACCGCCTGGGCACGCCGCGGCACCGGGACGCGTACCTGCCGGCGCTGTGCGCCGGTGAGCTGGTCGCGTCCGTGGCCGCCTGGAACCCCTCGGACGCGGGGGACCTGCGGCCCCGGCTGCGCGCGACGCGCGACGGCGACGGATGGCGGATCGGCGGCACGCTCGACTTCGTCGCCAACGCCGAGCGCGCCGACGTCGTCCTGGTCACCGCGACGGAGGAGACCCCGACGGGGCCGGGACGGGTGCTCGGCTTCGTCGTCCGGCCCGGTGGACCGGGCTGGTCGGCCGAGCGGCTGCGGACGATCGCCGGGGACAAGCAGAGCCGGGTCCGGCTCGTGGACTGCCGCGTCGACGACGACGCGGTGCTGGCCGGCCCCGACGGGCGGGGCCTGGACCCGGCCGACCTGGGCTGGGTGGCGGAGGCCGCGGTGGCGTTGCAGTGCGCCGAGATGGTCGGCGGCACCGCCGCCGTGCTGGACCGGACGGTCGAGTACGTCAGGACCCGGCACCAGTTCGACCGGCCGATCGGCAGCTTCCAGGCGGTGCAGCACCACGTCGCCAACATGCGGATCGCGCTGGACGGGGCCCGGCTGGCGGCGTACTCGGCGCTGTGGTGGCTGGGGCGGGGCGAGCGGGCCACCCGGCGGGTGGCGGTCGCCAAGATGCACTGCAGCGAGGCGTACAAGTGGGCGACGCTGACCTGCCACCAGCTCCAGGGCGGCATGGGCTACGTGCGCGAGACGGATCTGCACCTGTGGTCCGAGCGGGCCAAGGTGACCGAGCTGCAGGGCGGTACCGCCGACGTCGCCGCGCGGTGGCTGGAACGCGAGATCGGACTGGTCGGATGAGCCGGCCCGAGACGTCGGCCGCGGGCGTGCCGGGGCGTCCCGACGGCGCCGGCGAAGAGCGACCGCAGGTGTTCGACGGCGTACGCGTGATCGACCTGTCCCGGTGGGTCGCCGGCGAGTACGCGACGAAGTTGTTCGGCGACTTCGGCGCCGACGTGATCAAGGTGGAGAAGCCGGGCGAGGGCAGCCTCACCCGCCGCTGGGGCCCGTTCCCGAACGACGTGCCCCACCCCGAGCGCAGCGCCCTGTTCCTGCACCTGAACACCAACAAGCGGTCCATCGCCATCGACCTGCACGACCCGGCCGGTGTGGCGTTGCTGCTCGACCTGGTCGGCACGGCGGACGCGGTGGTCGAGTCCTTCCGGCCGGGGCACCTGGAGCGGTTGGGGCTCGGCCCCGAGGTGCTGCTGGCCCGCAACCCGCGTCTGGTGCTGACCCGGATCAGCGCCTTCGGGCAGACCGGCCCGTACCGGGACCGGGAGGCGACCGGGATCGTGCTGCAGGCGATGGGCGGGCCGATGCACGCCACCGGCGCGGCGGGGCGGGCCCCGCTGCGCAAGCCCGGACTGTTGGAGCACTACACCATCGGGCGTGCCGCGGGCTACGCCACGCTGGCGGGGCTGTTCCACGCCCGACGGACCGGCAGGGGCTCGGTCGTCGACGTCTCCGGGCAGGAGGTGCTGCTCTCCGGCGCGGACCGGCGGGCGTCGTACCTGATGTCGACGGCCTTCTCCGGGTGGATCCCGCCGCGTGGGGTGCGCAGCGTGCACCGCAGCGGCAACCTCTTCACCGGTCCGTTCCGGGCCAGGGACGGGTACGTGATGGTCTACGTGACCACCCGCGAGTTCTGGAACCGGCTGGTCAACCTCGTCGGGGCCGGTGACGACGAGTTCCTGGCCAGGTATCTGGACCGGCAGAGCCTCGGCGCGGACTGGGAGCACTTCACCCGGTACGTCAGCGACTGGTTCGCGGCGCGGTCCAAGATCGAGATCATGGAGCGCGGCGAGGCGGCCCGGATCCCGCTGACGGCGCTGCTGGACGTCTCGGAGCTGTTGGAGCATCCGCACTACCGCGGCCGGAACCTGTTCGTGCGGGGCACACACCCGCAGGCCGGGTCGCTGGAGTACGTCGGCCCACCGTGGCGGATGGCCGGCGGGTTCCGGCTGCGCCGGACGGCGCCGCTGCTGGACGAGCACGGCGCCGAGATCCGGGCCGAACTGGCCGCGGCGCCGACGGCGGGAGACGCGCCGCAGCCGACCGCCGCCGACGAGGGGAGCACCCGATGAGCCGACCACTGGAGGGCATCCGGGTCGTGGACCTGACCGTGGTGTGGTCGGGTCCCGGGGCGACCGCGCTGCTGGGCGACCTCGGCGCCGAGGTGATCCGCCTGGAGGCCAACAACCGGACCAGCCGGCAGGTCTCGGCGACGGTGACACGCGAGTCGATGAGGGCCGTCGGCTACCACGGGGGCACCTACCCCGACCGCGATCCCGAGCCGCGGCCGTACGACCGGACCGCGCTGTTCGCCTGGCACGCCCGTAACAAGCTGTCCGCCTGCTGCAACCTGGAGACTCCGGAGGGGCATCAGGCGGCGCTCGACCTGCTGGCGATCAGCGACGTGCTGGTGGAGAACAACAGCAACGGGACCCTGGAGAAGCTCGGCCTGGGTCACGAGCGGCTGCTGGAGTTGAACCCCCGGCTGATCGTGGCGCGGATGCCGCCGATGGGCATGTCCGGGCCGATGAGCAGCTACCTCGGATACGGCCCGAACTTCAACGCGCTGGTCGGCATCGCCGCGATGGACGGCTACGAGGGCGAGACCCCCGACACCGC
>CALGAM010000106.1 GCA_937951935.1 uncultured Micromonospora sp. | reverse complement strand
GTCGCTCGGCAGCCCGTCGGCGATCGAATCCCAGGTGACGCCCTCGTCCCGGGACCGGTAGACCCCGTGGTGGTTCTGTGCGTAGAGCCGGTCCGGGTCGGTGGTGTCCCGGGCGACCTTGGCACGCACTGGCCGAACTCCGGCCACTCGTCCGCGAGGCGCCGGACCACCCGGCGTCAGACCAGCTTGTCCTTGTAGTAGATGCTCGCCAGCCGGTTCGGCGCGTTGCGGGAGGCGAAGCCGAAGCAGAGCCGGGCCGTGGTCGCGTCGGCCGGGTTCGTCAGCTGCACCGCCATCCCCTCGGGCTCACGGAAGGAGAGCGAGTAGCCCGCCTGCGACCAGGCCCGCTGCACCACCGCACCGGTGCCGAGGTCCACCGTCGTGAGGTACGTGTTGCCGTGCTCCTCCTGGACCGAGTCGTAGGTGCCGTAGGCGCTCCCCTCCAGCATGTAGAGGTAGCGCCCGAAACTGGTGTAGCCCTGGAACGGCCGCTGGGCGGCGACCACGGCGGGCTGGTCGACGGTGGCCAGCGGGGTGTAGTTCCGGGCCTTGACCGCGGCCAGGTCGAAGACCGACACCCGCATCCGTCCGCCGAGTGAGTAGCGCATGAGGAGCAGCCCGTGGGTCGCGTCGACGGAGGGGGTGACCGTGGTGGCGCCGGCGATCGGTGTGTGCTTCTCCAGCGGTGAGGAGTTCGTCAGCACGGCGCGGTCGACGAAGGGGAAGCGGGCGAGGCGGGTGCCGCGGGCGCTCTCGCCGGACGGGGCCGCGTCCACCTCGGTCCAGAGGTACGTCACCGAACCCACCGGCTCGGCCCCGATCGACACACCGTGCCCGAATCCGAGCAGGTACATCTGACCGAGTTGGTTGCCGGCGAAGTCGAGCTGGGTGATGCAGAGGTCGCCCGCGGCACTGCGCGCGGCGCCGCTGACCGGCGCGGGCTCGGCGAGCTGTACGCCACCCTGGAGCACCTGGGCGACGTAGATCCGCCGGTTGACGTTGTCGAAGGCGAACGACTGCAGGACGGTCCCGTTGCGCAGCGGCTTCTCCCGGAACAGCGGATCGGAGCTGTCGGTGAGGTCGAAGCGGGGCGAGGTCGCGGGAAGTACGGCGGCGGTCTGTGCCGGTGACCCGGCGAGGACCGGCTCCGGTGCCTCCGGCCCGGCCTGCTGCTGCCCCCGCGCGGCGACCGCGGGGCCGCCCGAGGCCGCCACCCCCAGGGCCGCCGTACCACCGGCGACCAGGAAACGCCGTCGCGACACCGCGGCCATCGCCCCACCTCCGCAAGCGAAAATAGTTACATACTTGATTGCCCGTTTGAAAAAAGCTGCCACACCGTCCGCCGGAACCGCAAGACCGCCGATCGAAACGGCACCGGACGGGCCCGACCCGTCAGCCCGCCCGGTGCCGACGCCGGGCCCGTACGAGCACGAGCAGCACGCCCACGACGGCGACGACCACGAGGAGGCAGCAGAGGCCGGCGACGGCGAAGGCCACGCCGCCGCCGACGCGGTCGAGCAGACTCTCGCGCGGGGGCCCGGGATCACCGAGCGGGTTCACCGTCACGGGAGGCCGGTCGCTCAGGACAGCCGCCCCGGCGTCGACGACACCCGCGCCGTAGGTGTCGTCCGGCCCGGCGGGTCCGGCGTCCCGGGCGGTGTTGAGCAGTCGGTCGATGACCGACGCGGCGTTGAGATCCGGATGGCGGGACCGGACGAGGGCGGCCACTCCCGCCACGATCGCCGACGCCTGGAGGTCACCCGGCACCGGCAACGGGCCGTAGCCGGTGGTCGTGTTGAAGTTGGTGAGCCCGGTCAGCCCGAGCGTGGCTCCCGGGGCTGCGAGATCGATGCGGCCGAACGAACCTCGTCTGCCCTCCTCGTTGATTCCGCCGACGACGAGTACCCCGGTGGTCGCCGTGTCGGGAAGCCGATCGGCGCTCCTGGCGTCCATGATGACCACGACGTCGTTGGCCAGCGCGTACCGTATCCCGTCGATGGCCGTCACGTCGTCGGTGATGCTGAACCCACCGGACATGTCGATGACCTTGGCACCATGGTCGACGAGCCAGCGCAGCGCCGCAGAGACCCGCTTCTCGCCGACGGGATGGCTGATCGGCTGGATCTCGGCACGCGGTGCCACGCCCAGGGGACCGGCTCCGCCCGCCGCCACGACCAGCCCCGCCAGGCCCGTGTCCGCGTCGGAAGGACCCCCGTCGATGCCCGGCGGGCGATCCTTGACCCGTGCACGGTTGCCGACGTACTTGCCCGGCCGGACGCGGCCGGCGAGTTCGGGACGGCTGGTGTCCACCCCCGCCAGGAACATGCCGATGAGCACACCCTCGCCCAGGGAGACCGTGTGGGCCTGCGGAACGTTGATCCGGTCGAGGTACCACTGCTGCTCACGAGGGGTCGCCACAGCCGGCCGGGCCGCGGCCACGGGCA
>CALGAM010000105.1 GCA_937951935.1 uncultured Micromonospora sp. | reverse complement strand
CAGAACACCCAGACACGGTGACGACCGTCACCCGGAAAACCCCGACACCGGACGAAACCACCCACCACCCACCAACCGATCCACCCCACCCCAGGCCACCAGCCGTACCGCAGAATCCACAAACATGCCACCAAACCGCACCCTGCTGTCACTGTCCGCGGTAACCGGACCGATCTCCGTCGGGGCGGCGCTGCTCGCCTCCTGGCCGACGTCCACCGTGTGGTGTGGTCGCACTCGGCACGCTGGTCGGCTACGTGGCCGTGGCGGGTCGGGCGGCACCGGCGCGGGTGCGGTGGACGCTGACCGCCGGCATCGGGCTGTAGCGGTCGACGTGTCGCCGGCTGGCTTTCCGGACGTGTTCGCGGCGGTGGTGACCGCCGCGACCCTGGCCGGGCCGGCCCTGCTCGCCAGCGGCGCCCTGCACACCTGGCGCCACGCCCACCCCGCCCAGCCGGCCGACACCGACCGAGGATCCGGCGCCGAGGCGCCGTGACGCTGGACTCGGTGGTCCCCACCGGCCGCTCGCGGGGAGGGCCGGCGGCGGTCACCGCGACGGGTCGCCGGCCCCCAGGGCCGCGACGACCGCCTCGGCGGTACGCCGCCCGATACCCGGCACCTCGGCGATCTCCTCCACCGTGGCCGCGGAGAGCCGCCGGACCGACCCGAAGTGGCGCAGCAACGCCTTGCGGCGCACCTCGCCGAGGCCGGGAATCCGGTCCAGGTCGGAGGCGGTCATCCGCCGGGATCGCCGCTGTCGGTGGTACGTGACGGCGAACCGGTGGGCCTCGTCCCGGATCCGCTGCAACAGGTAGAGCCCCTCGGAGGCACGGGGCAGGATCACCGGGAACTCCTCGCCGGGCAGCCACACCTCCTCCAGCCGCTTGGCCAGCCCGCAGAGTGCGATGTCGTCGATGCCCAGCTCCGCCAGCACCGCCGCCGCGGCGGCGACCTGCGGTTGTCCACCGTCCACCATCACCAGTTGCGGCGGATAGGCGAACCTGCGGGGCCGGCCGGTGGTGGGGTCGATCCCGGGTCGGTCCGGGTCGGAGGCGGTCTCCTCGCCGATCTCGCCGGTCTCCCCCCGCGCCTGCAGGTAGCGGCTGAACCGGCGCCGCAGCACCTCGGAGAGGGCCGACAGGTCGTCGGTCGCGCCGCGCACCGCGAACCGCCGGTACTCGCTCTTGCGGGGCAGGCCGTCCTCGAAGACGACCATGCTGGCCACCACGTCCGTCCCCTGGATCTGGGAGACGTCGTAGCACTCGATACGCAGCGGCGCGGTCCGCAGCCCGAGCGCCTCGGTGAGCTCGTCCAGCGCCTCGCCGCGGGTGCTCAGGTCTCCGGCGCGGCGCAGCTTGTGCCGGGTCAGTGCCTCGACGGCGTTGCGGGCGACGGTCTCGAGCAGCGCCTTCTTGTCGCCGCGCTGCGGGACCCGGAGGGTGACCCGGCTGCCACGGCGGCCCGACAGCCAGGCGGCCAACGCGTCGGCGTCGGCCGGCAGCGCCGGCACCAGCAGCTCCCGGGGCACGTCGCGCTCACCCTCCTCACCGCCGTAGACCTGGCTGCAGAAGTGGTGCACGAGGTCGCCGGTGGTCAGGTCCTCGACCTTCTCCACCACCCAGCCGCGCTGGCCGCGCACCCGGCCGCCGCGGACGTGGAAGACCTGGACGGCGGCCTCGAGCTCGTCCTCGGCGAAGGCGACCACGTCGGCGTCGGTGCCGTCGCCGAGGACCACGCTCTGCTTCTCCATGGCCCGGCGCAGCGCCGCGAGGTCGTCCCGCAACCGCGCGGCCCGCTCGAACTCGAGCCGCTCGCTGGCCTCGTTCATCTCCCGTTCGAGCCGCCGGACCATGGTGTCGGTACGACCGCCCATGAACTCGCAGAACTCGTCGACGATCCGCCGGTGCCCGTCGGCGGAGATCCGCCCGACGCAGGGCGCCGAACACTTGCCGATGTCGCCCAGCAGGCAGGGACGACCGATCTGTGCCTGCCGCCTGAACACCCCGGACGAGCAGGTCCGCGCCGGAAACACCCGCAGCAGCAGGTCCAGGGTCTCCCGGATCGCCCAGGCGTGGGAGTACGGCCCGAAGTACCGCACCCCCCTGCGCTTGGCTCCCCGCATGACCTGTAACCGGGGGAACTCCTCGTGCAGGGTGACCGCCAGGTACGGGTACGACTTGTCGTCCCGGTACCGCACGTTGAAGCGTGGATCGTACTGCTTGATCCAGGTGTACTCCTGCTGGAGCGCCTCGACCTCGGTCCCGACGATGATCCAGTCGACCCGGGCGGCGGTGGTGACCATCTGGCGGGTGCGCTCGTGCAGCGACCACGGGTCGGCGAAGTACGAGTTGAGCCGGCTGCGCAGGCTCTTCGCCTTGCCGACGTAGATCACCCGGCCTTCCGGGTCCCAGAACCGGTAGACGCCGGGCGCGTCCGGAATCGTGCCCGGCGCGGGTCGGTAGGTGGCGGGGTCAGGCACGTCGACAAGCCTAATCGGTGATCATCGCGGGGTGTCCCGGCACGGCGGCGGCCGGCCGCGCCGGGACCGCGGGTTCAGGCGAGGACGATGTCGTCCCCGGTGACGGTGATGCTCTTCGCCGGCAGCGGCCTGGGCGCCGGACCCGCCTTGACCGAGCCGTCCGCGATGGAGAACCTGCTCAGGTGGCAGGTGCAGACGATCGCGCCGTCCTCGACACTCGTCACCGGACAGCCCTGGTGGGTGCAGATGGAGCTGAAGGCCTTGAACTCGCCGGCGGTCGGCTGGGTGACCACGACCTCCTGCTCGGCGATGATCTTTCCACCGCCGACCGGGATCTCGCTCGTCCTGGCCAGTGCCGTGCTGCCGCCGGCCGGGGCACCCGCCGAGCCGGCGCCGTTCGGGGAGCCCGCCGGCTCCCTGCCCCCTCCGCCGTCCAGGGCGTCGTCGTCCCCGGTTCCGCACGCGGCCAGCACCACGGAGGCGCCCACCGCACCCGCGCCCGCCAGCAGCGCCCGTCGGGTCTGCCCGCCCGGCCCGGTCACGGTCTGCTCGTCACTCATGCGTAGCCTTCCTTGATCGACGTTCGACGCCGCGCTCCTGGTCGTCCGCGGCCATGCCCGAGGACACGGATATATCCGGCAACCGGTTCAACCGGGTCGCCCCACCACACCGGAACGCCGTCAGACCGACGTGCCGCCGCGGGCCCGGGCCGCGCGCTTCGCCGGCGTCGCCGGCCCCGGCGTGCCGCCGGTCTTCGCCGTACCGTTACCGGCCTTCGCGGCAGCACCGCCGGCCCTGGCCGTCCCACCGCTGTTGGCCCTGGCCGCCCGCGCGGTCGCCGCCGCCGACCCCTTCGGCGGACCGCTGAGCCCCAGGATCGGCCGGAGGAACCGGCCGGTGTGGCTCTCCGGGACCTCGGCCACCTCCTCGGGGGTGCCGATCGCCAGCACCGTGCCGCCCCGGTGGCCGCCCTCGGGGCCCATGTCGACCAGCCAGTCCGCGGTCTTGATCACGTCGAGGTTGTGCTCGATGACGATCACGGTGTTGCCCTTGTCGACGAGGCTGTTCAGCACGCCGAGCAGTTTGCGGATGTCCTCGAAGTGCAGCCCGGTGGTCGGTTCGTCCAGGACGTAGACGGTCCGCCCGGTCGACCGCCGCTGCAACTCGGCGGCGAGCTTGACCCGCTGCGCCTCGCCGCCGGAGAGGGTCGGGGCCGGCTGGCCGAGCCGGACGTAGCCGAGGCCGACGTCGACCAGGGTCTTCAGGTGCCGGTGGATCGCCGGGATCGCCGAGAAGAACTCGGCGGCCTCCTCGATCGGCATGTCCAGGATGTCGGCGACGCTGCGGCCCTTGTAGTGCACCTCCAGGGTGTCCCGGTTGTACCGGGCACCCTTGCAGACCTCGCACGGGACGTACACGTCGGGAAGGAAGTTCATCTCGATCTTGATCGTCCCGTCGCCGCTGCACGCCTCACACCGGCCGCCCTTGACGTTGAACGAGAAGCGACCGGGGCCGTACCCCCGCACCTTCGCCTCGGTGGTCTCCGCGAAGAGCTTGCGGATGTGGTCCCAGACCCCGGTGTACGTCGCCGGGTTCGACCGCGGCGTGCGCCCGATCGGCGACTGGTCGACACCGACGACCTTGTCGACGTGCTCCAGTCCGGTGACCCGCAGGTGGCGGCCCGGCACCAGCCGCGCCCCGTTGACCTGGTTCGCCAGCACCGCGTACAGGATGTCGTTGACCAGGGTCGACTTGCCGGAGCCGCTGACCCCGGTGACCGCGATGAACTGCCCGAGCGGGAACGGCACGGTCAGGTTGCGCAGGTTGTGCTCGCGCGCCCCGTGCACCACCACCTCCCGGCCCGGCGTCTGCGGACGGCGCCGCGTCGGCGTGGCGATGGCCCGCCGGCCCGACAGGTACGCCCCGGTCACCGACTCCTCGTTCGCCAGCAGGTCGGAGACCGGGCCGCTGTGCACGATCCGGCCGCCGTGCTCGCCGGCGCCCGGGCCGATGTCGACGATCCAGTCCGCGGCGCGGATCGTGTCCTCGTCGTGCTCGACCACGATCAGCGTGTTGCCCAGGTTCTTCAGCCGGACCAGCGTCTCGATCAGCCGGTGGTTGTCCCGCTGGTGCAGCCCGATCGAGGGCTCGTCGAGAACGTAGAGGACGCCGACCAGGCCGGATCCGATCTGCGTCGCGAGCCGGATGCGCTGCGCCTCACCACCGGAGAGGGTGGCGGCCGGGCGGTCCAGCGACAGGTAGTCGAGCCCGACGTCGACCAGGAACCGGAGCCGGGCGTTGATTTCCTTGAGGACCCGCTCGGCGATCAGCTTCTGCCGGTCGGTCAGGGTCAGGGCGCCGAGCATCTCCGCGCACTCACCGACGGACAGCGCGCAGACCTCGGCGATGTTGCGCCCGCCCAGGGTGACCGCCAGCACCTCCGGCTTGAGCCGGGCGCCGCGGCAGGCCGGGCAGGGCACGTCCCGCATGTAGCCCTCGTACTTCTCCCGGGACCACTCCGACTCGGTGTCGTTGTGCCGCCGCTCGATCCACTGCACCACGCCCTCGAAGCCGGTGTAGTACGACCGCTCCCGGCCGTACCTGTTGCGGTAGCGCACGTGCACCTGGTCGCTGGAGCCGTACAGGATCGTCTTCTGCACCCGGGACGGCAACGCGCGCCACGGGGTGTCGAGGTCGAAGTGCTCGGCCTCGCCCAGCGCCTCCAGCAGGCGTAGGAAGTACTCCATCGTCTGCCCACCGGACCACGGCTGGATCGCACCCTCCCGCAGCGTGCGCTCCGGATCCGGCACGACCAGATCGGCGTCGACCTCCTTCTTGACGCCCAGCCCCGTGCACTCCGGGCAGGCGCCGTACGGGGCGTTGAAGGAGAAGACCCGGGGCTCGAGGTCCTCGATCGCCAGCGGGTGGTCGTTGGGGCAGGCCAGGTGCTCGGAGTAGCGGCGCTCCCGGTCCGGGTCGTCCTCGGGCAGGTCGACGAAGTCGAGCAGCACCAGCCCGCCGGAGAGCGCGAGCGCGGACTCGACCGAGTCGGTGAGCCGCTGCCTGGCGCTGGCCTTGACCGTCAGCCGGTCCACCACCACCTCGATGGTGTGCTTCTCCTGCTTCTTGAGCTTCGGAGGTTCGGTCAGCGGATGGACCACGCCGTCGACCCGGGCCCGGGCGTACCCCTTTGCCTGCAGCTCGGCGAACAGGTCGACGTACTCACCCTTGCGGCCCCGGACCACCGGGGCGAGCACCATGAACCGGGTGCCCTCCGGCATCGCCAGAACCCGGTCCACGATCTGCTGCGGGCTCTGCCGGCTGATCCGCTCGCCGCAGGTCGGGCAGTGCGGCTCACCGATCCGGGCGAAGAGCAGCCGCAGGTAGTCGTAGACCTCGGTGATGGTGCCGACGGTGGAACGCGGGTTGCGGGAGGTCGACTTCTGGTCGATGGAGACGGCCGGGCTGAGCCCCTCGATGAAGTCGACGTCCGGCTTGTCCATCTGCCCGAGGAACTGTCGGGCGTAGGCCGACAACGACTCGACGTACCGCCGCTGGCCCTCGGCGAAGATCGTGTCGAAGGCGAGGCTGGACTTCCCCGAACCGGAGAGCCCGGTGAACACGATCATGGCGTCGCGCGGCAGGTCGAGGTTCACATCGCGCAGGTTGTGCTCCCGCGCGCCACGGATGATCAGTCGGTCAGCCACTGTCCGCGCACTCCATAACGTTTTGTCCGGTTCGTTGGGCGCACAGCGGCGCCGTTCCCAGCGCAGAACAGCGCCTCGGCAACTCTAGCCCCGGCGTACGACAGTTTCCCGCAACCGGTCGTCTCCGCAGCTCACGCCGGGTGGTCGCCCCGGCCGGCCACGCGTGGTGGCGCGTTCACCAGCCGACCTCGCCACCGGCGCGCCCACCGCGCTGTTCCCGGTGGATCCGCCGCCAGCGGCGACGCTCCTCGGCCGCCAGCCGCCGGTCCTGGCGGCGCGTCTCGTACGCCACCTCCCGCTGGAGTTTCTGCCAGTTCGCCCAGCGGCGCGCGTCGAGCTCGCCGGAGTCCAGGGCCGCCCGAACCGCGCAGCCCGGCTCGCCCCGGTGTCCGCAGTCGGCGAACCGGCACGCCGCGACCAGCGCCGTGACGTCCGCGAACGCCTGGTCGAGACCGGCCGCCGTGTCGAGCAGACCGACCGCCCGCACGCCCGGGGTGTCGATCACCGCCCCACCACCGGGAATCATGACCAGCTCACGGTGGGTGGTGGTGTGCCGGCCCTTCCCGTCCACCCCGCGCACCCCCTGGGTGGTCATCACCGTCGCCCCGACCAGCGCGTTGACCAGGGTCGACTTTCCCGCGCCGGAGGGACCCAGCAGGGCGAGGGTGCGGCCGGCGGCGAGCCGGCGCAGCCGGTCCAGGCCCTTCTTCCGGTGGGCGCTGACCGGCAACACCTCGACCCCGGGCGCGGCCCGACGCAGCTGCGCGGCGACCGCGGCGGGGTCGGGGACCAGGTCACACTTGGTGAGCACCACCAGCGGCTGCGCTCCCGACTCCCAGGCCAGGGCGAGCAGCCGCTCGATCCGCCCCGTGTCGGGCGTCGGGTGCAGCGGCTCGACCACCACCGCGACGTCGACGTTGGCGGCCAGCACCTGGCCGGTGGAGTCCTTGTCCGCGGTACGGCGTACCACGGCCGTCCGCCGGGGCAACACCGCCTCGATGGTGACCCGCTGGTCCGGCCAGGTCCGCAGCGCCACCCAGTCGCCGGCACACGGCAGGTTGCGCGCGTCCCGGGCCGCGCCGACCAGCACGGCGCCGCCGACGCTGGCCCGCACCGTGCCCTCGGCGCAGAGAACCGTGCAGACGCCCCGGTCGGCGCGGAGCACCCGTCCGGGTCGGTCGCCGCCACGGTCACCGAACGCGGCGGCCAGCGACGTGTCCCAGCCGACAGACGCGAGATCGAAGGTCATGGTCAGCCCATCGCCGAAGGTGCGTTCGCGCAGGTCGTCCACCCGCGCCGGCCCCGACAGTAGGTGGCGGCCCGGCCACGCCGAAAGCCAATTCCGCGCCGCCGGCGGCTATCGTCGTCAGCCGTGGCACCGGCCCCTCACCCGGCGGATCGGAGTACGACCATGAGCACCTACACCGGCAACGTCACCCCGGGCGGCCCGGCCGACGTGCGGGAGATGACCGGGCTGATCGTCAGCAAGCTCTCGGTGGGCCCGATGGACAACAACGCCTACCTGCTGCGCTGCCCCGCCACCGGGGAGCAGGTGCTGATCGACGCGGCCAACGAGGCACCCCGGCTGCTGGAGCTGGTCGGGGACGGCGGCCTGTCGGCGGTGGTCACCACCCACCGTCACCAGGATCACTGGATGGCGCTGCAGGAGGTGGTCGCGGCCACCGGAGCCCGGTCGCTGGTCCACACCGCCGACGCCGAGGGCCTGCCGCTTCCCTCCGAGCTGCTCACCGACGGCGACCGGATCCGCGTCGGCGCCCGTGAGCTGGAGGTGATCCACCTGGTCGGGCACACCCCCGGCTCCGTCGCCCTGCTCTACCAGGACGACGTCGACGGCGTTCACCTGTTCACCGGGGACAGCCTGTTCCCGGGCGGGGTAGGGAACACCGACCGGGACCCGGCCCGGTTCACCTCACTGATCACCGACGTCGAACGCAAGCTCTTCGACCGGCTACCGGACGAGACGTGGTTCTACCCCGGCCACGGTCGGGACAGCACGCTGGGAGCCGAGCGCCCCGCGTTGCCGCAGTGGCGCGCCCGCGGCTGGTGACCCCGGCGACACCGGCACACCCGCGCGGCGCCGTCGGACCTCCGGCGACCCGCCGGACACCTCGGGCGGGCGCCGGGGCGGCGCGGTTGGCGTCCGCGTCGACACGCCTCGGCGGTCCGAGCCGGCCCTCACGGCCGGAAACCCCGTTGTCGCCCGCGGGCGCGGCGTCCTACCGTGGTTGTCGCGCCGGTCACCGCAGGCGGGACGACCGCCCGGGAACGCTTCCCGCACCGGGCGTGGCGCACGCTGCGGCGCGTCGCGTCCGGAGGTCGCGGGTCCGATTCCCGCCGTCCGCCGTCTCCGAGCGCGGCCGGACACGTGGCTGTTGACAAATCCACAGTGGGGAGTCTTCGTCCGCCGGTGGTCGGCACCGTGCCGGCCCGGCGAGCGTCGGACCGGGGACGACGGCCCGACCCCCGTCCAGCCGGACCGACTCACCCGCGTCCGCGGACGGGCGACGCCGGATTCGGTTCTCCGCCGCGGGCCGCCCGGGCCGGTGGCCTGGTGCTCGGCCCGCCAGGCTCCCGACGGGAGGTCACGGTTCGCCCCCGGAACGGTCTGCGTAAGAATATAGAGTTGGTGCGAGACGGCGACCCACGGCGCCGCTCCGGTGCCTGTGCCTGGTCTGCGCCCGGGTGTCCGGAGTTCCCCGTGGCCGTCTGCCCGATCCGCCCGCTCCGGTAGCCCAACGGCAGAGGCAGCGCGCTCAAACCGCGCACAGTGTGCGTTCGAATCGCACCCGGAGCACGCACCGAAGGCCCGCGCGGCGGCAGCCGCGACCGGACCTGACCGCGTCCCGCCGACACGGGCACCATCGCCGTTGCCGGCGGGACGGGCATCATCGCGTTCCGGCGAGGCGGGCAAGCATTGTGCGGTTCGAGCCGTCGGCCCGGCCGGGTGGCGCTCATCCGGCACCGGGCACGGCCGACGCAGCCGCCCCGCCGGCTTCCTTCCCGGATCGTCCAACTGGCAGGACGCCTGACTCTGGATCAGGAAACCGAGGTTCGAATCCTCGTCCGGGAGCGCGTGTCACACCCAGCCCCGGCGGAAGGGGCGACGGTGTGACGAACCGCACGATGCGCGTCCGGACGTGCCGTCGAGCACGCCCGAAACGGGTGGCGGTGCGCCACGGACGCGCACACCCCGGCCGGTGGTGGCGCCACCACCGGCCGGCGGACCGACGGGCCGGCCAGGGTGTCTGCCCGCCGCCGTGGCGGGGACGGCGAAACGGGCGAGAACGGCCGACGACGGGCCGGGAGAAAGTCACCCCCTCGTCGCGGTACCCCGTCGGGCCGCCCACCAGCCCCGCACGCCGAGCGTGCCCACCGCTGTACCGATGGCCAGGGACGCCACGATCAGCAGCGCGTGCACCCAGAGGAACCCGGTGGGACGGCCCTGGCCGATCTCCCCGCCCGACCAGGCGCGTGGGTCCTGCCAGATCGCCACCGCGAAACGCGGCCAGATCGCCCAGGTCCAGACCCCGACCAGGGTCAGGAACACGGCCCAGCCTCTCGACAACACCACGGGTGGGCAGTATGCCAGGCCGGGCCCTCGGGCCGGCCTGGGCGCGCGACGACGTGCCCCCGCCCACCGCTGTGCCGGTACGCCGCACGGTTCCCCACCCGCCCCGCCGGTACGCCGCACGCCGCGCCTCTCGGCCGCCTCGCCTCGGTCCCGTGGCCCCCACCGGCTCAGTCGTGCGTCGCCTCGCCGACGCGGCGGCGGAGTCCGAGCAGCACCAGCCCGCCGAGGAACAGCCCGAAGCCGATCGTGCCCACCGTCGCGAACGTCCCGCCGGGCAGCAGGCCGTCCAGCGACCGGGCCACGACGCCGAGCAGCGTGTAGAGTCCGGCCCACAGCATCGCGCCGACCACCGCGAAGCCGAGAAACCGGCGGTACGACATCCGCAGTCCACCCGCGGCGAGGGGCAGCAGCGCGTTCAGCACCGGCAGGAAGGGCGCCACCATCACCATCCGCCCGCCGCCCCGCACGAGCAGCCGCTCCGCGGCCGACCAGCGCGTCTCCCCGATCCACCTACCGGCCCGGCTGCGGCGCAGCCGGGCGCCCAACACCCGACCGGCGAGGAAGGTCAGCGACCACCCGGCCAGGCAGCCCGCCACGACGGCCAGGAAGGCGGCGGCGCTGGCCGGGTGACCGATTCCCACCGCGGCAAGCACGGCGACGTCCCCGGGCACCAGGACGCCCAGCAGCGGAACGGCGTCCAGCACCATGATCATGCCGAGCGCCGTCAGGAACAGCGTCGCCGGCAACTCCCCTGTCTGCCCCAACCAGTCCCCCACGGGGAAGGACAGTACGCCGAAGCATCGACCCGGACATCAGGGTTCGTACCTGGCATCACCCTGAGACGATCTCGGGGTCGACCCGGTGAGACCGCCCGCTTCCTGGTGGCGCGTCGGGACTTCCGGCCGCGCCCGGCACCGCGGACCGCTACCGTCAGTAACGTACGGGGCGCGCGCCGCAAACAGACGCGCCGCTAAGGAGACTCGCATGGCAACCGGCACCGTGAAGTGGTTCAACTCGGAAAAAGGCTTCGGCTTCATCACGCCGGACGGCGGTGGCCCCGACGTCTTCGTCCACTACTCGGCGATCGCGACCTCCGGCTACCGGGAACTCAGCGAGGGGCAACAGGTCGAGTTCGAGGTGACGCAGGCGGAGAAGGGTCCGCAGGCGGCGAACGTCCAGCCCTGCTGAACCGTTCGGACCGCTCGCGCCGACGCCGGGTCGGTGCCCCGTCCTCCGTGTCGCGGCACCGCCCGGAGCACGACCCACACGGGCGGTTCGGCCGACGGGCCAAACCCCAGGTCCGGACCACGCCGGCGCCTCTAGCCTGAGCCGCATGGACAGGGTCGCACTGGTGCTCGGGGCCACCGGTCAGATCGGACGCGCCGCCGTGCGGGCGCTGGTCGCCGACGGTTGGCACGTACGGGCCGCCGCGCGCGGCCTGCGTGCCGGCGCGCCCTGGCCCCCCGCCTGGAACGTGGAACTCGTCCACCTGGACCGCGAGGATCACGCCGCGCTGGCCACCGCGCTCGGCGACGGCTGTGACGTGCTCGTCGACAGTGTCGCGTACGGCGCCCGACACGCCCGCCAACTCCTGGCGCTCGCCGACCGGATCGGCTCGGCCGTCGTCGTCTCCAGCGCCGCGGTCTACGTGGACGCCGCGGGTCGGGTCGTCGGCGAGCAGGGTGCCCGGTTCCCGGTGCCGATCGCCGAGACCCAGCCGACCGTCGCCCCCTCCTACGGTGGACCCGGCGCCGGCTACGCGCGGGAGAAGGCCGCCCTGGAGCGCGACCTGCTCGCCGCCGGCGCGGTCCTCCCCACCACGCTGCTGCGGGCCGGCGCGATCCACGGGCCGTACAGCAGGCGCCCGCGCGAGTGGTACTTCGTCAAGCGGGCCCTGGACGGCCGTCCGGTCCGGATCCTCGCCTACGGCGGACGCAGCCGGCTGCATCCGGTGTCCACCGCCAACCTCGCCGAGCTGATCCGGCTCGCCGCCAACGAGCCCGGCGCCCGGGTGCTCAACGCCGCCGACCCGGACCCGCCCACCGTCGCGGAGATCGGCGCGGCCATCGACGCGGTGCTGGACCACCGGGCCGAGGAGGTGCTGATCGAGGGTCCCTCCCCGGCCCCTCCGGTGGGTGAGACGCCCTGGTCGGTGCCGGAGCCGGTGGTGCTGGACACGAGCCTGGCACGACGGCAGCTCGGCTACCGACCGGTGACCGGTTACCTGGACTCGCTGCCGGCGACGGTGCGCTGGCTGGTGGACGCCGCGCGGGGCCGAGACTGGCGGGTCGTCTTCCCGGACCTGCTCCGCGGCGGCCACGTCAACTACTTCGACTACGCCGCCGAGGACGCCTGGCTGCGGCGGCGACGCCGCTAGCCAGGCACCCCGCGGCGGCGCCGGCGCTACTCTCCTGCCGTGGTGGTGGTCGCGGCGGCCAGTTTGGCGGCCAGTTCCGCCGCGCGGTCGCCGAACGCCGCCCGCAGCGCGGCCACCGCGTCGTCGAGATCCTTCGACCCCAGTCCCGCGAGGACGCCGTCGATGATCTCCTGCTCGTTGACCCAGTCCCTGCCGAGCATGGTCATCTGGTTGGCCTTGATCTCGGTCAGCATCCCCTCGATGTTGTAGAAGTGCTGCCGGATGTCGGTGCGCCCGCTGCCGTCCGGCTTCTGCGCACCCTGCCAGAGGATGTAGTTGGTGTCCTTCGCGTACTTGAACAGCTGCTCCTGCTGCGCGTCTGACAGTGCTGGCATGATGTTCTCCTCTCCGGACAGCAGCGCCTCGACGTCGCGCCGGAATCGGTTCATGTCGAAGCTGGGATCGGTCTTGACGCTGGAGTGGCCGTAGCCGCCGGGCTGGTGCTCCTTGTGCCCGGCGACGCCCCAGCCGGTGCGGCGGCGGATCGCCGCCACTCCCCGCACATACGAGTTGTACTGTCGGTCGGTCCACGGCTCGCCGAGGGCGTGCTGCGCCTCGATGCCGAGCAGGCCCGAGTTGCCGACTCCCTTGAAGGGGCCGGCCCAGCCGACCCGCACGTGGTTGCACCGACCGGAAGCGATCACGTGCCAGTGTCCGGTGCGGGACAGATAGAGCTGCGCGATCGGGGGCGGCGCGGTGGGGGACCCGTTCAACAGGACGGAGATCTCGCCGGCGTCGGTGCTGGTCCGAGATCCCCGGGTCTCGTGACAGATGATGCCGTGCGGGTCGAAGGAACTCGATCCACGGTCACGCCACCCCCCGACCTCGTGCACGGTGAGCCCGGCGGAACGGAGTACGTCGGGCAGCCACAGCAGCCTCATCGGTCGGCCCTCCTGACTCAGAGGCAGGGTTCCACTACCGACCGTATCCACCCTTGGTGGGGAAAGTCCAGTGGACCGACCTGCCAATGTCGACGAAAGCCGTGGTCAGCCGGCGCGCGATCGGCGCGGCCGGCGGTCAGACCGCCGAACTCAGAAGGACAGACATTCACACTCCGTCATCAACGCCCGGACGTTGCGGACGTACTGGGGGTTCGGTATCCGCATCCCGTCGTCGGTCACCACCGCGCCGTGGCCGTAGTTGTACGCCGAGATGACCGCGTTGAGCAGGCAGGAGTTCAGCTCGCTGGTGCACAGGTCCGCGTCCAGCCGGTAGTCACCGTCGAAGAAGGCGTCCCCGATGTACTTGGTGAGCCAGGCCAGGTAGGTCGCGCCCAGGTAGGCATTGTCCTGATAGTTGTTGATATCGTACGCTTTCTCGAAGCGCTGGTTCATCCACTTTGCCGTGTCCGGCATCACCTGCATCAACCCGACCCCACCGTCGCAGGCGATAATGTTCGACTGCCAGCCGCTCTCCTGCCACGCGGTGGCCTTGATCAGGTTGACGGGAATCCGGATGCTCGGCGCCGACACCGGCCAGTAGACCCGTCCCGCCGCGTTGGTCAGCGCCTGCTTGACCTCCGCGCGGCTGGCCGGGCTCCCCTCGTACCGCGGCTTGGTGCACCCCTCGTCGACCACCGGTCTCGGTGGTGGCGGCACCCGCGTCTCCACCGGCGGCTTCGGCTTCCGTCGCGGCGTCGGCCGCCTGCTCGGCGTCTTCGACGAGGTAGAGGTAGCCGACGGCGTCGGACGAGCGCCCAGCCCGGCCACCGCCGACCGTTCCGGGGTCGGATCCGGCGTCGGCGTCGCCGCCGGAGCGGCCTGCACTCCGGCCGCCTGCGTCACGCCCGCCGGAACCTCCGCCGCCGGGTCACCCTCACCCCCGTCCCCCGCGCCGTTGGCACACCCCGCCGCGAACGCCAGCAGCACCGCCCCCAGCACCAGCCCGGACCGCCGTACCCGTCGGTTCATAGCGCCTCCCCCGTGCTTCCCGGGGGACCCTAGCAGCAGCCCTGGCGCCCGCCCGCCGAACCCCGACCCGTCCGGGTACCCAACCCCGGCGAACCCGCGGCGCCAGCGCCCCGTGTCCACAGCCCGCGCCGCCGACCGCGGCGCCGTTCACGGCTTGGGCCGGCCGGCCTCCACGGCCCGTCCGGACGGCTCCGCCGGCGGCGCGCCGCCCGACCCGGGGTCGACGACCCGCACCGCACGGTCCCGGGTCGCCCAGGCGACCATGAAGACCGCCGTCCAGAGCACACCGAGCAGCATGGACGTCACCGTCTCGCTCGCCGAGCTCCAGCCGACGTACAGCCGGGCCCCGGCGACCGTCACCATCCCCACCGCCGCCACCGTCCAGGCCGCGACCGCCACCGGCCACCGGCTGTTGCGCCCGATCAGCCAGGCCAGCGTGCACAGACTCGCCGCCACCACCGCGTTCTGCGCCGGGAACAGCGTCATCGGACTGTCCCGTGTCGGCCCGGTCACGTCCGCGACCAGGGCCAGCACCACCAGCGGTACGAACGCGCCGGCGGTGCCGAGCACGCTCACCAGGTCGGCCCGCCACGGCCGGTTGCGCCAGCCCAGCAGCGCGGCCACCACCGCCACCACGAGGATCAGCAACGGTCCACGCAGCGCGGCGATCGCGAGGTACGCCAGCTCGGCCACCTGGTCGGTACGCCGCGCCGCGAACCACTCGGCGATCGCGCTGTCCAGCACCGCCAACCCGCTGTGTGTCACCAGCAGGTCCAGCAGCCAGGCCAGAGCCAGCCCGACGACGAACAGCAGCGCCAACCCGGCCACCAGGTTGATCAGCAGCGTCCAGTGCGGCCCGACGTGCATCGACAGCACGAAGAACAGCACACCGTAACGCCGGATCAGCCAACGCACCGGCGGCAGCGCGGCAGCCCGGGCCAGCAACGCCCGCGCCGGGTCCGGGTTGCGGCCCAGCCAGCGGCCGACCACCACGATCGCGACCACGAAGACGATCAGCAACAGCACCGCCCCGGTCGCCCGGCCCAGGTAGCGGGAGACCGTCTCGTACGACTCCCCGGCCAGGTACCCGGCCAGTACGGAACCGCCCACCCAGCTGACCACCCCGGCCAGGTTCCACGGCGCGAACCGGCGGTACGGCATCCCGGCACTTCCGGCCAGCCGGGGCACCAGTGTCCGGGCGAACGCCACCCACCGGGCCGCCAGGACCGCACGTCCGCCGAGTCGCCCCAGCATCGCGTCCGCCCGCCGCCAGCGCGCCGGTCCGACCCGGCTGCCCCAGCGGCTGGCCCGCAGCCGCGGTCCGTGTCGCCGGCCGCTGCGGAACGCCAGCGTGTCCCCCACCGCCGCCGCGAGTATCGCCACCAGAAGCGCGGGACCCAGCTGCAGCAGGCCGGTGTAGGCCAGGAACCCGACCAGCAGCAGGGTCGCCTCCGCCGGCATCACCAGACCGACGAGCAGTGCGGTTTCCAGCGCGACCAGCAGCGCGGCGGCCAGGTAGACGAGAAGCGGCGGCAACTCCTGCACCACCGCCAGCACATCCGGCACGTCCACCCCCAGAACCGTTCGTCAGCACACCAGGCTGACAACGGGACACTTCCATGATTACGGCTCAATCCGCCCTTCGCCTCCGGGGGAACCCGGACGCGGGTCCCGGGCACCGGGACTGGAAGGATGGGGACATGCAGACCCGCGCCGACCTCCGCAACGTAGCGATCATCGCCCACGTCGACCACGGCAAGACCACCCTGGTCGACGCCATGCTGCGGCAGGCCGGTGCCTTCTCCGCCCGCGCCGAGCCGGGTGAGCGGGTGATGGACTCCATGGATCTGGAGCGGGAGAAGGGCATCACCATCCTGGCCAAGAACACCGCCGTGCGCTACCGGCCGGCGGACGGCTCCGCCCCGGTCACCATCAACATCGTCGACACGCCGGGGCACGCCGACTTCGGCGGTGAGGTGGAGCGCGGCCTGACCATGGTCGACGGGGCGCTGCTGCTGGTCGACGCCAGCGAGGGCCCGCTGCCGCAGACCCGGTTCGTGCTCCGCAAGGCGCTCCAGGCCCGACTGCCGATCATCCTCGTGATCAACAAGGTGGACCGCCCGGACGCCCGGATCAAGGAGGTCGTCGACGAGACCTACGAGCTCTTCCTCGACCTCGACGCCGAGGCCGACCAGATCGACTTCCCGATCGTCTACGCGTGTGCCCGGGACGGTGTCGCCTCGCTGACCCAGCCGGCCGACGGCACCGTGCCCCAGGACAGCAACTCCCTGGAGCCGCTCTTCCGCACCCTGCTCGACACCATCCCACCGCCGGCCTACGACGAGAACCACCCGCTGCAGGCACACGTCACCAACCTCGACGCCTCGCCGTTCCTCGGTCGGCTGGCCCTGTGCCGGGTCCGGCACGGCACCATCCGCAGGGGTGAGCACGTCGCCCTGTGCCGCACCGACGGCAGTGTGCAGCGGGTCCGCGTCTCCGAGCTGCTGATGACCGAGGGACTGGACCGGACTCCGGCGGAGTCGGCCGGGCCGGGCGACATCATCGCGGTCGCCGGCATCCCGGACATCATGATCGGCGAGACCCTCACCGACCCGGACGACCCCCGGCCGCTGCCGCTGATCACCGTCGACGAGCCCGCGATCTCGATGATCATCGGCACCAACACCTCGCCGCTGGTCGGCAGGGTCAAGGGTGCCAAGGTCACCGCCCGGCTGGTCAAGGAACGGCTGGACCGGGAGCTGGTCGGCAACGTCTCGCTGCGGGTCCTCCCGACCGACCGGCCGGACGCCTGGGAGGTGCGGGGCCGGGGTGAACTGGCGCTGGCCATCCTGGTCGAGCAGATGCGCCGCGAGTCGTACGAGCTGACCGTCGGCAAGCCGCAGGTGGTGACCCGCGTGATCGACGGGAAGGTCTGCGAGCCGGTGGAGCGGCTCACCATCGACGCCCCCGAGGAGCACCTCGGCGCCATCACCCAACTGCTCGCCACCCGCAAGGGCCGGATGGAGCAGCTGGTCAACCACGGCACCGGGTGGATCCGGATGGAGTGGCTGGTTCCGGCCCGGGGCCTGATCGGGTTCCGGACCGAGTTCCTCACCGCCACCCGCGGCACCGGGATCCTGCACCACGTGTTCGAGTCGTACGAGCCGTGGTTCGGCGAGCTGCGTACCCGCAACACCGGCTCCCTGGTCGCCGACCGAGCGGGGGTGGTGACCGCGTTCGCCATGCTCAACCTGCAGGAACGCGGCACACTCTTCGTGGAGCCGGCGACCGAGGTCTACGAGGGAATGATCGTGGGCGAGAACTCCCGCTCCGACGACATGGACGTCAACATCACCCGGGAGAAGAAGCTCACGAACATGCGCGCCTCCACGGCCGAGGAGACGGAGAAGCTCGTCCCGCCGCGCAGGCTCTCCCTGGAGCAGGCCCTGGAGTTCTGCCGGGAGGACGAGTGCGTCGAGGTCACCCCGGACGCCATCCGGCTGCGCAAGGTCATCCTCGACGCCGCCGCCCGGGCCCGGGCCGCCGCCCGGCGCAAGCACGCCAACTGACCGCCAACCGACCACCCACCGGACGCCCATGACCTGGGACGAGATCGACAGCGAACTGGCCGCGACGCCCGGCACCGTCTCCGTGTACGTCGGCCGGCCGGGGTTCCGCCCCGCGTACACCCGACTGCCGGACAACCCGCACTACGCGGCCAGCACGATGAAGGTGGCCGTCCTGGCCGCCCTCTACCGGGCCGCCGAGCACGGCACGCTCGACCTGGACGCGCCGGTGCCGGTGGTCAACGACTTCCCGTCGGCGAAACCGGGGGCCGGGCGCTTCTCCTGCGCCGCCGAGTACGACAACGACGACGCGGTGTGGGACCGGCTCGGCGGCACCGCGTCGCTGCGCTGGCTCGCGGAGCGGATGATCATCCGGTCCAGCAACCTCGCCACCAACCTGGTGCTGGAGCGTGTCGGGCTGCCCGCGGTCGCCGCGGTCTGGGCGGACAGCGGGGCCCGGCACAGCCGTACCGCCCGGGGGATCGAGGACTTCGCCGCCCGGGACGCCGGCCTGGACAACCAGGTCACCGCCGCCGACCTGGCCGGGCTGTTCGGCGCGATCACCCGCTCCCGGCTCGCCGGGCCGGCCACCTGCACCGCCATGCTCGACGTGCTCTTCCGGCAGGAACGCGGCGAGGATCTGGCGGCGGGACTGCCGCCGGGGACGCGAATCGCCCACAAGAACGGCTGGGTCCGCGGGGTACGACACGGGGCGGGGATGGTCTTCCCGGATGACGCACCGCCGTACGCCGTCGTGGTCTGCACCAGCGCCGCCGGCACGACCGGTGACGACGAGGCGGCCTGCCGGCTGATCGCCCGGATCTCCGCGGCGGCCTGGGAGGCCCGCCACCGGCTGGGGCCCACCGGCTGATCCACGCCGACACCGTACGCCGGCGGGGACCGATAGGGTACCTAGCCATGTCGATCGCCGCCGTCCGCACCCACCGGCTGTCCGCACCGCTGCACACCCCGTTCGTGACCGCGCTGCGCCGGACCACCACGGTCGAGACCCTGGTGGTCGAGGTGGTCGACACCGACGGGCGGTCCGGCTACGGCGAGGCTCCCCAGGTGTGGCAGGTCACCGGCGCCTCGATCGGCGGCGCGCGGGCCTGTGTGGAGGAGATGCTCGCCCCCGTGCTCGTCGGGCGCAGCGCCGACGACCTGGTGGCCCGGTGCGTCGAGGTCCGGCGCGCGGTCGCGGGCAACGAGGCGGCCAAGGCCGCGGTGGACGTCGCGTTGCACGATCTGGCGGCACGCCGGCTCGGCGTGCCGCTGGTCCGGCTGCTCGGCGGGGTGCCCCGACGGATTCCGACCGACGTCACCCTCTCCGCCGGTGACGCCGTGGACCTCGCCGCCGCGGCCAGGCAACGGATCGCGGACGGCTTCGACGTGCTGAAGGTCAAGGTGGGCACCGACCCGGCGGGCGACCTGGCGCGGGTCCGCGCGGTCCGGGCCGCCGTCGGTCCTCAGGCTCGGATCCGGCTGGACGCGAACCAGGGCTGGACGCCTCGGGAGGCGGTGCGGGTGATCCGGGCGATCGAGGATGCCGGGCTGGACGTCGAGCTTGTCGAGCAGCCGGTGCCGGGTCCGGACATCGCCGGACTGGCCTGGGTCAGCGAGCGCGTCGACCTGCCGATCCTCGCCGACGAGGCGGTGTACGGGGTCCGCGACCTGATCGAGGTGATCCGGCGGCGTGCCGCCGACCTGGTCAACGTCAAGCTGGCCAAGTGCGGCGGGCTGGGGCCGGCCCGGACCCTGCTGGAACTCGCCCGGGAGCACGGGGTGGGGACGCTGGTCGGCTCGATGATGGAGAGCCACATCGGGCTGGGCGCGGCGGCGAGCCTGGTCGGGGCGTACGGCACCAGCACCGTCTCCGATCTGGACGCCGCCTGGTGGCTGGCCTGGACGCCGGTCGAGGGGGGCATCCGGTACGAGGCCCCGTACGTCATCCTTCCCGACGCCCCCGGCCTGGGCGTCACCGGCCTGCGCATCCCTCCGACGACACGGGACCGTCCAGGCAGGCGTGAAGGCAATATTCAACCAGACGTTGCCATGTGACGATAAGTTTCATATCGTCGGGCGCGAACAGCCGACAACGAAGGGGACGGCATGGCGGTACGCCCGGGCCACGAGGCCGTCGTCCGAGTCGCCGTGGCCACCCTGTGGAGTCGCCCCGAGGCGGTACGCCCGGTCGACGCACCGGCGCTGGCCCGGCACACCGACATCCCCGGGTGGATCGCCGGGCTGAGCGCCGAGCAGCGGGTGGGAGACTGTGTGCTCAGCCAGCTCCTGCTCGGCGAGCGGGTGCTGGTCGAGGAGATCCGGCCGGACGGTTGGGCACGCTCGATCGCGGTGGAGCAGCCCGCGGCCAAGCTCGACCCGCGCGGGTACCCGGGGTGGTTGCCGGTCGACCACCTGGCCGAGCCCGACGACGTCACTCCGGCACCCGCCCTCGTGGTGGCCGCGACGGCGACCGCGCTGCACACCGCCCCCGCCGGGCCGGTGGCGCTGCCCGGGGTCGTCCTCGGCACCCGGCTGGCCGGTGCGGGGCCCGCGGAACGCGGCTGGCGTCCGGTCCGGGTCGCGGGTCACGACCGGCCGCTCTGGGTCGCCGCCGACCACGTCACCGTGGTGCCGACCCGACCGCCGCACCCGGCGGAGGTGCTCGCGGTGGCGAGCCGACTCCGCGACGTGGTCTACCTGTGGGGTGGCGTGTCGACGTACGGGATCGACTGCTCCGGCCTGGTGCACCTGGCCTGGCGGCGGTTCGGCGTCCGGCTGCCCCGCGACGCCGACGACCAGGCCGCGGCGACCACGCCGGTCGACCTCGGCGCGGAACGTCCCGGAGACCTCTACTTCTTCGCCCGCCCCGGCCGCCGCATCCACCACATCGGCATCGTGACCGCCCGACCCGGCCCCGACGGCAGCCGCCGGATGCTGCACGCCTGCTACGTCAAGCGACGGGTGGTGGAGGAACCGATGCACCCCGACCGGGAGGCGACCCTGGTCGGGGCGCACCGGGTGCTCTGCTGACCGACGCCGTCGTCACCGCGCCCAACCCGGTGCCGGCGGCCGTCCGGGACCGCCGGCGGCCCGGACCTCATGCCCCGCCGACCGACACCCGCTCGGCCAACCGGCGGTCCCGCGCCGCCTTGACCAGGCTGGCCGCCGTCGCCACCCCCAGCGTGCCCAGGATGACGGTCAGGGAGAGCCAGATCGGGACGTGCGGCGCCCAGCCGATGGGGTCGCCGCCGTTGAGGAACGGCAGGCTGTTGCCGGCGAGCGCCTCCAGGACCAGCTTCACCCCGATGAAGCCGAGCACCACCGCCAGGCCGACGTTGAGGTAGATCAGCCGGTCGAGGAGGCCGCCGAGCAGGAAGTAGAGCTGCCGCAGCCCCATCAGCGCGAAGACGTTGGCGGTGAAGACCAGGTACGGCTCCTTGGTGATCCCGAAGATGGCCGGGATGGAGTCGAGCGCGAACACGAGGTCGGTGGTGCCGATCGCGATCAGCACGACCAGCATCGGGGTGAAGAGCCGGCGCCTGTTCTCGACGACGGTCAGCCGGGCACCGGAGAAGTCCCGGGAGATCGGCAGGGCCCGGCGGCTCCAGCGGATCAGGACGTTCTCCTTGAACTCCTCCTCCGCCGGCTCGCCCCGCTGACGGAGGAGGTTGACCGCGGTGTAGATGAGGAAGGCGCCGAAGATGTAGAAGACCCAGGTGAACCTGGCCAGCAGCGCGGCGCCGGCGGCGATGAAGCCACCCCGCAGGAGCAGGGCCAGCACGATGCCGATCATCAGTACCCTCTGTTGGTACTGCCGGGGCACCCCGAACCGGGCCATGATGATCACGAAGACGAAGAGGTTGTCCACCGACAGGCTGTACTCGGTCAGCCAACCGGCGTAGAACTCGCCGGCGACGGTGAAGCTGTCGAGGACGGCCAGGCCGACCCCGAAGACCAACGCGAGGGCGACGTAGAAGGTCACCCACAGACTGGATTCCCGAAGACTGGGCTCGTGGGGACGGCGGCCGATGATCAACAGGTCCAACACGAGGATCGCCGTCAGCGCGACCAGCGTGGCGACCCACACCCAGGCGGACACGTTCAATGCGCTCCTCCGGCAGGCACACTAGCGCCGCTGGCACGGCAGCGCACCGCACCGTGCGTCAGGGCGTAGATGATGGTGACTGTCGGAGGTCTCTTCCGCCACCGCCACCCGGCACCACGGGCCGCGCGACGACAACCTGCGGCGCCGGGTCGTCGTGTCGGGCAGCCCGACCGAAAACCGTGTTGACGACGCCACCGCGAAGGAATACTCCCCTCCTCCAGAGTCATTGTTCACCATTCCCTGCCGCGAGCGCATCTCCCCCGACCCGTGTGTGCCGGCGGCCACCTCCGCCAAGGGCTTCCTAGGAGGCTAGATCGAGCACGCCAGACCGGACGGGTATTGCCGGCTATGCCGGGTCCGGGTGATCTGGGTGCTTGCGGAGGCAGCAGGGACAGTGTCCAAAACATGAACGGTGCTGGTACCTTTCGCTGCGCGCGGATGAGTCCGTACTCGGTTACGGGCGCGGCGATATCTGCCTGACAGGGCTACTGAGTTCGATTCGTACGGTCTGTTGGTGGAGACGAGGCGAAACGTGGACAGAACGGTGACGGCAACCGGTCTGCGGTCGGCGGGGAGGACGGGGGTGCGGCGGTGATCGCACTGCGGGTGTATCGCGCCCTCCCGAAGGCGTACCGGCTCAGGTTCCTCCAGTTGCTCCCGCCACAGCGGCAGCTGTGGCTGGTCCGGCGGCTGACCCGGATGGCGCCGCGCCGGGCCACCGTGCCGGTCGGACAGCTGCGCCGGGTCAAGGACCGGGGCATCGCGGTCCGCGCCCTCGTCGCCGCGGACGCCACCCCCGCCGCGCTGTGGCGCCGCAACCTGGACCTGGTCACCCAGACGCTCGAAAGCGCCGGCATCGACAACTTCTACGTCCGCCACCTCGACGACCTGCGCAGCGCGGTCGCGGTGCCGCTCAGCCGCAAGTCCGAGGTGCTCCGCGCGCTCACCCAGGCCGCCGGGCGCAACCGGGGCGTCGTCATCCGTCACGTCAACAAGGCCGGAAACCCGATCAGCCCCAAGCGCTCCAAGATCATCCAGGTCTTCCACGCGGTCACCGATCCCGGTGGCAACACCGTGCTGGGCAGCCAGTACGCCTGCGAGGTCGAGTTCTGGCGCGCCGAGCCCGCCGGCACCACGACCCCGGTGCCCCAGATCGTCGCGCCGCGCGGCAACCAGGTCGCCCCGAGCCTGCCGGCGGCCGGCCAGACCGAGATGGTCCCCGCCGCCCAGCTCAACCGCTTCGTCCCCTTCGACGACGTCTCCTACCGGACCCGCACCGAGTTCACCCCGGTCGGGTACGAGCAGGTCACCTTCCCGATCGACCTGGTCTACACCTGGGTCGACGGCAACGACACGGACTGGCAACAGCGCAAGAACCAGGCCCTGCGGGAGAACGGCGAGGCCGAGATCAACGTCATCGCGGCCAACATGTCCCGGTACATCAGCCGGGACGAGCTGCGCTACTCCATGCGCTCGGTGGTCGCCAACGTGCCCTGGATCCGGCAGATCTACCTGGTCACCGACGACCAGGTGCCGCCGTGGCTGGACACGGAGCACCCGATGGTCCGGGTGGTGCGGCACCGCGAGATCTTCGGTGACACCGGCAAGCTCCCCACCTTCAACTCACACGCCATCGAGTCCCGGCTGCACCGCATCCCGGGGCTGAGCGAGCACTTCATCTACTGCAACGACGACATGTTCTTCGGCCGGCCCCTGCTGCCGGACACCTTCTTCCTCGCCAACGGCATCTCGAAGTTCTTCCCCTCCCCCGCCCAGCTCGACGTCGGCCCGGCGACCATCCACGACGCCCCGGTCACCGCCGCCGGCAAGAACAACCGCCGGCACATCCAGGAGCGCTTCGGCCGGACCATCACGCAGAAGATGCGGCACGTGCCGTACCCGCTGCGCAAGAGCGTGCTGGAGGAGATCGAGCAGAACCTGACCGCGGAGGTGCTGAACACCGCCCGCCACCAGTTCCGGCACCCCGAGGACCTGTCCATCCCGTCGTCGCTGCAGCACTACTGGTCGTACTTCTCCGGCCGCGCGGTACCCGGCACGATCGAGTACACCTACGCCGACCTGGCCCACCCGTCCACCCCGGTCAAGCTGGCCCTGCTGCTCGCCCGCCGGCACAGCGACGTCTTCTGCCTCAACGACACCGAGTCGAGCGAGGTCCTCCTCTCCGAGCAGCACGCGATGCTGACCGACTTCCTGTCGGCGTACTTCCCCTTCCGGGCCCCGTTCGAGCTGCCCCCCGAGGTCGAGGCGGAGCGGGCCAAGATGACCGCGACCGCCCGGGCCGCGGCGTACCTGCCCCCGGCTCCCGCCATCCCGGCACCCCGCAGCGCCGAATCGGCGTCGACGCACGGGTGGTCCGCCACACAACCCGAGCGAGTTGGATGAGTCAGCGCAACCGTAGGTCCTGGTCCCCGCCCCGGCTGCTGCAACTCGCCTCCGGCGCCCGACGCCGGGCGGACCAGGCCACCGACAGGATCGTCCGCCGGATCGGCCAGCTTCGGTACGACCCGATCGCCCACCTGCCCCGGGCCACCGGTGACTTCCTCGGCGTGCTCGACGGCCGCACCCTGCAGGTGCACGCGGTGCTGCCGGCCAGCGCCGAACAACCCGACCGGGCCGAGCTGCTGCTCGTCCGGGGCCGGCACGTCCGACGCTGCCCGGCGTCGGTCCGGACCGGCCCCGGCGGTCGGCCGTCGGTGGAGGTGCTCGCGCGGCTCGGCGAGGAACCGGGGGAACTGCACCTCGACAGGGGCACCTGGTCACTGGCGGTCGCGGTCACCGACGCCGGCGGGACCGAGCGCCGGTACGGTCTGCGCGTCGCCGAGCCGGCGGAACGGCCCGGTCCGACGGTGTCGGCGCCCCCGCACCCCGTCTCCGGCTGGACGTACTGGCCGGGCCGGGGTGTGCGGGGTGTGGCCCAGTTGACCGTCACCGGTCCCGTCGCCCAGGCGGAGGTGGTGGCGCTCGACCACAGCGATGCCCAGCCGCGGATCCGGGCCCGCCTGGTCGGCGTACGGCGCGTCGACGCGCCGGCACTGGTCTTCTCGCCGCGCGGCGGCGGCCCGGACCGGGTCGTTCCCGTCGACGTGGTCGACAACCGCTTCGAGGCCGTCGTACCGGTCGCCGACCTCGCCACCGGCGCCCCCGGTGACGAGGTGATCTGGGACGTCCGGGTACGTGTCTCCGCCACCCGCCTCGTCCGGATCGGCCGTTTCCTGCACGATCTCCGCGAACCACGAGTGGTGCTGCTGACCAGCCGGGTCGTCCTGCCCATCGGCGGGGACGACTTCGTCGGCTACCGCCCCTACTACACGGCGAGCGGCGGCCTGGCGGTCGCGCTCCTCCGCTTCACGCGCTTCACCGGGGTGCAGAGTTGAAGATCACGTTCCTGCTGATGACCGCCGACGCCATGGGCGGCACCGAACGTGCCGTGCTGACCCAGGCCGAGTACCTCGCCCAGCGGCACACGGTAGAGGTGCTGAGCGTCTACCGCACCAGCAAGCGGTCCTTCTACCAGACGGACGAGCGGGTGCAGGTGCGCTACCTGATCGACCAGACCGGCCCGCTGGTCCGGCCGACGCGCCCCTCGACCGTCGACGACGCCGAGTTCGACCGACTCTTCCGCAGCGCCCCACGGCTGATGCCGCAGTCCTGGGACGAGCACGCCAACCGGCTCTTCGAGCTGGAACTCGAGAGCGCCCTGCGGTCGATCGAGACCGACGTGCTGGTGACCTGCTCCCCCGCCCTGATGGCGATGGTGACCACCTTCGCCCCACCGTCCGTGGTCACGGTGCACCAGGAGCACCGGCCGTCGCAGTTCCGCGGTCCCACGGGGCAGCCGCTCTTCGAGTACGTACCCCGGCTCGACGCCCTGGTGCTGCTGACCCGGCGGACCCGGGACTGGTTCGCCGACAGCTTCGGCACGGCCGTACCCCGGCTCGAGGTCATCCCCAACGGCATGGCGGAGGGTTTCCGCCCTCGGTCGAGCCTGCGCAACCCCATCGTGATGATGGCGGCCCGGATGGCGAAGGAGAAGCAGGTCGACCACGCGATCCGGGCCTTCGCCAAGGTCGCCGCCACCCATCCGGAGTGGACACTGCGGATCTTCGGCGACGGTCCGCTGCTCACCCCGCACCGCCGGCTCGCCGCCGACCTGGGTCTGCACGACAATGTGCAGTTCATGGGCCCCACCCCGCGCATCGTCGAGGAGTGGTCGAAGGCGAGCATCGCCCTGCTCACCTCCCGGGACGGCGAGGCACTGCCGCTGGTGCTGCTGGAGGCGTTCGCCGCGGGCGTGCCGGCGGTCGCGTACGACATCGAGACCGGCCCGGGTGAGATCATCACCCACGGCAAGAACGGCTTCCTGGTCCCGGCCGAGGACGAGGACGGCATCGCCGAGGCGCTCAACACCCTGATCGCCGACGAGCAGCTCCGGCAGGAGTTCGGCGCCAACGCGCTGCAGGCGTCCGAGGCCTACCGGCTCGGTCCCATCATGGAGCGCTGGGAACAGCTCTACACCGAGCTGCTGGCCGACCGCGACTCCCACGCGCAGAAGCGCGCCGACCGGGTGGCCATCTGGCTGAACCGCACCGGCGGGTCGGGCTTCGCCCCGGCCGCGCCCCGCCCGGGATCGATCACCAGCGGCGAGGACGTCCCCGCCATCGAGGAACGGATCCAGCGGGCCAATCCCGGGCTGGTCCGCTCCGGTGGGCGCCTCGCCGTCGTCCGGGACGACATGACACCGGCCGACGCCGCCTACGCGAACCTCGTCACGGTGACCGGCGCCCTGGAACGGCACGGCATCCCGTACTGGGTGGTCCCGGATCCGAACATCCGGCACCGGGTGGCGGTCACCGAGGACCGGCGCCAGGCCGTGCTGGCCGCGTTCGCCGAGGACTTCGCCACCGCCCCGGTCTACGCCGAGACCCTGGTCAGGGACGCTCAGGTGACCGGCGTGACCCTGGCCGCCCGCCTGCCCGACGAGCAGCGTGCCGCCACGGCCGCCGGGTTGCGGGTGTTCCAGCCGACGGTCTCCACGTCGCGGACCCTGCGCTACGGCCCCGGCTACGGTTGCGACCTGGAGTTCTGGTCGGAGTCGGCGGACGGCACCGGGCTGGACCCGATCCGGCGGACGATCATCGGAACGACGATCCCCCGGGGCGCGACGCGGCCGGCCACCGTCCGCGTCCGCGACCGCGACTACCCGAGCATCGAGGGCTTCGCCCAGCGCTTCGTCACCGACGTCGACTTCCCGATCGACGTCGTCTACACCTGGGTCGACGGCAACGACCCGGAGTGGCTCGCCCAGAAGAACGCGGTGCTCGCCTCGCTCGGGCGGCCACCAACGGAGGCGGCCGGCGGGCAGGCCCGGTTCCGCAGCCGGGACGAGCTGCGCTACTCGCTGCGCTCCATCGACATGTACGCCCCCTGGGTCCGCAACATCTACCTGGTCACCGCCGGGCAGACCCCTGCCTGGCTGGACACCTCGCACCCCCAGATCCACGTGGTCGACCACCGGGACCTCTTCGGCGGGCGGGGCCGGCTGCCGACGTTCAACTCGCACGCCATCGAGTCGCAACTGCACCACATCGACGGCCTGGCCGAGCACTTCATCTACTTCAACGACGACTTCTTCCTCGGCCGGCCGGTGCCTCCGACGCTGTTCTTCCACGCCAACGGGGTGGCGCAGTTCTTCCTCTCGCCGGTCAGGATCCCGATGGTGGAGGTCGACGAGGCGGACGACTTCAACTTCAGCGCGGCGAAGAACAACCGTCGGCTGATCCGCAAACTCTCCGGCCGTACCCTGGTCCAGGGCCTGCTGCACGCCCCGTACCCGATGCGGCGCAGCGTCGGCCTCGACCTCGACCGGGAGTTCCCGGAGGAGGTGGCCCAGACCGCGGCCAGCCAACTGCGCGCACACACCGACATCTCGATCGCGTCCTCGCTGCACCACTACTACAGCTACCTGACCGGACGGGCCGTGCCCGGCAGCATCGCGATGCAGTACGTGGACACCGGCAACCCGGTCCAGCACCCCATGTTGACCAGAATCCTGGTGACCCGGGAGTACGACTCGTTCTGCCTCAACGACACCCACCACGGGGTGCTCGACCCCGACACCCAGAGCCGGGTGGTCTCGGCCTTCCTGGAGAGCTACTTCCCCGTGGCAAGCCAGTTCGAGCGCGGCAGTCCGCGCAACCTGGCCGCCCGCGCCGCCCGCGGCGCCTGAGACCGCCGGCCGGCGTGAGCCTGGGATGGTGCACCCCCGCCGCTCCTGCCCGGGGTGGCCCGTGCCAGGCTCACGCCATGGTGTTGGAGATTGCGCTGATCGACGTCGTCGCCGGTCAGGAGGAGGAGTTCGTCCGGGCGTACGAGGCGGGCCACCACCTGGTGGCCACCACGCCGGGCTGTCGGTCGGTCCGGATGACCCGCGGCGTCGAGTCGCCGTCGCGGTTCGTGCTGCTGGTGGAGTGGGACTCGGTGGAGGCCCACCAGGAGAACTTCCGCGGCAGCGAGCGTTTCCCGGCGTGGCGGGCGCTGATCGGTCCCTACTTCGCGGCACCACCGGTGGTCGAGCACTTCGTCGACGTGCCCGCGCCCGCCTGATCCGGTGCGACGTCCGGCGGCCTCTGCGGCGGGCCGGGCCCACCCGCGCCCGCCGGCCCCGGGGCGCTCCCTGACGCGTCAGGCGCCCGAAAGGGCGCTCACCCCGCCTGCTCCGACTGGGGCCAGTCCCCCGGCTTGCCCCAGTCACCGGGTTCCAGCACGAACTGCGCGTACGGCACGGTCCACACCACCTCGTGGCCGAGGCGGTGTCCACTGTGTCCCTCCTCGCCGTAGGCGGTGCCGTGGTCGGAGCAGATCAGTGTCAGACAGGGCCGGTTCCGGGAGGTGGCAAGCGCGAAGAGGCGCCCGATGTGCCGGTCGACGTACTCCAGTGCCGCCGCGTGGCTCTCCCGGCTGTCCCGGTCGGCACCGGGCAGGTAGTGCCGGTTCGGCTGGTGGATCGCCGCGACGTTGACGAAGAGGAACAGCGGCTTCTCCGGCGGCACGGTCGGCATGATGGCGGCGATCCGGTCGAGCTGCGCCTCGAAACACCGGGGCGCGGAGACCCCGAACTCCGGTTCCCAGTGCGCCTCCGCGAACAACCCCGGCAGTACGCTGCCGAGTGGGGAACGCTGGTTGAAGAAGCCGACGCCGCCCACGCAGACCGTGTGGTAGCCGACGTCGGCCAGCGCCCGGACCACGTCCGGGGCGTCGAAGACCCAGGTCTGGTCGCCGGTCGTCCCGCTGCTCGGGGAGGCCGCGGCGAAGAGCCTCTGGTGTGGACCCGGTGTGGTGGGGGTGGGCAGGAATCCGGCGAAGAACGCCTGGTGCGCGGCGTAGGTGAAGCTGGCCGGGCTGTGCCGCCGTTCCCACTCCCCGCCGGGCAGGGCCCGGACCAGGTTCGGGGTCCGTCCGGCCGCGGCCAGCTCGGCGGCCACGTCGTAGCGGAGGGTGTCGAGGGTGACGAACAGCAGGTCGTGGGTGCCGATGAGGTCTTTCACGCCGTCCTCCCGTCAGTCATTCCGCCTCCCGCCACGCCGGCCGGCGGGACGACCGTCCACCATGGTCGGTAACAGTCCCGGGACGCGCATGCCGTCCTGTCTTGCATAGCAGGCCCGGCGGACGGGGGCGTACCCGGTCGGCGGGGTTCCGTCGCCCGGACGCACACCGGAACGGCCGGCGGTGCGCGGGCGGGGCCACGCCCGGTGTGCGGGCCGTCGACGACCACAGTCCCTGACAGTCATCCGTCGATCATGTTAGCCACGGCCCACGCTCCGTCCGGCCGCGGCGCGCCACCGACCCGTGGCGGGGCGGCCACCCGGGGTACCGGGACAACGACCACGGTGGACGACGGCGCCGCCGGTGCCCGGCACACCCGCCGGGCGCGCCGCCGCACGCATCCGCCTGGATGACCGTCATGCCGGGTCGGGTCACCGGAGTCAGCGTCGGGTCGACATCGCCGCGGGCGGTGGCGCGACGCCTTCCGGCTCGTCAGCGCCGCCCGGCGCGTCGGGTGGCTCTGCTCGCCCACCGCGCGCTGGGTCACCGGCCAGGGTGACCGACCCCGAGGGCGGCGTCAACCGGTACCCCCTGACCGTTCCGCCACCCCGGACGCCGCTACGCGATCCCGGCCGCGTCCATGCCGCGCAGCTCCTTCTTGAGCTCGGCGATCTCGTCCCGGATCCGGGCGGCCAACTCGAACTGGAGTTCGCGGGCCGCGGCCAGCATCTGCTCGTTGAGCTCCTGGATCAGCTGGGCCAGATCGGCCCGGGCCATGCCCTCGCGGGAGGGTGCCATCCCGGCCCGACCCCGGCTGCGCGTCTCCGGCACCGGCGCCTTGCCCCGGGACATCTGCCGCACCGCACCGCCGATCCGGGTCACCGTGGCCTCGGTCTCGTCCGCCTCGCGGTAGATGTCGTCGAGGATGTCGTGGATCTTCTTACGGAGCGGCTCGGGGTTGATGCCGTGCGCCTTGTTGTGGGCGATCTGCTTGGCCCGGCGCCGGTTGGTCTCCTCGATCGCCTCCGCCATGGACGGGGTGATGGTGTCGGCGTACATGTGGACCTGACCGGAGACGTTGCGGGCGGCCCGGCCGATGGTCTGGATCAGGGACCGGCTGCTGCGCAGGAATCCCTCCTTGTCGGCGTCCAGGATCGCCACCAGGGAGACCTCGGGCAGGTCGAGCCCTTCCCGGAGCAGGTTGATCCCGACCAGCACGTCGTAGTCGCCCCTGCGCAGCTCACGCAGCAGCTCGACCCGGCGCAGGGTGTCGACCTCGGAGTGCAGGTAGCGGACCCGGATGCCGTGTTCCAGCAGGTAGTCGGAGAGGTCCTCGGCCATCTTCTTGGTCAGCGTGGTGACCAGGACGCGCTCGTTCCGCTCGGTCCGCAGCGTGATCTCGTGCATCAGGTCGTCGATCTGCCCCCTGGTGGGCTTGACGATGACCTCGGGGTCGACCAGGCCGGTCGGCCGGATCACCTGCTCGACCACCTCGCCCCGGGCCTGCTCCAGCTCCCACGGGCCGGGGGTGGCGGAGAGGTAGACCATCTGGCCCACCCGCTCCAGGAACTCGTCGAACCGCAGCGGGCGGTTGTCGGCCGCGCTGGGCAGCCGGAAGCCGTGCTCGATCAGCATCCGCTTGCGCGAGGCGTCCCCCTCGTACATGCCGCCGATCTGCGGGATCGTCACGTGCGACTCGTCGATGATGGTCAGGAAGTCGTCGGGGAAGTAGTCCAGCAGGCAGTGCGGCGGGGTGCCGTACGTCCGCCCGTCGATGTGCATGGAGTAGTTCTCGATGCCGGAGCAGAAGCCGACCTGGCGCAGCATCTCAAGGTCGTAGGTCGTGCGCATCCGCAGCCGCTGCGCCTCCAGCAGCTTGCCCTGACGCTCCAGCTCGGCGAGGCGCTCGGCCAGCTCCGCCTCGATGCCGGCGATCGCCCGTTCCATCCGCTCGGGGCCGACGGCGTAGTGCGTCGCCGGGAAGATCAGGAGCTGGTCGACCTCCCGGATCACGTCCCCGGTCAGCGGGTGCAGGTAGTAGAGCTTCTCCACCTCGTCGCCGAAGAACTCGATCCGCAGCGCCATCTCCTCGTAGGCCGGGATGATCTCCAGCGTGTCGCCCCGCACCCGGAACGTGCCGCGTTCGAAGGCCGTGTCGTTGCGGGTGTACTGGATGTCGACCAGCCGGCGCAGGAGCTTGTCGCGCTCGATCTCCTCACCGACGGTGACCCGGACCGCCCGGTCGAGGTACTCCTCCGGGGTGCCCAGACCGTAGATCGCGGAGACCGTCGCCACCACCACCACGTCCCGGCGGGTCAACAGCGACATCGTCGCCGAGTGCCGCAGCCGCTCCACCTCGGCGTTGATCGAGGAGTCCTTCTCGATGTAGGTGTCGGTCTGCGGGATGTACGCCTCGGGCTGGTAGTAGTCGTAGTAGGAGACGAAGTATTCGACCGCGTTGTGCGGCAGGAGCTCGCTGAACTCCTTGGCGAGCTGGGCGGCGAGGGTCTTGTTCGGGGCGAGCACCAGGGTGGGCCGCTGCAGCCGCTCGATCAGCCAGGCGGCGGTGGCGCTCTTGCCGGTGCCGGTGGCGCCGAGCAGCACGGAGTGCCGCTCGCCGCGCCGAATCCGCCGTTCCAGCTCGGCGATCGCCGTCGGCTGGTCACCGGAGGGCTGGAACTCGCTGACCACCCGGAAGCGGCCGTCCAGTCGGGGAATGTCGAGCGCCATGCCCCAACCGTACGCCGCCGGTCCGACAGTCCGCCGGGGCGACCCTGGGTACACGACCGGCTTCGATATGGTCATTGTGTGTGCTCGACCGCCGCGCTACGGTGCTAGAGTAGGCCGCTCGCGGCGGCCGACCGGGTCCGCAGGTGGCTGCCACACCGGCCGCCGCACCCGGGATCGCGGTTGCAGCCCTGGCGCGAGCCGGCGAGCGCACCCACCGGCCGCCGCGAGCGGCCCTGACCTTCTCCCCCCCCCGCCTCCTGACCGCCCCCGTTCTCACGGGCGCCAGCCGGTGGCCGCCGCCCACGCCTCGGCCCGCTCGCGCTCCTGGTCGAACCACGACTCCTTGCCGGCGGCGTACGCCCCGGGGTCCGCGCCGGCCGCGGCCAGCGTCCGCTTCAGGCGCTGGTACTCGGCCCGCCGCCCGGGATCGGCCCGCAGGTGGTCCCGCACCAGCAGGGCGAACCGCCAGCCCGGCGACCCGGTGACGCGGACGTGCAGGTGCGCCAACCGGCCCGGGTCCGCGCTGCCGTGCAGCCGGCCCTCCCCACGGTCGCCCCCGCCCGCACCGTGCGGGTCGTCCCCGGCCGGTCCCGGACAGCGGGGGAAGCCGGCGTCGGCGAGCCGGTCGGCGAGCGTGTCCGCCTCCGTCATCGACCGGACCCCCACCAGCACGTCGATGACGTCCCGGGCCGGTAGGCCCGGCACCGCGGTCGACCCGACGTGGTCCACGCGGAACTCCTCCGGGCCGAGCACGTGTCGGATCCGGGCGGCCAGCCGGGCGTACCGGGCCGGCCAGTCAGGGTCGGACTCCACGAGCCGGACGTCGGCGGGCCGGACGGCCCGGCGCTGGCGCACGTTGAGTTCGTACGGCCGCAGCCGCTCCCGCCACAGCGTGTCGACGGCGGCGTACAGCGACGTGAGGTCGCCGTCGTTGTCCAGCAGGACGTCGGCGATCGCCGCCCGCCGCGCGTCGTCGACCTGGGCCCGGATCCGCTGCCTGGCCTGGGCCTCCGTCATACCCCGGTTCCGGACGAGCCGTTCGACCCTGGTCTGTTCCGTGGCCCGGACCACCACCACCAGGTGGTACGTCGGTGCCGTCCCCACCTCGACCAGCAGTGGTACGTCGTCGACGACGATCGCGTCCGGGGCCGCCGCCGCGACGAGCTGCCCACGCCGAGCCCGGACCCGGGGGTGGATGATCTGCTCCAGGCGGCTCCGGGCCGTGGCGTCGCCGAAGACGATGTCACCCAGCGCCGTCCGGTCCAGGCTGCCGTCGGGCCGGCACACCCGGGCGCCGAAGGTGGCGACGACCTCGCGGAGGCCGTCGGTGCCCGGCTCGACCACCTCCCGGGCGAGCCGGTCGGCGTCGATCACCACCGCGCCGTGGTGGGCCAGCCGGGCCGCGACCACGCTCTTGCCGGATCCGATGCCGCCGGTCAGTCCGATCATCAGCACGGCCCTAGTCAACCAGACGGCGTCAGGCCCGCCTCCCGGGCACCCGGTGGGAGATGGGTGCCGGAAGACGGGCCTGGTCCTGTGGCGTACTGCCCGGGTTGTGGGCCGCCGGGCGGTGTCGGGTCTACTTGCCGCCGGCGAGCTTCTCGCGCAGCGCGGCGAGGGCCTCGTCGGTGGCCAGGGTGCCGGACGGCTGCTCGGCCTGGCGAGCCCCGGTGCCGGCCGACGCACCGCCCGCTGCGTTCGCCGCCGCCTCGGCCTCGAGGGCGCGCGACTGCTGCACCTGCCTGGTGTGCGCCTCCCAGCGCTGCCGCGCCTCGGCGTACTGCCGCTCCCAGGCCTCCCGCTGCTCCTCGTAGCCCTCCAGCCACTCCCCGGTCTCCGGGTCGAAGCCTTCGGGGTAGATGTAGTTGCCCTCGGCGTCGTAGTTCGCGGTCATGCCGTAGAGGGTGGGGTCGAAGTTCTCCTCGCCCTCGATGAAGCCCTCGTTGGCCTGCTTGAGCGACAGCGAGATCCGCCGGCGCTCCAGGTCGATGTCGATGACCTTGACCATGACCTCGGAGCCGACCTGGACGACCTGCTCCGGGATCTCCACGTGCCGCTCGGCGAGCTCGGAGATGTGGACCAGACCCTCGATGCCGTCGTCGACGCGCACGAAGGCACCGAACGGCACCAGCTTGGTGACCTTGCCGGGCACGATCTGCTGGATCGCGTGGGTCCGCGCGAACTGCCGCCACGGGTCCTCCTGGGTCGCCTTCAGCGACAGCGAGACCCGCTCGCGGTCCAGGTCGACGTCAAGGACCTCGACCTCGACCTCCTGGCCGACCTCGACCACCTCGGACGGGTGGTCGATGTGCTTCCAGGAGAGCTCGGAGACGTGCACCAGGCCGTCCACGCCGCCGAGGTCGACGAAGGCACCGAAGTTGACGATCGACGAGACGACGCCCTTGCGGACCTGGCCCTTCTGCAGCTTGTGAAGGAACTCGGTACGCACCTCGGACTGGGTCTGCTCGAGCCAGGCCCGGCGGGACAGCACCACGTTGTTGCGGTTCTTGTCCAGCTCGATGATCTTGGCTTCGAGCTCGCGTCCGACGTACGGCTGGAGGTCCCGCACCCGGCGCATCTCCACCAGGGAGGCGGGAAGGAAGCCGCGCAGGCCGATGTCGAGGATGAGGCCGCCCTTGACCACCTCGATGACGGAGCCGCGGACGACGCCGTCCTCCTCCTTGATCTTCTCGATCGTGCCCCAGGCCCGCTCGTACTGGGCCCGCTTCTTCGAGAGGATCAGGCGGCCCTCCTTGTCCTCCTTCTGGAGGACAAGGGCTTCGATGTGATCACCGACCGACACCACCTCGGCGGGGTCCACGTCATGCTTGATCGACAACTCGCGCGAGGGGATGACACCCTCGGTCTTGTAGCCGATGTCGAGCAGGACCTCGTCCCGATCGACCTTGACGACGGTGCCTTCGACAATGTCGCCGTCGTTGAAGTACTTGATGGTCTCGTCGATCGCGGCGAGGAACGCTTCCTCGGAACCGAGGTCGTCGACGGTGACCTTGGTGGCGCTCGAGGTGGCCTCGATGCTGCTCGTCATGTGGGCGGTTGCTCCGGTCGGATGGATGTCACAGCAGGTTCGTGTCGCGGTGACCCGTCTGCGCCCGCGGACCCGTCGTCGGCCACCCCGGACGACCGTGTCCGGTCGTCGCGCGGTGTCCGCCGACCGCGAGCCTGCTCCCTGCCGAGGCACACGATCCGCGAGCGCATCGAACAGCTTACCGTGCGCATTACCACAGCATGCAAGCCCTCCCCGCACGTGGTGAGATCCGTCGTCCACTGCTCGGGAAGAGCCGCCGCCGGGGCACGCCCGGAGGCTGCCCGGATCACCTCTGCTAGACGGTACCCCACCGCCCGCCGGAGCGATCCGGGCGGTTGGGCGCTAGCGTGACGGGGTGCACGTTGACCCCCGATCGGTTGCACCGCCCCCCGGCCCGGTCGACAGCTCGACGGATGAGGACCCGCCCGTCGAGGTGCTCCGTCGCCCGGTGACCGACGCCGAGAGCCGTCGGGCCAGCCGCCGGTGGTGGGACCAGGACGCCGACGCCTACCAGGCCGAACACGGCGCGTTCCTGGGCGAGGTGGACTTCGTCTGGTGTCCGGAGGGGCTGCGTGAGGCCGACGCCCGGCTCCTCGGCGACCTGCGGGGCCGGCGCGTCCTCGAACTCGGCTGCGGGGCGGCCGCCGCCGCCCGCTGGCTGGCCACCCAGGGGGCCCACCCGGTGGGGCTGGACCTCTCCGCGGGCATGCTGCGGCACGCCGTGCGCGCCGCCACGACCTCCGGGGTACGCGTGCCACTGGTCCAGGCCGACGCCCTGGCACTGCCGTTCGGCGCGGAGACGTTCGACATCGTCTGCACGGCGTTCGGCGCCATCCCGTTCGTGGCCGACTCGGCGGCGGCGCTGCGCGAGGTGTACCGGGTGCTCCGCCCCGGCGGCCGGTGGGTGTTCTCGATCACCCACCCGATACGGTGGATCTTCCTCGACGACCCGGGCGAGGGGGGCCTGAAGGCGGTCCACTCCTACTTCGACCGCCGCCCCTACGTCGAACAGGACCCCACCGGGGTGCCGACCTACGTCGAGCAGCACCGCACGCTCGGCGACCGGGTACGGGAGATCGTCGGCGCCGGCTTCGTGCTGCGCGACCTGATCGAGCCGGAGTGGCCGGACGGGCACGACCGGATCTGGGGGCAGTGGAGCCCGCTGCGCGGCAGGCTCTTCCCCGGCACCGCCATCTTCGTCTGCGACAAGCCACGCCACGGGCCGGCGTAGGTCCCCATCCCCATGGCGGCCCGGCGGCCGCCGGAGGTACGAGCCGCTCGCCGGGACCGCCGACCACCCGAAGGTGGGGCACCCGTTCCCGGTGGCGTTCACCGACCGCCGGGACCACCCCGTGCCCGCCCGGTTTCCCCCGGCCGGACCGCGGGTAGGCCCCGGTATGCCGGAGCGGAGGAAGCTGCACAGGGGCGACCGGGTCAGCTGGCGCAGCCACGGTTCCCGCGCGCACGGCACGGTCCGGGAGGAGATCACCGAACGGACGTACGCCGCCAAACGGACGGTCGCCGCGTCGAGGGAGAATCCGCAGTACCTGGTCCGGACCGACGACGGACGCGAGGCGGTGCACAGACCGGAGGCGCTCCACGATGAGTAGCCGCGACGACGGACGCGACGTGGTCCGGGAGTTCCGGGACGCGGTCAACATGAGTCCCGGCGAGCTGCGGCGGTGGCTGGACAGCGACGACTCCAAGGCGGTCGGCTGGCACCGCGACGGCGGCGAGTCGGTCGGCCACCGGTCCGGACGCCGCATCGTCGACCTGCTGCGCAAGCGGACCGACCAGTTCACCGAACGCGACCTCGCCCACATGCGCAAGGTCATCGGGTACGTCCGCCGCCACATGGCCCAGCGGCCGGCCGGGGACGTCCGGGACACCCGCTGGCGGTACTCCCTGATGAACTGGGGCCACGACCCGTTGAAGGGGCCACTCCCGCCCCCCGGAGGGCCGTCCCGCAGGGCGCTGGAGCGGCGCCGGGCCGCCCCCCGGTCGACGCGGCGGGGCCGGCGGTCCTGACCGGCGCCGCACGGCCGACCGCCCCGACCGGCGGCGGACGCGGGGGTCAGTGGCCGGCGCTGTTCCAGTCCGGTCCGACGCCGACCGAGACCTCCAGCGGCACCGACAGCGGATAGGCGCCCCCCATCTCCCGGCGGACCAGCTCCTCCAGCACCGCGCGCTCGCCCGGGGCGACCTCGAAGACGAGCTCGTCGTGGACCTGCAGCAGCATCCGGGACCGCAGCCCGGCCTCACGCAGCGCGGTGTCGATGCGCAGCATCGCCACCTTGATGATGTCCGCCGCCGAGCCCTGGATCGGGGCGTTGAGTGCCATCCGCTCGGCCATCTCACGCCGTTGCCGGTTGTCACTGACCAGGTCGGGCAGGTACCGCCGGCGGCCGAGGATGGTCTCGGTGTAGCCGTCGAGCGCCGCCCGCTTCACCACCGACTGGAGGTAGTCGCGGACCCCGCCGAACCGGCTGAAGTACTCCTCCATCAGCTCCCGCGCCTCGTCGGCCGGGATACCGAGCTGCTGGCCGAGGCCGTACGCGCTCAGGCCGTACGCCAGGCCGTAGTTCATCGCCTTGATCTTGCGCCGCTGGTCACCGGTGACCTCGGCCACCGGCACCCGGAAGACCGAGGACGCGGTCGCCGCGTGGAAGTCGGCACCCGAGTGGAACGCCTCGATCAGTGCCGCGTCGCCGGACAGGTGCGCCATGATCCGCATCTCGATCTGGCTGTAGTCGGCGGTGAGCAGGCACTCGTAGCCCGGCCCCACCACGAACGCCCGGCGGATCCGCCGGCCCTCCTCGGTGCGGATGGGGATGTTCTGCAGGTTGGGGTCGGTCGAGGAGAGACGGCCGGTCGCCGCCACCGTCTGGTGGAAGGTGGTGTGGATCCGGCCGTCGTCGGAGACCGACTTGAGCAGCCCGTCGACGGTCGACTTGAGCCGGGCCACGTCCCGGTGCCGCAGCAGGTGCTCCAGCAGCGGGTGGGGATTCTGGGCGTACAGCCACTGCAGGGCCTCGGCGTCGGTCGTGTAACCGGTCTTGATCTTCTTGGTCTTGGGCAGTCCCAGCTCGGTGAAGAGGATCTCCTGCAACTGCTTCGGGGAGCCGAGGTTGAACTCCCGGCCGACCACCTCGTACGCGGCCTGGGCCACCGCCTTGACCTCACCCGCGAAGTGCGCCTCCAACTCCGACAGGTAGTCGGTGTCGGCGGCGATGCCGGTCCGCTCCATGGCGGCGAGGACCTCGACCAGCGGCAGCTCCACCTCGGCGAGGAGCCGGGTCGACCGCTCGCCGTCCCGGGACAGCTCGCCGGCGAGCGCGTCCACGAGATCCAGGGTGGCGCGGGCTCGCAGCATCAGGTTCTGCTCGACCTCGCCGTCGTTGCCCATCCCCTCGAAGGTGAGCTGCCCGGTGTCGGGGGTGTCGACCCGCAGCTCCCGGTGCAGGTACCGCAGGGCCAGGTCGGTCAGGTCGTACGAACGCTGGTCCGGGCGGGCCAGGTAGGCGGCGAGCGCGGTGTCCCGGGTGACCCCGCGCAGCGTCCAGCCGTGCGCCGCGAACGCCAGCCGCGCCGGCTTGCTGTCGTGCAGCACCTTGGGCCGGGACGGGTCGGCGAGCCAGGCCGCCACCGCCGCCTCGTCGGCCGGATCCAGCGCGGCGGGATCGAACCAACCGGCGGCACCGGTCGCGGTGGCCAGCGCCACCCCGGTCAGCGCCCCCGTCCCCCGGCCGAAGGTGCCGGCCACGGCCACCCCGACCGGGGTGCCCGCCGGGACGTGTTCGGCCAGCCAGCCCGCCACCTCGCCGACCCCGAGGATCCGCCCGTCCAGGTCGAACCCGGCCTCGGCCTCCGGCTCCGCCGACTCCAGGTACTGGTAGAGCCGGTCCCGCAGGACGCGGAACTCCAGGGCGTCGAAGATCCGGTGCACGGCCTCCCGGTCCCAGCCGGGCCAGCGGGTGTCCTCCGGTCCCAGCGGCAGCTCCAGGTCGGAGACCAGACGGTTGAGCTCGTAGTTGCGGATGACGTCGGAAAGCCGCGCCCGCAGGTTCTCCCCGGCCTTACCCCTGATCTCGTCGGCCCGGGCCACCACGCCCTCGACGCCGCCGTACTGGTTGATCCACTTCGCCGCGGTCTTCGGGCCGACGCCGGGCACCCCCGGCAGGTTGTCGCTGGTCTCACCGACCAGCGCCGCCAGGTCGCGGTAGCGCTCGGGGCCGACGCCGTACCGCTCGGTGACCGCCGCCGCGTCCATCCGGGCCAGGTCGGAGACCCCCTTGCGGGGGTAGAGCACGGTGATCCGGTCGTCGACGAGCTGGAAGACGTCCCGGTCCCCGGTGCAGATCAGCACCGTCATGCCCTGGTCACGGGCCTGGCAGGCGAGGGTGGCGATGACGTCGTCCGCCTCGTAGCCCTCCTTGTCCACCACCGGGATCCGCAGGGCCGCGAGGACCTCCCTGACCAGGCTGACCTGGCTGGCGAACTCGGCCGGGGTCTCGCTGCGGCCGGCCTTGTAGTCCGCGTAGCGCTCGGTGCGGAAGGAGCGGCGGGAGACGTCGAAGGCGACGGCGATGTGCGTCGGCTGCTCGTCCCGCAGCACGTTGATCAACATGGAGGTGAAGCCGTACACCGCGTTGGTCGGCTGCCCCGTGGTGGTGGAGAAGTTCTCGACCGGCAGGGCGAAGAAGGCCCGGTAGGCCAGGGAGTGGCCGTCGAGCAGGAGCAGGCGCGGCGTTGAGGCTGTCACGATAGGCGACTCTAGTCGCCGACACCGACAGACCCGGAACCGGAACCCGTCGGGCCCGGCGCCCACGCCGGGCCCGACGCACGGTCACAGCACCTTGGCGAGGAACGCCCGGGTCCGCGCGTGCCGCGGACTGGCGATGACCTCGCGGGGAGGCCCGGACTCCACCACCACGCCACCGTCCATGAAGACCAGCAGGTCGCCCACCTCGCGGGCGAAACCGATCTCGTGGGTCACCACGATCATGGTCATTCCGTCCCGGGCCAGGCCCTTCATCACGTCCAGGACCTCGCCGACCAGTTCCGGGTCCAGCGCGCTGGTCGGCTCGTCGAAGAGCATCACCTTCGGCTGCATGGCCAACGCCCGGGCGATCGCCACGCGCTGCTGCTGGCCACCGGAGAGCTGCCCGGGATAGGCGTCGAGCTTGGCGGCCAGGCCGACCCGGTCGAGCAGTTCGACCCCCCGTTCGCGGGCCACGGCGCGGGGTTCCCGGCGGACCCGTACCGGCGCCTCGATCACGTTCTCCAGCACCGTCATGTGCGGGAAGAGGTTGAACCGCTGGAACACCATGCCGATCGACCGGCGCTGCGCCACGACCTCCTTCTCCCGCAGCTCGTACAGCTTGCCGCCGCGCTCGCGGTACCCGATGAGCTCGCCGTCGACCCAGATCCGGCCGGCGTTGATCTTCTCGAGGTGGTTGATGCAGCGGAGGAAGGTCGACTTCCCCGACCCGGACGGGCCGAGCACACAGCAGACCTCGCCGGAGCGCACCTCGAGGTCGACCCCGCGCAGCACCTCCACGTGGCCGTAGGACTTGTGCACGTTCTCGGCCCGCACCATCACCTTCGGGGCGGCCGCCGGCCGCGCCGCCTGGGCCGGGATCGTCGCACCGGTCATGGGATCGCCTCCGTGTCCCTGGCCCCGCCGCCGTCGCCGGCCGGGGCGGCGCCACGCAGTCGGAACCGGGCCGGACCGGTCCGGCCGTAGCCCCTGCCGAAGTGCCGCTCCAGGAAGTACTGGCCCACCAGCAGGACGCTGGTCAGCAGCAGGTACCACAGGCAGGCGGCGACGTACATCGGGAAGATCTGGAAGGTCCGCTTGCCCACCGCGTCGAGCTGGAAGAACAGCTCCATGCTGACCGGCACGTACATCAGCAGTGACGTGTCCTTGAGCATCGCGATGGTCTCGTTGCCGGTGGGCGGGATGATCACCCGCATCGCCTGCGGCAGCACCACCCGGCGCAACGTCTGGGCCCGGGTCATGCCCAGCGCCCCGGCCGCCTCGGTCTGCCCGGGGTCCACCGACTGGATGCCGGCGCGGACGATCTCGGCCATGTAGGCGGCCTCGGAGAGCGCCAGCCCGAGCAGCCCGGCCATGAATCCGCTCAGCAGGTCCCGCGAGTCGAAGCCGAACAGCCGCAGCTCAAGACCGTCGATGCCGAACAGCTTCCCGATGTGGGTGTCGAAGGGCACCCCGAACTCGATGCGGTTCCACAGGATGCCGATGTTGCCGAAGACGGCCAGCAGCACCAACCGGGGTACCGCGCGGAAGAACCACGTGTAGAGCCAGGCGACGGAACGCAGGATCGGGTTGGGCGACAGGCGCATGATCGCGACCACCACCCCGAGTGCCACCCCGATCAGCATCGCGCTGACCGTCATGAGCACCGTTCCGCGGACCAGACCGTCGATGATCGGCGGCCGGAACATGTGGTCGATCATGAACGACCACTGGAACGCGTCGTTGGTGAGCAGCACGTGCAGGAACATCGCGGCCAGCACGGCCAGCACCGCGACGGCCACCCACCGTCCGGGGTGACGGACGGGCACGGCCTTGATCGGCTCCGGCCGTGCCCGCTCCGTGGCGGTTTCCTCGGCGGTCATCTCACGGGTTGATCGCCGGCTCGGTGATCGCCCCGTCGGCGACCTGCCACTTCTCCAGCACCGCCCGGTAGGTCCCGTCCGCGATCAGCGCCTTGGTCGCGTCCCGCACCGCCTCGGCGAAGGCCAGCTGGTCCTTGGCGACCACGTAGCCGTACGGGGCGGCGTCGTACATCTTGTCCAGCAGCTCGAGCTGGCCGTTGGACTGGGTGACCGCGTACGCCCCGACCGGGTAGTCGGCGAGCATGGCGTCGTCCTTGCCGGACACCACCGCGGCGGTCGCCGCGTCCTGACCCGGGAACTGGTCGATGACGATCGCCGGCTTGCCCGCGTCGGTGCACGCCTTCGAGCGCGCCTGGATGTCGTCGACCTGGACGGTGTCCTTCTGCACGGCGATCTTCTTGCCGCAGGCGTTGTCCAGCGTCACCCCGGCCGGGTTGCCCTTCCGGGTCACCCACTGGGTGCCGACCTCGTAGTAGCTGACCATGTTGGCCTGGGCCTTGCGCTCCTCGTTGATGGTGAACGACGAGACGCCGACCTCGTACTTGCCGGAGTTGACCCCGGTGATGATGTCGCCGAAGTTCGCCGACACGAACTCGGCCTTCAGCCCGAGCTTGGCGGCGACGGCGGTGAAGAGTTCGACATCGAAGCCGACCACGGTCTTGCCGTCGGTGTCGAGGAACTCCGCCGGGGCGTACGACGAGTCGGTGCCAACAACGATCTTGCCGTCGGCCTTGATCGCGTCCGGCACCCTGGCCGCGAGGTCCGCGTCCACCGACGCGGACACCGACGGGCCGGCGCCCGGGGTCTCGGCGCTCTCCTGCTCACCACAGGCGGCAAGGGACAGGCCGAGCAGTGCGGCTCCGGCGACGCCGAGCACCGCACCGCGCCGGCCTCTCATGGTCGAAAACATGAACTCCTCCTGGTTACCAAACGGGCGAGGCCGGCTAGGCCACCCCCAGGTACGCCTCTTTCACCGCGGGGTCGTGCAGCAGCTCGGCACCGGTGCCGCTCTTGACGATCCGCCCGGTCTCCAGCACGTACGCCCGGTGCGCCCGAGCCAGCGCCTGCTGGGCGTTCTGCTCGACGAGCAGGATCGTGGTGCCCCGGGAGTTGATCTCCGTGATGATCGAGAAGATCTGCTGGATCAGCATCGGCGCCAACCCCATCGAGGGCTCGTCGAGCAGCAGGAGCTTCGGCCGGCTCATCAGGGCCCGGCCGACGGCGAGCATCTGCTGCTCACCGCCGGAGAGGGTGCCACCGGGCTGCTTGCGCCGCTCGGCGAGCCGGGGGAAGAGCTCCAGCACCCGGTCCAGGTCCCGGGCCACCTCGGCCCGGTCCTGCCGGGTGTAGGCACCCATCTCCAGGTTCTCCATGACGGTCATCCCGGGGAAGATGCCCCGCCCTTCCGGCGCCTGGCAGAGTCCTCGCCGGACCCGCAGGTCCGCCCGCAGCCGGGAGATGTCCTCGCCGTCGAAGCGGATCCGCCCCGCGGAGATCGGCCGGATGCCGGAGATCGCCCGCATCGTCGTGGTCTTGCCGGCACCGTTCGCGCCGATCAGGGCCACGATCTCACCCTGGTCGACGGTGAGACTGATCCCGTGCAACGCCTGGATGCGCCCGTAGTGAAGGCTGACGTTCTCGAGCTCAAGCAGCATCTTCCGGCACTCCGAGGTAGGCGGCGATCACCCGTGGGTCCTCACGAACCTCGGCGGGGAGCCCTTCAGCGATCTTCTTTCCGAACTCCAGCACGACGATCCGGTCGGTCACGCCCATGACGAGGCGCATGTCGTGCTCGATCAGCAGTACCGTGATGCCCTCGTCCCGGATCTTGCGGATGAGCTGGAGCAGTTCCTCCTTCTCCGCGGGGTTGAAGCCCGCCGCCGGCTCGTCCAGGCACAGCAGTACCGGATCGGTGGCGAGCGCACGGGCGATCTCCAACCGGCGCTGCTCGCCGTACGACAGGTTGCGGGCCATCTCGTGCATCCGGTGCCGGATACCGACGAAGTCCAGCAACCGCTCGGCCTTCTCCCGGCCGTCACGCTCCTCCCGCCAGTGCCGGGGCAGCCGGAACAGCGCGGAGATCACGCTGGTCCGGTGGTGGGCATCCGCTCCGACCTGGACGTTCTCCGCGGCGGTCATGTCCGGGAAAAGACGGATATTCTGGAACGTCCGGGCCATGCCCATCCGGGTGATCTGGTGGCGCTTCTTCCCGGTGATCCGCTCGCCCCGGAACCGGATCTCCCCCTCGCTCGGGCGGTAGATGCCGGTCATCGCGTTGAAGCAGGTGGTCTTGCCGGCGCCGTTCGGGCCGATCAGACCCAGGATCTCGCCCTTGTACAGGGTGAAGTTGACCCTGTCCAGCGCCACCACACCACCGAAGCGCAGGGTGACGTTGTCCACCTCGAGCAGCGGCTCACGACCGACCCCCGTCGTGTGCCCGACGGTCGGCGCGCCCTGCGGAGCGGCCGGGCCGGCCTGCGCCGGCACCACCGGCCTCTGCCCCGTCTCAGCCACCGACGATCACCTCCTTGCGTCGGTCCTTGAGCTCCGCCGCCCGTCGGCGGCTCGGGATGAGGCCCTGCGGACGGAAGATCATCATGATGATGAGGATCACGCCGAAGGCGAGGAAACGGAACTCGTACAGCTCGACACCGAACACCTCGATGCCGCGGAACCGCTCGATCAGGTACGCCACCAGGCCGCCGCCGACGATCGCGCCCACGATGTTGCCGGAGCCGCCGAGGATCACCGCGGCCAGGATGATGATCGAGTTGAGCAGCTCGAAGTTCTGCGAGTTGACGAAGTTCTGCTTGCCCGCGTAGAGCGCCCCGGCCAGGCCACCGATGGCCGCCCCGATGGCGAACGCCCACAACTTGAACTTGAACGTCGGCACCCCCATCAGCTGCGCCGCGTCCTCGTCCTCCCGGATCGACACCCAGGCCCGGCCTACCCGGCTGTGGGTCAGGTTCCGCACCCCGAACACCACGAGCAGGATCAGGGTCAACACCAACCAGTAGTACGGGCGGGGGTCCAGCACACCGAAGATGGGCCGACCGTCGGCGTAGTGGCCGGGCGGGTGCGGGATCTGGTTGAACCCCCGCTGTCCCTTCAGGAACGAGGAACTCGTCGCGGCGATCCGGATCATCTCGGCGAAGCCGAGGGTGACGATCGCCAGGTAGTCGCCGCGCAACCGCAGGGTCGGGGTACCGAGCGCGACGCCGGAGACCGTCGTCAGCGCGATCGCTATCGGCACCACGGCCAGCCAGGGCCACAGGGTCTTGATGTCGCTGCTCGGCGAGGTCAGCACCGCCACGGTGTAGGCACCGACCGCGAAGAACCCGAAGTAGCCGAGGTCCAGCAGGCCGGCGAAGCCGACCACGACGTTGAGCCCCACCGCCAGCAGGACGTAGATGGAGACCGTGAACAGCACCTGGCCGAAGTTGGACTCGGTGGTCGGGATCGGCCCGAGGTACTGGTAGAACTCCTTGTTCGGCAGGGCGTAGAAGAAAACGATCACCGCGGCGAGCACCGCCCACCGCACCCAGCGCGGCGCGGCCCGCCACCGGTCACCGGCAGCCTGCCGGAAGGTTCGAATTCGTTCCGTGATGCCGCTCATGCCTCTGCTCCACTTCGCCCGGCGCCGTGCCACAGCCCGGTCGCGCTGGACGGGATGGTCCATCCGCTCCGCCCGCTCACGCCCGCGCCCTCCCCAGCGACTCGCCGAGCAGCCCGGTCGGCCGGAACATCAGCAGCACGACCAGCACCACGAAGGCGGCGAAGTCCTTCCACTGCGTACCCAACAGGCCCGAGGCGTAGTTCTCCACCAGGCCGAGCAACAGCCCGCCGAGCAGGGCGCCCCGCAGGTTGCCGATACCTCCGAGGACCGCCGCGGTGAACGCCTTGAGGCCCAGCAGGAACCCGACGCTGTAGGTCAGCGCGCCGATCCGGATGTCGTACAGCATCCCGGCGACCCCGGCCATGGTTCCACCGGCGATGAACACCAGCAGGATGGTGCGGTCCCGGTTGACGCCCATCAGCGCCGCGGTGTCCGGGTCCTGCGCCACCGCCCGGATGCCCCGCCCGAGTCGGGTGCGGTTGATGAAGATGTCAAGGCCGACCATCATCGCCAACGCCGCGCCGATGATCAGCACCTCCATGATCCGGACCGGTGTTCCGGCGATGTGGAACAGCGGCTCGTTGCTGACCAGGTTCGGCACCCCCTGCGGCAGCCGGCGGGTGAAGATGCCGAAGGCTTCGGAGATGGCGATCGAGGCGCCGATGGCGGTGATCAGGAATGCCAGCGGTGGCGCGTTGTGCCGACGCAGCGGCCGGTAGGCGATCCGCTCGATCACGGTGGCGGTCAGCGCCGAGGCCAACGCCGCCACCACCATGGCGATCAGAAGGTACAGCACTATCGAGCCGAGCCCACTGACCTCGGAGTCCTGGTTGAGACCCAGAACGCCCCAGGTCCAGATGGCTGCGAAGGCACCCGAGATGAAGACCTCGGAGTGCGCGAAGTTGATGAGTCTCAGGACGCCGTAAACCAGGGTGTAGCCAAGCGCGACCAAGGCGTAGATGGCACCCTGGGCCAGGCCCGTCGTGGTGAGTTCTCCGAAGTGGGAGAACAGTCCGTCGAAGTCCACCGGATCGTGCTCCAGGTTTGGCTTGGGGCGATCCCGGGTGCGGCCGGGCACGGTCGCTGTCGGCCGCACCCGGGATCGTCAGCAAACAAACGGGTCAGGCCTTCGGGATTTCCTGATCCGGCACGACCTGGCCGCCCTGGACCTTGTACGCCCAGACCTTGACCTGGGCGGGGTCGAGCTCGCCCTTGTCGGTGAACTTGTAGCTCGCCGCGACGCCCTCGCCCGTGTAGCCCCGGACGAACTCCAGCAGGTCGGCACGGGTCTTCTTACCGGCCTTGATCCCGGCGAGCAGGATGTTCGCCGCGTCGTACGCGGTGTCGCTGTAGGTGCCCGGTTCGCTGCCGTTCAGCGCCTTGAAGTCGCTGACGAAGCTGCCCCGGGCCGCGGTGGCCGGCTGGCACGGGCAGGTGAGGATGGTGCCCTCGGCCGCCGCCTGGCCGGCGGTGGTGATGTAGGCCGGGTCGTTGACACCGTCGCCGGCGACCAGCGGCGCCGTCACGCCCGCGTTGGTGAGCTGCTTACGGATCAGTCCGGCCTCCTGGTAGTAGCCGCCGTAGAAGACGGCGGTCGCACCGGAGTTCTTCACCTTCGTCACGACACCGGAGAAGTCGCTCTGCTTCCCCTCGCCCTGCACCTTGTCGGAGCCGACGACCGCGGGACCGAGCACCTTCTTGACCTCGTCGGCCAGGCCCGCGCCGTACGCGGACTGGTCGTCGATGACGAAGACCTTGTCGGACTTGAGCACGTTCTTGATGTACTGGCCGGCCGCCGGGCCCTGGCTCAGGTCGTTGCCGACCACCCGGAAGAACGTCTTCCAGCCCTGGTCGGCCAGGCTCGGCCGGGTGGCGGAGGGCGTGATGTGCACCAGGCCGGCCTCGGCGAACAGCGGGTTCGCCGCCTCGGACTCACCGGAGTAGGCCGGGCCGACGATACCCAGGATCTTCTCGTCGTCGATCGCCCGCTGGGCCAGCTGCGGCGCCTGGTCCGGGCTGCCCTGCGAATCGAGCTCCACCAGCTCGACCTTGCAGTCCGGGTTGGCCTTGTTGTACTGATCGACGGCGAGTTTCACGCCGTTGTTCTCGTTGATACCGAGCGCCGCGGACGAACCCGTCAGCGCGCCGAAAAAGGCGATTTTGTAGCCGCAGGCGCCATCGGCAGCATCGTCCCCGCCGCCGGAGCAGGCCGCTCCACCAGCGACAAGCGCCACCAGGGCAACGCCACCGAGTACGCGTGCCAACCTCTGCCTCAAGGCTCGAACCCTCCTCCGTCCGAAGGCCCAAACCACCCGTTGCCAATTGGCCATTGGCAAGTTGTCGCGGGATGGTTGAACCAGACCGTCGTCGCGGTCTGGGGCCGGACGTTATCTCACCGGCCGGTGGCGCCGATAGACCCGTGCGAGCGCGTTGACCTAAACGTTACACGGCGTGGCCGACCGGCCCCACCGGCTGTAAGAGCGCGGCGCCCGGCGGAGGGCCGCACATCCCGGTACGCACGGCAGCAGTGCCTCCGACCTCGGTCGTTACCGATCCGGCGTCCACGCCCACCACAACCGCGGGCCCGTCCCGTCGTCGACGGCGACCAACAAACGGTGATCGTGGGCGGCGAGCGCGACCGTCCGTCCCCCGCCGGAGGGCAGCTCCGCCGCCGGCCCCGGCGGTTCCCGCCAGGACCCGCCCGCGTCCCGGGAGACCCAGAAACGGTGACGTTCACCGTCCGAGACCGCCGCCCAGAGTTCCCCGTCGAGTACGGCGAGGTCGGCGACGCTGCCGGCACCGCCGCCGATCCGGCCGAAGTGACCCACCTGGGCCCAACCCCGACCCTCGTCACGCCAGACGCCGAACGTCGCGCCCCGCGGTCCGACCGCCACCGGGTGTCCGTCGACGACGACCACACGCTGGAGTTCGTCGTACCCGGTCACGCCGGGCACCTCGCGCCGCTGCCAGGACAGCCCGTCCCGGGAGACCCAGGCCAGTGGGTCCCGCTCGGGCCGACCGGTCCGCCCGATCCCACCGACGACCAGCCAGCCGTCCGGCCCGGCGACGGCGTCGTGGGCCCAGGTGCGGCCCTGTGCGTCACTGGCGAGCCCGGGCGCGGCCTCGACGAGGTCGACGTCGGCGGGGTCCGTCGCCCGCCAGACGGCGGCGCCGCTGACCCGGTTGCCGACGATCAACCAGCCGGCCGGGCCGGCGGTGATCCGGCCGACGCTCGCCGCCGTCGGGCCGCCGAACAGCTCGAACGGTGCGGGTACCTCGGTCAGGGTCCGGTCCCCGGTCTGCCGCCAGCCGGTGACCCGGGGATTGCCGTGTACGCCCCCGCTCCGCGCGCCGAGCGCCGCCAGGAGGCCGTCGCGGCAGGCCGCGGTGTACAGCACCGCGGCCCGTCCGTAGTGGCTGTCGGCCCGCACGACGAACGGCTGCCAGGACCGACCGTCGGGGCTGCGCCACGCCATCGGCCGGGTGGCGCCGTCGGCGGCGACCTCGGCACCCACCAGGACCCAGTGGCCTCCGCAGTACACCACCTGCCGCACCGACACCCGGCCGGTGTCGCCGTCCGGCGCGGGCGGTGGCAACGCCACCCACGTCGGATCCGGTCCGGCGCCCTGGCCCTGTCCCGGTGCCGGTCGGTGACAGCCGGCCACCGTCAGCGCGGTCAGCGCGGCGACCGCGGCGGCGGCACGGATCCCGGGGAGCACGCCCGACCGCAGGGGGGATTCCGCGGCGCGTCAGCCGGCCGAGGTGGTCCCGGTGCCGGCCTCCTCCGCCAGGATCCGCTCGGCGACCTCCTTCATGGTCATCCGGTGGTCCATCGCGGTGCGCTGGATCCACTTGAAGGCCTGCGGCTCGGTCATGCCGTACGTCGTCATCAGGATGCCCTTGGCACGCTCGACGAGCTTGCGGATCTCCAGCCGGTCGGTCAGCCCGGCGACCTCGGCCTCCAGGGCGGCGATCTCCGAGTAGCGCGACAGCGCGATCTCGATCGCCGGCACGAGGTCGCTCTTCTGGAACGGCTTGACCAGGTAGGCCATCGCTCCGGCCGCCCGGGCCCGCTCGACGAGGTCACGCTGGCTGAACGCGGTCAGGATGACGACCGGGGCGATCCGACCGCCGGCGATCCGCTCCGCCGCGGCCAGCCCGTCCATGATCGGCATCTTGATGTCGAGGATGACCAGGTCGGGCTTCAACTCCTCGGCCAGGCGCACCGCGGTCTCGCCGTCGCCCGCCTCCCCCACGACGTCGTAGCCCTCCTCGACCAGCATCTCTGCCAGGTCCAGCCGGATGAGCGCCTCGTCCTCGGCGATCAGCACCCGCCTGCGCTCGGCACCAGCCTGCACGTCGGCCACGAGCCCCTACCCCCAACTACATCCTTCTCCGACACCAGCCCAGCCGGGTGTCACCGACATCAGCGTAGTGGGTAGTCTGATCAACGCCAGGCCCCTGTAGCCCAACGGCAGAGGCGCGATTCTCAAAAAGTCGACAGTGTGGGTTCGAATCCCACCGGGGGCACCGCCGGACGCCCCCGGGTCCCCCATCCGCCGCCGGGGCGCCCCACCCGGTCCGGCCCGACGACGCGCCGCCCCGGCCCGACCGAGCCGCCACGGCGACGGCCGTGCTCCCGCGCCGCGCCCCGACCGCGGTGACCGGTGGTTCCGGCCGCGGTGGGCACAATCAGCACCGGACCAAACCGAACCGAACCGGGCCGAAGGAGTTCCCCGCATGGGCGGCGACCACCACCTCGTCACACCTCCGGCGCCGCCCCGTCTGAGGAAGATCCTGGTCGCCACGGTGGTCCCCCTGTTCGTCGCCACCTGCGTCGCGACGCTGCTGCTCTGGCCCGGACGGCCGCCGGCCCGGGAGGAGACCGAGCCGGTGCCGCGCCACCACGGCACGGTCACCCGGGTCGTTCTCGAACCGTGTCCGGAACTGCCGGACGTCCCGGAGGCCGACACGCACGAACCGTGCGGCAGGGTCGGCGTCCGGGTCGAGGACGGTCCGGACGCCGGCCGGGAGATCGAGACGTCGATCCCGTCCGGCCCCGGTGCCCCCGAGGTCGCGGTCGGCGACGAGGTCGTCCTGGTCCAGCTCACCGACCCGGCGGATCCCACGGTGAGCAGCTACAGCATCGCCGACCAGCAACGCGGCCGCCCGCTGGTCTGGCTCGTCGTCGCCTTCGCGGTCGCCATCGTCGCGTTCGGCCGCCTGCGCGGCCTGGCCGCCCTGGCCGGACTCGCCGCGAGCTTCACCATCCTGCTCACCTTCATCCTGCCCGCCATCCTCGACGGCAGTCCGCCACTGATGGTCGCCGTCACCGGCGCCGCGCTGATCATGTTCGTGGTCCTCTACCTCACCCACGGCGTGACCACGCAGACCTCCGTCGCGGTCCTCGGTACCCTCGGGAGTCTGCTGCTCACCGGCGTGCTCGGCACGGTGGCGATCGGTGTCACGCACCTGACCGGTTTCGGCAGCGAGGACGCCACCACGCTGTCGTTCCTCGACGCCGACGTGGACCTCCACGGCCTGCTGCTGGCCGGGATCATCATCGGCTCCCTCGGGGTGCTCGACGACGTCACGGTCACGCAGGCGGCGACGGTGGGCGAACTCGCCCGGGCCAACCCGGCGCTGAGCCGACGGCAGCTCTACCAGGCGGCCACCCGGGTCGGCCGGGCGCACATCGCCTCCACCGTCAACACCATCGTCCTGGCCTACGCCGGTGCCTCGCTGCCGCTGCTCCTGCTGCTGGTCGCCGGCGGCCGGGACACCACCGAGATCCTGACCAGCGAGTTCATGGCGCAGGAGATCGTCCGCAGTGCCGTGGCCACGCTCGGCCTGGTCGCCGCCGTCCCGATCACCACCGGTCTGGCCGCGATCGTCACCACCGCCGGACGGGAGCGGACCGCACGGCGGTCGTCACCGCGACCAGCGCGCGAACGGGGTGAGGTCCTGGCCGCCCTCGCCGGCCCGCACTCCTCACCGGACCCACGGCCAGACCCGGCCGGCTGGGAGCCGGAACGCTGAGCCGGGCCCGGCACGCCGGCCGGGACGGCAGGGGCACACGTGGAAGAAATTCGCCGGAGGACAGGTTGCCGTCAGACGTGATCCACGTACCGATGTCCGTCCTCGACCTCGCGCCGGTCGCCGCCGGCACCACGGCCGGCGCCGCCCTGCGGCACACCACCGAGCTGGCCCGGCGTACCGAGGAGCTCGGCTACCGCCGCTTCTGGGTCGCCGAGCACCACAACATGCCGGCGATCGCCTCGTCCGCCCCGGCGGTGCTGCTGGCGCACGTCGCCGCCGCCACCTCGCGTATCCGGGTCGGCTCCGGCGGGGTGATGCTGCCCAACCACGCGCCGCTGGTGGTGGCCGAGCAGTTCGGCACGCTCGAGGCGCTGCACCCGGGCCGGATCGACCTCGGCATCGGCCGGGCCCCGGGGACCGACCAGGCGACCGCGCTCGCGCTGCGGCGGACGGTCGAGGGCCTCGGGGCGGAGAACTTCCCGCAGGAGCTCGCCGAGCTGATCAACTACTTCACCGGGGAGCGCCCCGGGCCGATCACCGCGACCCCGGGCCGGGGCCTGCTGCCCGAGATCTGGCTGCTCGGCTCCAGCGGCTTCAGCGCCCGGCTGGCCGGGCTGCTCGGTCTGCCCTTCTCGTTCGCACACCACTTCAGCGCCGCGAACACCCTGCCCGCGCTGGCCCTCTACCGCGAGAGCTTCCGGCCGTCGCGCTGGCTGGACAAGCCGTACGTGATGGTGGCGGTCAACGTGGTGTGCGCCGAGACCGACGAACGGGCCGAATGGCTCGCCGGACCCGCCGAACTGTCGTTCCTGCGGCTGCGGACCGGTCGCCCGGCGCCGCTGGCGACACCGGAGGAGGCGGCGGCCTACCCGTACACCGACCTGGAGCGGCAGCTCGTCGCCGAACGGCGGGAGGGCCAGGCGCTCGGTTCGCCCGCGACGGTGCGGCGGCAGCTCGGCGACCTGCTGGCTCGGACCGGCGCCGACGAGCTGATCATCTCCACGATGGTCTACGACATCGCCGACCGGGTGCGGTCGTACGAGCTGGTCGCCGAGGAGGTCGTCGGAGGCCTGCGCCGCTGACCGCGTGTGCCGTCTCGCCGTGTCCGCCCCTGTGGCCCCGGCGTGCTCGGACGCCGGCGCCGGCGGCCCGGTGCGCCGCCGGCGCCGGCGCTGTGGTGCGAACCACGACACCGCGGATCGAGCAGCACGAAACACACTCTTCACGGCGGTGTCATCGACTGGCGCCGAAAACGCCCTAATGTTCTTCCCGGTGGTGGTTCGACAAGCGCGATCGGGACGGGTCGCGTGATGTCGCGGTGTGTGTCGCACCGCCCGGCGGGGAGTTGAGCGGCCCCGTCGGGCGGTGCGACGTCGTTTCGTGCCGGGTCGCCACGGCACGGCCCCACCTGACGCGGTGGCGACCCGGCACGTCCCCCCGGTCTACCGGAGGTAGATCGCCGGGGTCGGCGGGTCCGCCATGCCGTCCCCGATGAAGAAGCTCGGGTGCGGCGGCTGGTTGTAGGCGGTGTTCTGCCAGGCGATCGCCACCCGGTACATCGGGTCGTGCATCAGCGTGTAGATCCGACGGTCAGTCGGGTACGGGGTGCTGTAGATCCGCAGCGCCCGGCTGTCGCTGGTCCGCCAGATCACCTCCTCCCGCCAGTCGCCCAGGATGTCGGCGGAGAGCGCCGGGGTCGCCTTGGTGCCGTTGTTCGCCTCCACCCCGCTGCCGGTGAGCAGCCGGGTCTCGCCGCTGGTGCCGTACTTGTCGATGCGGGTCTGGTCGAGCAGCTCGCGGACCGGGTCACCGTCCCACCAGATGAGGAAGTTGGCCGAGGACGGCTTGCGCCCGATGTTCGCCCCGGACGGGCTGCGCAGCCCGTCGACCGCCGACGACCAGGACTCCGCCCCCGGGCTGCCGGCGTAGATGTCGCCGGAGACGCCCCGGCCGTTGTCCCCGGACGGCGGCGTCGACCAGAGGATCTGCCCGGTGCGGGCGTCGGCGAACCAGGACGACGGTTTCGAGGAGTCCTCACTGACCTTGAAGTACTCCAGTCCGGGCCGGCTCGGGTCGAGGTCGCCCAGGTGCGCGGCGTCGCCGTGCCCGTACCCGGTGTTCCACAGTGGCCTGCCGTCGTCGTCGAGCGCCATCGCGCCGTACACGATCTCGTCCCGGCCGTCGCCGTCGACGTCGCCGACGGTCAGCGCGTGGTTGCCCTGGCCGGTGTACTGGGAGCCGGCCGTGTTGGAGTCGAACGTCCAGCGTCGGGTCAGGGTGCCGTTGCGGAAGTCCCAGGCCACGATCACGGTGCGGGTGTAGTAGCCGCGTGCCATGATCAGCGACGGGCGCTGTCCGTCCAGGTACGCCGTACCGGCGAGGAACCGGTCCACCCGGTTGCCGTAGTTGTCGCCCCAGGACGAGACGGTGCCCCGGGGCGGCTGGTACTCCACCGTGGAGACGGCGGCGCCGGTGTACCCGTCGAACACGGTGAGGTACTCGGGCCCGCTCAGGACGTAACCGGAGGAGTTGCGGTAGTCGGCCGAGGGGTTGCCGATCACCTGGCCGGTGCCGGAGCGGGTGCCGTCGGCGGTCTTCATCGCCACCTCGGCGTCCCCGTCGCCGTCGTAGTCGTACACCTGGAACTGCGTGTAGTGCGCGCCGGCTCGGATGTTGCGACCCAGGTCGATGCGCCACAGCCGGGTCCCGTTCAGGGTGTACGCGTCGATGTACACGTTGCCGGTGTAGCCGGACTGCGAGTTGTCCTTGGCGTTGGACGGCTCCCACTTCAGCACGATCTCGTACCGGCCGTCCCCGTCCAGGTCACCGACGGAGGCGTCGTTGGCCGAGTAGGTGTAGTACTCGCCGCTCGGCGTGGTCCCGCCCGGCGGCACCTGCAGCGGAACGTCGAGGTAGCCGGCGCCGAACTGGAGGGCGGGGGCCGAGGCGGGCTGCTCCGTCCCGTTCACCACGGCCCGGACGGTGTACGACGCCCCGGCCGGTGCCCCGACGTCGAGGTAGTTGGTGGCACCGGTGATCGGGGTGGCGTTGACCCGGGTCGTGCCGCGGTAGAGGTTGAACGCCACCCCGGAGGTCTCGGTGCCGAGCAACCGCCAGGAGACCAGGTTGCCGTTGCCGGAGCGGACGCTGATGAGTCCCCGGTCGAGGTCCTCCATCTGCTTGGCCCCGGGCGGCGGGGACGACGGCGTGGAGGTGGTCGGCGGCGTGGTCGGCGGTGTGGAGGTGGTCGGCGATGTGGTCGGCGGCGTGGAGGTGGTCGTCGGGGTGACCGCGCCGGTGCAGGTGGTGCCGTTCATCGTGAAGCCGGTCGGCACCGGGTTGCTGCCGGTCCAGGAGCCGTTGAACCCGAACGACGTGGCGGCGTTGGTGTCCAGCGACCCGTTGTAGCTGACGTTGGTGGCGGTGACCTGGCCGCCGTTCTGGGTGACCGTGGCGTTCCAGGCCTGGGTGACCTGTTGTCCGGCGGTGTACGTCCAGGCGACGGTCCAGCCGGTGATCGGGTCGCCGAGGTTGGTGAGGGTGACGTTGGCGCTGAAGCCGCCCGGCCACTCGCTGGTGACCTGGTAGTCGACCCGGCACCCGGCGGCGGCCGCCGAGGCGACGACGACACCGACGGACGCGGTGGCGACCAGGACGCCGGCCGTGGTGGCGGCGAGCAGGACGGTGCGCTGTCGTGCGGAGGGCATGACGATCTCCATCGCGAAGGCGGGGAACGCGGTGCGGTGCGCAGGCTCGGCCGGCCGCACCAGCCGGCCTGCCCAGGCCGACGGACCGGGCCGCGCGGGGTGACCGGAGAGGGAGATTCCGGTCGGACACCCGGGACGGGACATGGCTCCAGCGCACCTGGATGCTATGGCAACCCACATTCCCGACGCAACGACCGATGTCGATCTGTGGAGGTTCCGCGCGCCACCGGCGCGGTACGCGGCACGCCGGCGCCACTCGCTAGTCTCGCCGCATGCACCTCGGCACGATCACCGTCCGGCCCCTGACCGACGACGAGCTGGAGCCCGCGTGGCAACTCGGACGGCTGGCCTTCGGCCTCGCCCCCACCCCGCCGCCGACCGCGCTGGGGCCGGTCACCGGACGGACCCGACACGGCGCGTTCGACTCCGCCGGACGGCTGGTCGGCCGGGCCGACGACCTGCACCACGACCAGTGGTGGGCCGGCCGGCGGGTGGCCGCGGCCGACGTGGCCGGGGTCGCGGTGCTGCCCGAGGCGCGCGGCCGGGGCGTGGCCCGGGCCCTCCTCCGCGGGCTGCTGCGGCACGCCCGCGACCGGGGCGCCGCGGTCAGCGCCCTCTACCCGACCGTCACCGCGCCGTACCGCAGCTGTGGTTGGGAGGTGGCCGGCACGCTGCGCGCCGTCGACCTGCCGGCGATGGCGCTGCCCGCCCACCGGCCCGCCCCGGACCTGACCGTTCGCCCCGGCGGCCCCGCCGACCTGCCCGCGGTGGCCGACCTGTACGACGCGGTCGCCCGACACCGCTGCGGCCTGCTGACCCGCCGCGGTCCGGGCTTCGACGACGATCCGGCCCCGACGCGGCTGCCGGAGGGGATCGACGGGCTCACCCTCGTCGAGCAGGACGGGCGGCTGGTCGGGTACGCCAGCTGGGAACGAGGCCAGGGCTACGACCGGCAGGCGGTCCTCACCGTCGAGGACATCTTCGCCACGACGGCCGAGGCCGCCCGGGAACTGATCGGTGTGCTGGCGAGCTGGCGCAGCGTCACCCCGACCATCCGGCTCTGGCCGCTGGCCCACGACGCGATCGCCGCCCAGCTACCGCTGGAACGGGTGACGGTGCACGACGAGCGGATCTGGATGCACCGGCCGGTCGACGTGGTCCGCGCGGTCGCCGACCGGGGCTGGCCGGCCGGGGTGCGCGGCCGGGTCGACTTCGCCCTGACCGACGCCGACGCCCCGTGGAACGCCGGCTTCTGGCGGCTGGAGGTCGACGGTGGAACGGCGCGACTGCACCGGATCCGCGAGGAACCCTCCCTCACCCTCGACGTCCGCGGATTCGCCCTGCTCTACGCCGGCGTGGCCGACGCGTACGCGGTTGCCGAGGCCGGCCTGCTGCGCCCCGCCGGCGGCGTGGACCCGGGACCACTCGACCTGCTCGGCTGCGGCCCTCGGGCCGAACTGCTCGACTACTTCTGACGCACCGTCCACTCCGGAACCGGCCGGGTCTGTCCGGCGGTGGCCACCGCCGGACAGACCCGGCACCCGTCACGCGCCCAACGCGCTGAGCAGGGCGCTGCCGCCACAGCAGACCAGCACCATCGTGCCGAGCGTGACGAGCATGATCAGGTAGTTCGACCACAGGCCGAAGCGCGTCACGTCGGCGCCCTGGCCGTCGTACACCCGGTTGCGCCACACGCCGAACCGGAAGTTCAGGTGGCTCGCGGCGCCCGGCTGGATGACCACCTCGGTCCGCACCATCGGCAGACCCATGAAGTCGGTGTACTTGACCTCGTGCGTTCCGGCCGGCAACGGGATGTGCCAGGTGACGTTCTCGCCGCCGATCGGCACCTCACGACCGTCGATCTTCAGTTTCGAGGACGCCGACACCGGAACGACGTAGGGACCGCGGTTGACGGTCAGCACGAGCGCGCCGGCGCCTGCCGGCAGCGGAACCGGGTGAGGATAGGCGACCGGTACCGGACCGGGTGTGCCGAAGGGGTGTGTCATGGCACAGCATCGTGGCACAACCGGGACGGTCGCGGGCGCCCGTCGCGGGTCAGCCCGACCGGTGCCGGCGGGACGAGACGACGTCGTCCCGGACGTCCGCGCCCGCGTCCTGGCGCAGCACGGCGCAGCCACCGCCCGGCAGCGTGACGGTCTCCAGACGCCTGCCGGTGAGCAGGTCGAGGCCACGGACCGGAACGGTCTGCGGGGTGTCGCCGTGGTTGAACAGGAACAGCCAGCTCGTCCCGGCGCCGTCGGCACGCCGGACCGCCTCCACCCCGGGTGGCGCCGCCGGGCAGGTCGGCGCCACGCCGGCCGCCTCCGCCACCCGACGCACGAGGTCCCGGTACGCCTCGTCGTCGAGCCGGGTCGAGACGTACCAGGCCACCCCGGCACCGTAGCCGTGCCGGGTCACCGCGGGCCGGCCGGCCACCGACCCACCGGCGTACGTCGTCACCGCGGTGGCGCCGGACAGCCGTACCGGCTCGGACCACAGCCGCCCGGTCGTGCCGTCGGCGAGCGGCACCCGCTCCGCCGGATCGAGCGGGTGGAACTCCTCCACCCGGACGCCGAGGAGATCCCGGAACGCGCCGGGGTGGCCGCCGAGCCGGACGCGGCCGTACTCGTCGGCGATGCCGCTGAAGTAGCTCACCACCAGGTGACCGCCGTCGGCCACGTACCGCCGTATCCGGTCGGCGTTGCGGTCGGAGACCAGGTACAGCGCGGGGAGGACGAGCAGGGCGTACCCGGAGAGGTCGTCGTCGGGGGCGACCAGGTCGCAGGTGTAACCCGCCCGCCACAGTGCCCGGTGTGCCGCCGCGACCTCCGCGGCGTAGTCGAGGTCGGCCGACGGCAGGACCGCGGCCCGCATCGCCCACCCGCAGGCGGCGTCCCAGGCGATCGCCACGCGGGCGGTGACCGTCCCGGCGTCCACCTCGGCGAGTCGGGCCAGGTTCTCGCCCAACGCGACCGCCTCCCGGAAGGCCCGGGTGTCGGGGCCGGCGTGCGGCAACAGTGCGGAGTGGAACAGTTCCGCGCCGCCGCGCGAGGCCCGCCACTGGAAGAACATCGCGCCCCGGGAACCCCGGGCGACGTGGGCGAGACCGTGCCGCAGCAGCCGGCCCGGCTCCTTGGCGTGCATCCGGCCGGGGGTGAGGATGAGGTTCGGGGCGCTCTCCATCAGCAGCCACGCCGGACCGCCGGGGCTGCGCCGGGCCCAGGACCGGGCCAGGTCGGCAGCGAGGGCGGTCTGCTCCTCCGCGCCCGGCCCGGACTCCGTCGGGTAGTGGTCGATCGCGACCAGGTCCACCTCGGCCGACCAGCGGGTGTGGTCGACCGGAACCCAGTCGCCGAGGACGTAGTTGGTGGTCACCGGCACGTCCGGGGTCACGGCCCGCAGCAGGTCCCGCTGCTCGACGTAGGCGGCCAGCAGCTCGTCGGAGACGAACCGGCGGAAGTCCAGCAGCTGGCTCGGGTTGCCGAGGTACCGGGTGGCGACCGGGGGGCGGATCTGCTCCCACGCGGTGTAGTGCTGGCTCCAGAAGCTGGTGGTCCAGGCGTCGTTGAGCGCGTCGAGCCCGCCGTAGCGGCGCCGCAGCCAGCGGCGGAACGCCTCGGCGACGTACGGGCAGTGACAGGTCGTGCCGTACTCGTTGTGGACGTGCCACAGCGCCAGCGCCGGGTGGTCGGCGTACCGTCGGGCGAGGGCGCTGGTGATCCGCCGTGCCGCCGCCCGGTACGCCGGTGCGCTGACGCAGTAGGTGTCGCGGCTGCCGTGGCTGAGCCGAACCCCGTCGGCGGTGACCGGCAGCGCGTCCGGGTGCCGCAGCGAGAACCACGGCGGCGGGGAGGCGGTGGGCGTCGCGAGCGCCACCCGGATGCCGCCCGCGTGCAGCAGGTCCAGCACCCGGTCCAGCCAGTCGAAGTCGTGGCGACCGGGCTCCGGCTCCAGCCGGGACCAGGCGAAGACGCCGACGGTGACGAGGGTGACCCGGGCCCGGCGCATCAGGGCGACGTCCTCCGACCAGGTCTCCTCCGGCCACTGCTCGGGGTTGTAGTCCCCGCCGTAACAGAGCCCGGTCAACCCTCTCGGCCACCGCATCGGCGCCCTCCCCGTGGGATTTTTGTTGGGAGCCCAGTCAAAGTAGGCAGGGTGGATCCCCCTGTCAACGGTCTGATCTCGACCACCAGCACCGACGACTGGGAGCACGCGCTCGTCACCGGCAACGGCCGGCAGGGCGCGCTCTGCCACGGCGGCCCCGCCGCGATCCGGATCACCGTCTCGCACGAGCGGCTCTTCCTCCCGCTGACCCCGCCCCTGGACCCGCCCCCGACGGCCCGGATCCTCGGCGAGCTGCGGTCGCTGCTCGCGGCCGGGCACCACCAGCGTGCCGCCGGGGGCGTGGCCGCGCGGCGAGGTGACCGGGCTGCTCGCCCGGGGCCCGGTGACGGTGCGCCGCCTCGCCTGGACCCCGGAGCGGATCGCGGTGGTGCTGACCGCGCCGGCCGACCGGTCGGTCCGGCTGGAGCTACCAGGCGGCAGACGGTTCCGGGTGGCGCTGACGGCGGGGCGGCCGTACCGGCTGCGGACCCGGCGTTGACAGTTAGTTGGATTACCAAAGAAACTAAACGCACCGCCCACCCGGCCCGCACCCCGACCGCACCCGGGAGCCGAGGAGACCCCATGCCGTACCGACCGCCCCTGGTGCCCCACGAGACCTTCGTCGCCGACCCGCCCGACCTGCCGGTCCGGGCCCCCGGCGAACAGGGGCTCTCCGCGCTGACCCGAGCCGAGGTGCTCGGCGTCGACGCCACCGGGGTCAACCTCAAGGCCGGCACCTCCGACGGCGCGTCACTGGCGGTCCGGATCAGCGCCGCCGGCGAGGGCGTCCTGCGGGTACGCCTCAGCGAGGACCCGCAGGCCCGGAGCCGGTCCTCCCGGGCGCTGCAACTGGTGCGTCCGCGGCCGTACGCCGCCGACGTGCGCGTCGACGGCGACCGGGTCCGCGTCGACGCCGGCGCGGTCGTCGCCGAACTGTGCCTCGACCCCTGGCACCTGCGTTTCGTCGACCGCACCGGGGCGCCGCTGGTGGAGCAGAGCCGGGGCGAGTGGGACATCAGCGGCCGACTGCGCAACCTCCCCTTCGGCCGTTCGCTGGTCGACGGCACGGTCGCCGCGTACCACGAGAGTTTCGTCGCCCCCGGCGACGAACGCTTCGTCGGTTTCGGCGAGAAGTTCACCCCGCTGGACAAGCGCGGCCAGCGGGCGTTGATGTGGAACTTCGACGCCTTCGGCAGCGAGTCCGACCGGGCGCACAAGAACATCCCGCTCTACCTGTCCAACCGCGGCTACGGGATCCTGGTGGACAGCGGGATGCCGGTCGAGTTCGACGTCTGCCAGTCGACGCACAGCTGCGTGCAGATCCTGGTGCCGGACGACCTCATCGACTACTACGTCCTCGCCGGACCCACCCCGGCGGAGATCCTCGACCGCTACGACTCCCTCACCGGCCGCCCCGCCCTGCCGCCGAAGTGGGCCTTCGGCACCTGGATCTCCTCCGGTTTCCTCGCCGACAGCCAGGAGCGGGTGCTGGAGCGGGCCCGGCGGATCCGCGAGCGCGGCATTCCCTGCGACGTGCTGCACCTGGACTGCTACTGGCAGGTCGCCGGGGCCTGGTCGGACCTGCGCTGGGACGCCGCGCACTTCCCGGACCCGGCCGGGATGCTGGCGACCCTGGCCGCGCAGGGCTTCCGGGTCTGCCTGTGGATGAACCCGTACCTGATGACCGGCAGCCCGCTGTACGCCGACGCCGCCGCCGCCGGCTACTTCCTGCGCCGACCCGACGGCTCGGTGTACGTCGCCGACACCTGGCACGGCAGCCACCCGGCCGGCGCCATCGTCGACTTCACCAACCCGGAGGCGGTGGCGTGGTTCTCCGGGCTGCTCCGGCCACTGCTGGAGCAGGGCGTCGCCGTCTTCAAGACCGACTTCGCCGAGGGCGTGCCGGCGGACGCGGTGGCCAGCAACGGGATGACCGGGGTGGAGCTGCACAACGTCTACAGCCTGCTGTTCAACGACGTCGTCTCGGCGGTCACCGAGGAGGTCGCCGGGCACCGGATGGTGTGGGCGCGCTCGTCCTACCTCGGCGGGCAGCGGCACGCGGCGCAGTGGAGCGGGGACGTGAACGCGACGTACCCCGCGATGGCCAGCACCCTGCGCGGCGGGTTGAGCCACGGCCTGTCCGGGGTGCCGTTCTGGAGCCACGACACCGGTGGCTTCCACGGCACGCCGACTGCGGACCTCTACGTCCGCTGGGCACAGTTCGGGGCGCTGTCGCCGCTGGTGCGCCTCCACGGCACCACCAGCCGGCTGCCCTGGGACTTCCCGGCCGACGCCGAGCGGGACGCCGTCGACGCGCTCCGGCTGCGGTACCGGCTGCTGCCGTACCTCTACTCGGCGGCGGTGGTGGCGGCGCGCACCGGGACGCCGATGCTGCGGGCGCTGCTGGTCGACTCCCCCGACGATCCGGCGGCGTGGGGCGCGGAACTGGAGTACCGGCTCGGGACGGACCTGCTGGTCGCCCCGATGATCAGCCAGGACGGCACCCGGTACGTCTACCTGCCCGCGGGTGACTGGGTGGACTTCTGGACCGGCGAGGTGCACCCCGGGGGCCGGCATCTGCGGGTGGCCCCGCCCCGGCACCAGATCCCGCTCTTCGTCCGGTACGGCGCGCTGATCCCGGTCGCCCCGCCGGCCGACCGGATCGACGACGGACCGTTCTCCCGGGTCACGCTGCTGAGCTGGGGCGCCGTCGACGCCGAGGTGACCGTTCACGACGTCGACGGTGACACCACCGTCCGGGCCCGCCGGATCGGCGACGAGTTCCGGGTCGAGACAGACGGGCCGCTCTCGATCGACGGGATCGCGTTCGCCCGGGTGCGCGGCGCCCGGCTCCCCACGCGGCTGGTCCGCGACGGCGAGGTCACCGACCCGGTGCGCCTCGACGGGCTGCCGACCGTGTGGGGCTGAAGGTGGGGGCGGGGTGCCCAGGTGGGGGGCGCCCCGCCCCTCCCGCACGCGGCCGGGTGCCGCCGTGGCCCGCCCCGGCACCGGACGGGCCCCGCGGTGCCCGCCGCACACCGGGTCCGCACGGCGGGTTCAGCCGGCCGCGTTCGCCGGCTCGGCGGTCGGCGTCGTCGCCGGCCGCTGCCCGCCCGGTCGGGAGGGCGGACGGAGCACCACCGCCGCGAGGACGAGGGCGCCGACGGCCAGCCCGGCCGCGACGGCGAACGCCAGGCGGTATCCCCCGACCAGGGCCGCCGCCGCGGACGCACCGGAGCCGCGCAGGCTCTCGGTACGCCCGGCGGCGAGGGTGGAGAGCACCGCGACCCCGGCCGCCATGCCCACCTGCTGGGTGGTGTTGAACAGCCCCGAGGCGAGTCCCGCGTCGTCGGCGCGGGCGCCGGACATCCCGAGCGCGGTCAGTGCCGGCATGGCGAGCCCGAACCCGGCGGTGCAGAGCATCACCGGGAGCAGGTGGGTCCGGTAGTCGGCGTGCAGCGGAATCCGGGTCAGCAGCCCGAGCAGGACCACCAGCAGGACCAGCCCGGCCAGCAGGACCCGGCGCTCACCGAACCGCGCGATGAGCCGGGCGGAGACGCCGAGCGAGACGGCGCCGATCACCACCGCCGCGGGCAGCATGGCCAGCCCGGTGTCGGCGGCGGTGTAGCCCAGGACCCGCTGCATGTAGAGCGCGACGAAGACCTGGAAGCTGAAGCAGGCGGCGACCATCATGACCTGGACCAGGTTGGCGCCGGCCACGGCACGTGAGCGGAGGATCCGCAGGGGCATGAGCGGCTGCCGGGCGGTGGCCTGCCGGACCACGAAGCCGGTGAGCAGGAGGAGGGTGAGCAGCCCCAGCCCGAGGGTCGCACCGTTGGTCCAGCCCGCCGCCTCGACCCGGACCACCGCGTAGATGCCGAGCATCAGGCCGGTGGTGACCAGCAGCGCACCGAGGACGTCGGCTCCGGCGGACAGGCCGAGACCGCGGTCCGCCGGCAGGACGGGCAGCGCGACCGCCAGCGCCGCGATGCCGATCGGCAGGTTGATGAAGAAGATCCAGTGCCAGCCCAGCGCGTCGGTCAGCACGCCACCGAGGACCGCACCGAGCGACGCGCCGGCAGCCCCGGTGAAGCTGAACACCCCGATGGCCCGGGCCCGCTCCCGGGGGTCGGTGAAGAGGGTCACCAGGATCCCCAGGCCGACCGCGGTCGCCGCCGCGCTGCCGACCCCCTGCAGGAAGCGGGCGACGATCAGCACCGCCGGCGCCGTGGCCAGGCCGGCCAGCGCCGAGGCGGCGGTGAAGACCGCGGTGCCGGCGAGGAAGACCCGGGTACGGCCGAGCAGGTCGCCGAGCCGTCCGGCCAGCAGCAGGAGGCTGCCGAAGGCGACGAGGTAGGCGTTGACCACCCAGCTGAGGCCGGCGGGCGAGAAGCCGAGGTCGTCCTGGATGGCCGGCATCGCCACCGTCACGATGCTGCCGTCGAGGATGGTCATCAGCGTCGCCGTGGCGATCACCGCGAGCGCGAGCCAGCGGGACCGGGACGGCGGACCAGGCGTCACGGACACGGGTCCTCCTGTCGATCGGAAACGACAGAAGGACGGTAGCAGATAGTTCCGTTGCAGACTATCTGCTAGAGATCTAACTCTCCCGCTGGCGGGCCCGCCGGACCGGCTGGGGCCCCTCGACCGGCTCGGCGAGGTGGCCGGTGGCCAGCCGGGTCAGGGCGCGGACCAGGACCTCCCGCTCCTCGGCCGGGAGCGTCGC
>CALGAM010000104.1 GCA_937951935.1 uncultured Micromonospora sp. | reverse complement strand
CGTCGGGTGGGCAGCCGGCCGCCCGGGGCCGCGCTACATATTTACATCCACAATAATTAGATAGATAGATATTGATGCAGTATTCCTGCCCGGACGGAGTTGAGGCGGATGTCTGCAAGATCGGTAGGTAACAGGAGTTCGGGGGCGAAGGGCGGTTCCGCGTCCTCGTCGCGGGGAGCGCCCTGGCACTGGCTGTCGGCCCGGGGGCACCTGCCGCATCCGCGGGTGCCGCGCTCCCGCCGGCTCGGGCGTACCCGGCCGTGGAGCGGGTGGCCAACCCGTACGCGGGCGGTACCGGCTACGTGAATCCCCTGTGGAAGGCACGGGCGGACGCCGAGCCCGGGGGAACGGCAAGCGCCCCGAGAACGGCGACGGACGCGCGACGTATCCGGTGAACCATGGCGTCAATGTACCGCGCTATTCATGCATGTAGATATCTCTACTTTGTGGTCCGGGGTGCGTCAGGGCGTCACCACGATGGCGGCGGCAGGAACCCGGGCATTCCCCGGTCGTCGGAGATCCGTGGGCGACGGTGGGAGCGAAAGAAGTCGATCGATCTGGTCGTCCGCGGGTCCGGTGCCGGGCCCGCCCCGCGTCGCCGGCCACTCCCACGTCGCCGGTCTCCGTCGACAGCGGGCCGGGTGCGGGCCCGACGAGGGCCCGGCTCGTCCCTCCGCCTGTCGTGTGCCGGCCGGGCCCGGAGACACGGTGCCCCGGGTGGTGCGCCGCCGCGTCGGCGCCTCTGGCAGGCTGGTGTCCCGTGAACGACGCTGGTGTGGTCACAGACGGACTGGTCGTGGTCGACAAGCCCGGCGGCATGACGTCGCACGACGTGGTCGCCCGGATCCGGCGACTGGCCCGTACCCGGCGGGTCGGGCACGGCGGCACGCTGGACCCGATGGCCACCGGCGTGTTGGTGGTCGGCGTCGGCCGGGCGACCCGCCTGCTGACGTACGTCATCGGCGCGGGCAAGAGCTACACGGCGACGATCCGGCTCGGCCAGTCGACCGTGACCGACGACGCCGAGGGCGAGGTGGTCGCCACCACCGACGCCACCGGGGTCACCGAGGACGCGGTACGGTCCGCCGTGGTGGGGCTGACCGGCGAGATCGACCAGGTGCCGAGCGCGGTCAGCGCGATCAAGATCGACGGGCGGCGGGCCTACCGGCGGGTACGCGACGGCGAGGCCGTCGCCCTCGCCCCGCGTCGGGTCACCGTCTCCCGGTTCGACGTGCTGGCCGTCCGGCGGGAGAGCGTCGACGGGGCGGCCGTCCTGGACGTGGACGTGGCGGTGGACTGCTCCTCCGGGACGTACGTCCGGGCGCTGGCCCGGGACCTCGGCGCCGGGCTCGGGGTCGGCGGGCACCTCACCGCGCTGCGGCGGACCGCCGTGGGCGGGTTCACCCTCGCCGAGGCGGCCACCCTGCCGACGTTGGAGGAACGGGCACCCGCGGTGGTGAACCTGCCGTTGGACGCGGCGGCCCGCCGGTTCTTTCCGCAGCGCCGGGCCAGCGCCGCCGAGGCGAGGGTGCTCTCCCACGGCGGCCCGCTCGACCCGGCCGGCATCACCGGGCCGTACGCGGTGTTCGGCCCCGGCGGCGACCTGATCGCCATCGTCAGCGAACGCGGCGGGCGGGCCCGTGCGGAGGTCGTGCTGGCGCCCGCCTGACCTCGCCGCTCACCGTCGCGGCTCGCGTGGGAGGCTACGAGGCCAGGAGGGTAGGTCGGAATGCAACGGTGGCGGGGATACCACGGGGCGCCGGTCGGCTGGGGCCGTTCGGTGGTCACCATCGGCGTCTTCGACGGCATACACCGGGGGCACCAGGCGATCATCGGGCACGCGGTGAAGCGGGCCCGGAACCTCGGCGTGCGGTCCGTCGTGGTGACCTTCGACCCGCATCCGGCCGAGGTGGTCCGGCCGGGCTCGCACCCGGCCGTGCTGACCGAGCCGGCCCGCAAGGCGGAACTGATCGAGGAGCTCGGTGTGGACGTGCTGTGCGTGGTGCCGTTCACCCCGGACTTCTCCCGGCTGTCGCCCGAGGCCTTCGTCCACGACGTCCTGGTCGAGCAGCTGCACGCGGCGCTGGTCGTGGTGGGGGAGAACTTCCGGTTCGGGCACCGGGCGGCCGGGGACGTGGCGCTGCTGGAGCGGCTGGGCCGCACGTTCGGCTTCTCGGTCGAGGGGGCGCCGCTGGTCTCCGTCGACGACACCGTCTTCTCCTCGACGTACGTCCGGGCCTGCGTGGCGGCCGGGGACGTGGCCGCCGCCGCCGCGGCGCTGGGGCGACCGCACCGGTTGGAGGGGGTGGTGGTCCGGGGCGACCAGCGTGGGCGCACGATCGGCTTCCCCACCGCCAACCTGCTCTGCCACCGGTACGCGGCGGTCCCCGCCGACGGCATCTACGCGGCCTGGCTGGTCCGCCGGGCCGGCGGGTCGGGGGCGCGGGAGGAGCGGCTGCCGGCCGCCGTCTCGATCGGGACGAACCCGACGTTCTCCGGACGGGAGCGCCGGGTCGAGGCGTACGTCCTGGACTTCGCCGGCGATCTCTACGGTGAGCGGGTGGGCCTGGACTTCGTGGCCTACCTGCGTCCGATGCGACGGTTCGACGGCGTGGAACCCCTGGTCGCGCAGATCACCGAGGACGTGGCGCAGTGCCGCGCGCTGCTGCTGGGGTGACCCCTCCGGCGGGCTGGCGACCCGCCACGGTACGGCCTTGACTCGGCCGCACGGTGGCAGACTGGTAGCCTGACGGGAACGTCGAGTCATCGGCGACGGCCCCGCGTGCCTGCACGACGCCGCGGGTGCGGGGCCGCCCGCGTACCACCGACGTCGCGGGCGGAAACGATCATCCAGGAACAGGGAGACATGGCGCTCGACCAGGAAACCAAAGCCAGGATCCGCCAGGAGTTCGCGACCGTGGAGGGCGACACCGGGTCGCCGGAGGTGCAGGTCGCGGTCCTGACCAAGCGGATCGCCGACCTCACCGAGCACCTGAAGGTGCACAAGCACGACCACCACAGCCGCCGGGGCCTGCTGCTGCTCGTCGGCCGTCGCCGCCGGCTGCTCAACTACCTGCAGAAGAAGGACATCAACCGCTACCGGTCGCTCATCGAGCGGCTCGGCCTGCGGCGGTGACCTGAACGGGGGGAGCGGCGCTGGCCGGCGGAGGCCGGCCCGCCGCTCCGCCCGTCCCGTATCACGACCAGAACCAGGGGCCAGCGCGACCACCCACGGGAGCCGGTCGGCGCACCGGTCCTCGGTAGTGGCCCCCGGGCCAGCCGGCGTACCGCCGGCACCCCGGGCGCTTCGATCGAAGACCGGCCGTCTGAGCAGCTTCTCTGGCTACGGCCGCGCACCGGCGCAGCCGGTGCGGAGGGCAGTCGCGGGCCCCCGATCGAAGGAGTGCAGACCGCACCATGGCAGAAACGTCCACCTCGAAGACCCCACTGGGTACCCAACACCGCACCGCGGTGATCGACAACGGGGCCTTCGGCACCCGCGAGGTCACCTTCTCCACCGGCCGGCTCGCCCGGCAGGCCGCCGGCTCGGTCCTCGCCCAGCTCGGCGACACCGTCGTGCTCTCCGCGACCACGGCGAGCAAGCAGCCCCGGGACCAGTTCGACTTCTTCCCGCTCACCGTCGACGTCGAGGAGCGGATGTACGCCGCGGGCCGCATCCCCGGCTCGTTCTTCCGCCGCGAGGGCCGCCCCAGCGAGGACGCGATCCTCACCTGCCGGCTGATCGACCGTCCGCTGCGTCCCTCCTTCGTCAAGGGACTGCGCAACGAGGTCCAGATCGTCGCCACCGTGTTGGCGCTCGACCCGCAGCACCCGTACGACGTGCTCGCGATCAACGCCGCGTCGATGTCGACGAAGCTCTCCGGCCTGCCGTTCTCCGGCCCGATCGGGGCGACCCGGATGGCGCACGTCGACGGCCACTGGGTCGCCTTCCCGACGTACGACGAGCTGTCCCGGGCCACCTTCGACATGGTGGTCGCCGGCCGGGTGCTGCCCGACGGCGACGTCGCGATCATGATGGTCGAGGCGGAGGCCACCGAGCACACCATCGCCCTGATCGCCAACGGCGCACCCGCCCCGACCGAGGAGGTCGTGGCCAGCGGGCTGGAGGCGGCGAAGCCGGCGATCCGCCAGCTGTGTCAGGCGCAGAGCGAGCTGGCCGAGGTGGCCGCCAAGCCGGTCACCGAGTTCCCGATCTTCCTCGACTACACCGACGACGTCTACCAGGCGGTCTCCGACGCGGCCCGCACCGAGGTCGCCGAGGCGCTGCGGATCGCCGGCAAGGCCGACCGCGAGGAGGCGCTGGAGCGGATCCGGGAGCGGGTCGTCACGCAGCTCGTCACCGACGGTTTCGAGGGCCGGGAGAAGGAGGTCAGCGCCGCGTTCCGGGCGGTGACCAAGGCCGAGGTGCGATCCCGGGTGCTGCGGGAGAAGGTCCGGATCGACGGCCGCGGCCTGCGCGACATCCGGCCCCTGACCGCCGAGGTCGCGGTTCTGCCCCGGGTGCACGGCTCGGCGCTGTTCGAGCGCGGCGAGACCCAGATCCTCGGGGTCACCACCCTCAACATGCTCCGGATGGAGCAGGCGCTGGACACGCTCTCGCCGGAGAAGTCCAAGCGCTACATGCACAACTACAACTTCCCGCCGTACTCCACCGGCGAGACCGGCCGGGTCGGCGCGCCGAAGCGGCGCGAGATCGGGCACGGCGCCCTGGCCGAACGGGCACTGATCCCGGTGCTGCCCAGCCGCGAGGAGTTCCCGTACGCGATCCGCCAGGTCTCCGAGGCGCTCGGCTCGAACGGCTCGACCTCGATGGGCTCGGTCTGCGCCTCGACCCTGTCGCTGCTGAGCGCCGGTGTGCCGCTGAAGGCGCCGGTCGCCGGCATCGCCATGGGGTTGATCTCCGACGAGGTCGACGGCAAGACCCAGTACGTGACGCTGACCGACATCCTCGGCGCCGAGGACGCCTTCGGCGACATGGACTTCAAGGTCGCCGGCACCCCCGACTTCGTCACCGCGCTCCAGCTCGACACCAAGCTCGACGGCATTCCGTCGGACGTGTTGGCCGCGGCGCTGCAGCAGGCGTACGAGGCGCGGCAGGTCATCCTCGGCGTGATGCAGGAGGCGATCGAGGCTCCGGCGAAGATGTCCGAGTACGCGCCGCGGGTGACCACGGTGAAGATCCCGGTCGACAAGATCGGCACGGTGATCGGCCCGAAGGGCCAGACCATCAACGCGATCCAGGACGAGACCGGCGCCGAGATCACCATCGAGGACGACGGCACCATCTACGTCGGTGCCACCAGCGGCCCCGCCGCCGAGGCGGCCATCGAGCGGATCAACGCGATCGCCAACCCGACCCTGCCGAAGGTCGGGGACAAGTTCCTCGGCACGGTGGTCAAGACCGCCGCCTTCGGTGCCTTCGTCTCGCTGCTGCCGGGCCGGGACGGCCTGCTGCACATCTCGAAGGTCGGCGACGGCAAGCGGGTCGAGAAGGTCGAGGACTACCTCAACGTCGGCGACAAGATCGAGGTGCAGATCGCCGACATCGACGCCCGCGGCAAGATCTACCTGGACAGGGTGCGGCCGGAGAGCGAGGAGGCCCCGGCGCCGGTGCCGGTCGCGACGGGCGCGGCCGGTGAGCGGCCGGCCGGGCGGGACCGGGGTGACCGGGGCCCGCGGGACCGCGGTGACCGGGACCAGGGCGACCGGGGCCCGAGCCGGGGCGAACGCGGCGAGAGCGGCGAACCCGGCGCGGGCGGCGGCCAGCAGCCCCGTCGCCGTCGGCACCGGCACAACTGAGCCGTCGCGTCCGCGCGCCGATCCGCGCCGCACACGCCGAGCAGGTCGGCCCGGCGTGTGCGGCGCACGGCCTCCCCGTCAAGCAAGGAGCCAGGTTCTCGTGAGTCGGGCGAAACGAGCACCTCTTCCCGCTGCCGGCGGCGGCACGGCGGCGCGGGCGGTGACCCGGGTGGTCGACAGCGATCCGCTCGGCGGCACGGTACGCCGTACCGTGCTGCCCAGCGGACTGCGGGTGATCACCGAGGCGATCCCGGCGATGCGAAGCGTCTCGTTCGGCATCTGGGTGGCGGTCGGCTCCCGCGACGAGACCAAGCCGCAGTCCGGTGTCTCGCACTTCTTGGAGCACCTGCTCTTCAAGGGCACCCGCAGGCGCGGCGCCCTGGACATCTCGGCCGCGATCGAGGCGGTGGGCGGCGAGACGAACGCCTTCACCACCAAGGAGTACACCTGCTACTACGCACGGGTGCTCGACCAGGATCTGCCGCTGGCGATCGACGTGATGTGCGACCTGGTCGCCGACTCGGTCCTCGACCCGGCCGACGTCGAGACCGAGCGGGGCGTCATCCTCGAAGAGATCGCCATGCACGACGACGAGCCCGGCGACGAGGTGCACGACCTGCTGGCCCGGGCGATCTACGGAGACCATCCGCTGGGCCGGCTGATCTCCGGCACCGAGGAGACCATCACGCCGATGTCGCGGCGGCAGATCCTGAACTTCTACCGCCGCCGCTACACCGCGCCGTCGATCGTGATCGCCGCCGCGGGCAACCTCGAGCACGGCAACGTCGTCAAGCTGGTCCGGCAGGCGCTGCGCGGCACCCCGCTGGACAGCGAACCGGCGCCGCCGGCGCCGCTGCGGCCGGCCGACCCGCCGGTGCGGCACCGTCGCCCGAACCGCCTCGTCGAGCGCAAGGAGACCGAGCAGGCCCACGTGGTGCTCGGCTGCCCCGGCATCCACCGGCTCGACGACCGGCGCTTCGCGCTCGGCGTCCTCAACAACGTGCTCGGCGGTGGGATGTCGAGCCGGCTCTTCCAGGAGATCCGGGAACGGCGCGGGTTGGCGTACTCGGTCTACTCCTACTCCACCCAGTACGCCGACACCGGTCTGTTCGCCGTCTACGCCGGCTGTGCTCCCGGCAAGGTCGACGAGGTGCTGGACCTGATCCGCGCCGAGTTGGCCGAGGTCGCCGCGCACGGGATCACCGAGGCGGAACTGGCCCGGGGCAAGGGGATGGCGAAGGGCTCGTACGTGCTCAACCTCGAGGACACCGGCTCCCGGATGAGCCGGCTGGCCAAGGGGGAACTGCTCTACGGCGACCTGCTTCCGGTCGACGCGCTGCTGGCCCGGATCGACGCGGTCAGCGCCGACGAGGTGAACGCGCTCGCCGCCGACCTGCTGACCCGACCGATGTCCCTGGCCGTGGTGGGACCCTTCGACACGGACGACTTCTCCGTCGGGGAGCTGCCCGCCAACGGCGCCGTCACCGACGGCGGGGCTGCTCCGGCCGGATCCTGACGGGCGCGCGTTCCCGGTACCGACCGCGTCGGGCCGTTCCTGCTGGGATAGGTTGTTCGCCGTGAACGACGAGCGTGAACCGGTGTCGACCACATCGTCCGAGCGGCACGCAGACCCCGCACCGGGTGGGGCGGACGCCCCGGACCGGTCGGGCGCGCCGCTGCGGGTCGGCGTGTTGGGCGCCCGGGGCCGGATGGGCACCGAGGTGTGCAGGGCGGTCGACGCCGCCGAGGATCTCGAACTGGTGGCGACGATCGACCGGGACGACCGGCTCGCCGACGTCGTCGACGCCGGGGCCGAGGTGGTGGTCGACTTCACCACCCCGGACGCGGTGCTGGACAACCTGCGCTGGTGCATCGACCAGGGTATCCACGCCGTCGTCGGCACCAGCGGCTTCACCGAGCAGCGGCTGGAGCAGGTGCGGGACTGGCTGTCCCGCGAACCACGGGTCGGGGTGGTGATCGCCCCGAACTTCGGCATCGGCGCCGTGCTGATGATGCAGTTCGCGGCGCGGGCGGCCCGGTACTTCGAGTCCGTGGAGATCATCGAACAACACCACCCGCGCAAGCTCGACGCGCCGAGCGGCACCGCCGCGCACACCGCCCGACTGGTCGCGCGGGCGCGGGCGGAGGCCGGCCTCGGGCCCGGGCCGGACGCCACCAGGGACGAGGTGCCGGGGGCGCGCGGGGCCGCCATCGACGGCGTACGCGTGCACTCCGTGCGCGCCGCCGGCCTGGTCGCGCACCAGGAGGTGCTCTTCGGCACGGCCGGGGAGACGCTCACCATCCGGCACGACTCCCTCGACCGGGCCTCCTTCATGCCCGGGGTGCTGTTGGCCGTCCGCCAGGTGCCCCACCGGCCCGGGCTCACCGTCGGTCTCGACGCGCTGCTGGACTGAGCCGACGCCCTCCGGCCCGGGGGTGCTCGCCGGCGCCGCCGGGCCGGCCGGTGGGTCAGGCCGCGGGGTCGGTGGCGAGCGAGACGTGCAGCCGCAGCTGCGGGACCAGCATGTCGTCGACGTCCAGGGCCCGGGCCGCCCCGTCCGGCTCCCAGCCGGCCTCGGCGTAGAACTTCCGGCTCGCCGGGTCGCCCTCGAAGACCCAGGCCACCGCCCGGTCGAAGCCGTCGTCCCGCCACGACGCGACGGAGGCGGCGAGCAGCCGGCTGCCGTGGCCGCGCCGCCCCCACCGCGGCTCGACGAGCAGGTCGGTCACCGCCACGGTGGTCGGACCGAGCGCCTCGGCGGGTTCGTTGGGAGCCAACGCCTGCTCGTCGGGTGGCCCGGAAGCGGCAAATCCCACCAGATACGATTGTTCGGCCTGCTCGACGGCGACCAGGACGCGGTGCCGTTCGGAGGGCGGGGACTCGACCGCGGCACGCCACCGCTGTGCGAGCCACGCCTCGTCCAGGTTGTCGAGCACGTGCGTGGGAAGCAGCCGTCGGTACGCGACCCGCCAGGTCACGAGCTGGATGCGGGCGATCTCGGCGACGTCTTCGGGACGCGCCGGGCGGACGTACCCGAGAGCCATGAGTGGTCAGCCTACGCAAGGCGAAGGGGGCGGTTGTGCCGCGGGGTGGCTTCTCCCGGGCCCGGTACCAGGTGCCGTTCGTGATCGCGCTCGCCGTGCTGGTCACGGGCTTCCTCTCGGTGACCGCCGTCCGGCACGGTTTCTTCGATCTCGCGGTGTACTGGGGAGCGCTGCACCACTGGGTACGCGCCGACGGAATGATCTACGACTGGCTGAAGCCGGACAGCAAGTACGGCTTCACCTACCCGCCCTTCGCCGCGCTGGTGATGTACCCGTTGGCGTACCTGAGCTGGCACACCGCGATCGTGATCCACGTCGCGTCGACCGTGCTGGCGAGCACGCTGCTGATCTGGTGGCTGGTCGACCCGCTCGCCCGCCGTACCGGCTGGACCCGGTGGTTCACCCTGGCCGTCACGCTCTGCCTGGCGGCGGCCTTCGAGCCGATGCGGGAGACGGTCAACTTCGGCCAGGTCAACATGCTGCTGCTGTTCCTGGTCGGCGCGGACCTGCTCTGGCTGGTCGCCCCGGTGACCCCGTTCGGTCGGCGGACGCCGACACGCTGGCGTCGCCTGGCCGGTGTGGGGATCGGGCTGGCCACCGCGGTCAAGCTGACCCCCGGCATCTTCATCGTCTACCTGCTGGTCACCGGGCGGTGGCGGGCGACGCTGGTGGCGGCCGGCACCGCGGCGGGGGCGACGCTGCTCGCCGCCGCGCTGGCCCCGGACGCGTCCCGGGAGTTCTGGACCGCGGCGCTCTGGGACACCGACCGGGTCGGCACGCTGTCGTTCATCTCCAACCAGTCCTGGCAGGGCATGGTGGCCCGGCTCGACCCGACCCACCCGAGCCGGCTGCTGTGGCTGCTGCTGGTGGCGGCGACGCTGGCGGTCTGGGTCTGGCGGGTCCGCCCGGCCGCGGCGGCCGGGGACGAGGCGACCGGACTGGCCCTGACCGGGGTGGTGGGCAGCCTGGTCAGCCCGGTCACCTGGGTACACCACCTGGTCTGGCTGATCCCGGCGTTGATCCTGCTGGTCGACCACGCGTACGCCGCCCCGGCCGGCAGCCGGCGGCGCCGGACGCTGCTCGGCTGCGCGATCGTCGCGTACCTGGTCCTGATCAGTCGACTGGTCTGGATCTGGGAGCGCCGTTTCGACGGGCTGCTCGGCTTCGTCGGCAGCAACGCCTACGTCTGGGTCAGCGTCGCCCTGCTGCTGGTGCTGCCGGTGCGCCCGCCGGCCCGACCCGGCGGGGCCGTCGTGCCGGGCCGGCCCGGCGCCTCCGACGGACGTGGCGGGGCGGGTCGGCCGGACCGCACGGACCGGTCCGGTGGTGGGGCGGGCGAGCCCGGACCGCGCCGTCCGCGGCCCTTCCCCCGGCCGCTGGGGTTCGCCACCGCCGACGCCCGACCGCGGGGCGGAACTGTCGGTGGGGTGCACTAGGGTCCCACCCCGTGGCCGTACCCGAGTCGCTGTCCCTGGCCCAGGCGCGGCGGATCGCCCTGGCCGCCCAGGGTTTCACCGACCCCCCGCCCGGCGCGGTGCCGACCCGCCGACACCTGCGCCGGGTTCTCGACCGGATCGGGTTGCTCCAGATGGACTCGGTCAACGTGCTCCAGCGGGCGCACTACCTGCCGCTGTACAGCCGGCTCGGGCCGTACCCGACGGAGTTGCTGGACCGGGCCGCCTACCAGCACCCCCGTGACCTGTTCGAGTACTGGGGGCACGAGGCGTCGCTGCTCCCGGTCCGGTTGCAGCCGTTGCTGCGCTGGCGGATGGCCAACGCGTACCGGGACGCCTGGAGCGGGATGCGGCGGATCGTCACCGAACAGCCGGAACTGGTCGCCCGGATCCTGGCCGAGATCCGCGCCAACGGCCCGATGACCGCCGCCGAGATCGAGCACGACGCACCCCGGGAGACCGGCAACTGGGGGTGGAACTGGTCGGTTGTGAAGTACGCCTGTGAGTACCTCTTCCGGGCCGGGGAGCTGACCGCCGCCGCCCGCAACAGCAGCTTCGCCCGGGTGTACGACGTACCGGAGCGGGTGCTGCCGGCGGAGGTGCTGGCGGCGCCGACGCCGACCCCGGCCGAGGCGTACCGGCAGCTGGTCGGCATCGCGGCCCGGGCGCTCGGCGTGGCTGCCGAGCTGGAGCTGCGGGACTACTTCCGGCTGCCGGTCGCCGCCGCCCGGACCGCGGTCGCCGAGCTGGTCGAGGCCGGTGAGCTGCTGCCGGTCCGGGTGCAGGGCTGGCGCCCGGTCGCCTACCTGCACCGGGAGGCGCGGTTGCCCCGACGGGTCCAGGTCAGCACCCTGGTCAGCCCGTTCGACCCACTGATCTGGGAACGGGCCCGCACGGAGCGGCTGTTCGGCTTCACCTACCGGATCGAGATCTACGTGCCGGCGCCGCGGCGTGTGTACGGCTACTACGTGCTGCCGTTCCTGCTCGGTGACCGGTTCGCCGCCCGGGTCGACCTGAAGGCGGACCGCCGGGCCGGCGTGCTCCTGGTCCCGGCCGCCTGGGGCGAGCCCGGCGCCGACCCGGTGGAGACGGCCGAGGCGCTCGCCGCCGAGCTGTACCGGCTCGCGGGCTGGCTGGGCCTGGACCGGGTGGCCCCGCCGGTCCGCGGGGACCTCGCCGGGCCGCTCTCCGCCGCGCTGCGGGGCGTGGTCGGGGTACGGTGAGGGGCGACGGGTCAGTGACGTACCGGCGGGATGGGATGACGGACGTGGTCGACGGCCGGAACGATCAGATCGCGGTGGCCGCGGTGCCACCGGGCGTGCAGCCTGGCGGGGAGCAGCCGGCGTGGCCCGGCCACCCGGTGCCGCCGTACCCGGTGGAGCCGGACCGGCTCACCCGGCTGGTCGACCGGCTCCGGGCCCGGCTGCCGCGCTGGGCGGCGCCCCTGGCCGCGCTCGGCTGCATCGCCGCCGCCGGCGGCTACACGCTCTGGGCCGACCCGGCCAGCAGCACGCCGGACGCGGTGCCCACCTGCCTGCTGAAGCTCACGACCGGCCTGGACTGCCCGGGCTGCGGCGGCACCCGGGCCGCCTGGTACCTCCTGCACGGCGACCTGCCGGCCGCCGCCCGCCACCACCTGCTGTTCGTCTTCGCCGTGCCGTTCCTGCTCTACCTCTACGTCGCCTGGGCCGGCCGGCTGGTCTTCGGCTGGCGTCTGCCCCAGTTGGAGATCACGCCCAGGGTGATCGGCGTCTTCCTCGCGGTCTGGGGGGTCTTCTCGGTGGTCCGCAACCTGCCCTGGGCCCCCTTCGACGCGCTCTACGTCTGAGGTGTCACCGCCGCCGGAGGACCACACCCTGGCCGCCGGCCCGGAGCGGCACGTGGATCGAGGCCGGGCCGGCGGTGCGGCGGGGCGCGCCGACGCCGACCGGAACACGTCCGGCGGCACGCCACCGCCGGCGGTCCGGTGCCCGCCCGCCGCACGGCGGCCCTGCGGGCCGGGCCGCGGAGGCGGGCGACTACAGTCGCAGGAATGCCGGAGATGGTGGAGCCGCAGGTCAGGGTCATCGCGTGGACACACTTCGAGCCGCCGGAGGACGTACCCTGGTCGACCGATGCCGACGGAGGCCAGGCGCTCGCCGAGTTCGCCGGCCGGGCCTGCTACCAGTCCTGGCACAAGCCCAACCCGGCCACCGCGACCAACGCCGGCTACCTCGCCCACATCCTGGAAAGCGGACACCTGTCGGTGCTCGAACACGGCACGGTGACCTTCTACTTCACGGGGGTCTCCCGCTCGTTCACCCACGAGCTGGTCCGACACCGGCACTTCTCCTACTCCCAGCTGTCCCAGCGGTACGTTCCGGAGCGGGACGCGGCGATGGTGGAGCCGGCGGTGATCGCCGAGGACCCCGAGCTGCACAAGCGGTTCGTCGAGGCGACCGAGGCGAGCCTGCGGGCGTACAACGAGTTGCTGGAGGGACTCGAGCGGCGCTTCGCGGATGTCGAGAATCCGACGCTGCGCCGCAAGCAGGCCCGGCAGGCCGCCCGCGCGGTGCTCCCGAACGCCACCGAGACCCGGATCGTGGTGACCGGCAACTACCGGGCCTGGCGCCACTTCGTGGCGATGCGGGCGACCGAGGGTGCCGACGTCGAGATCCGTCAGCTGGCGGTCGAGTGCCTGCGCCAGCTCCAGCGCGTCGCCCCGAACGTCTTCGCCGACTTCACGATCAGCACCCTGCCGGACGGCACCGAGGTCGCCAGCAGTCCGTACGCCCGGCTCTCCTGACCCCTTTCCCCGCTGGCCCGGCGACGCGATTCCGATAGGTTGTTCGCATGACCCACGACCACCCTGCCGCCGGTGACCGGGCGGTACCCCGCCCTTTCGGCCGGCTGCTGACCGCCATGGTGAGCCCGTTCGCCCCGGACGGCTCGCTCGATCTCGACGGGGCGGCCCGGCTCGCGGCCTACCTCGTCGACGAACAGGGCAACGACGCGCTCGTGGTGAACGGCACGACCGGTGAGGCGCCGACCACCACCGACGCCGAGAAGGAATCGCTGATCAGGGCCGTGGTCGAGGCGGTGGGCGACCGGGCGCAGGTGGTGGCCGGCGTCGGCACCAACGACACCCGGCACACCATCGAGCTCGCCGTCGCCGCCGAGAAGGCCGGCGCCCACGGCCTGTTGGTGGTCACGCCGTACTACAACAAGCCGCCGCAGGCGGGGCTGATCGCGCACTTCACCGCGGTGGCCGACGCCACCGGCCTGCCGGTGATGCTCTACGACATCCCGCACCGCGCCGGGGTGGCGATCGCCACCGAGACGCTGGTGCGGCTCGCCGAACACGAGCGGATCGTCGCGGTCAAGGACGCCAAGTCCGACCTCGTCGCCACCTCCTGGGTCACCAGCCGTACCGACCTGGCGATCTACTCGGGCGAGGACGCGCTGACGCTGGCCAGCCTCGCGGTCGGCGGGGTCGGACTGGTCGGCACCTCCACCCACCTGACCGGGGCGCTGACGAAGCGGATGATCGAGGCGTACGAGCGGGGCGAGACGGCCGAGGCGCTGGCCCTGCACCACCGTCTGCTGCCGTTGTTCACCGGCATCTTCCGCACCCAGGGCGCGATCCTGGTCAAGGCTGCCCTCGCCGCGCACGGCCTGCCCGCCGGGCCGATGCGTCCGCCGCTGGTGGGCGCCACCGAGGCCGAGATCGCCCAGCTTCGCGCGGACTGCGCCGCCGCCGGTCTGGAGTTGCCGGCATGAGCGGACGGATCGGGCGCGCCGGGGAGACGGCATGAGCCAGCCGGGTGTGGAGCTGGGGCCGCCGGGCGAGCTGCCCGAGGGTGGGCTCCGGATCATCCCGCTGGGCGGGTTGGGCGCCATCGGGCGCAACATGACGGTCTTCGAGTACGACGGCAGGCTGCTGATCGTCGACTGCGGGGTCCTCTTCCCCGACGTCGAGCAGCCCGGGGTCGACCTGATCCTGCCGGACTTCACCCCGATTCTCGACCGGCTCGACGCCATCCAGGCGATCGTCCTCACCCACGGGCACGAGGACCACATCGGCGCCGTGCCGTACCTGCTCGCCCACAGGCCGGACATTCCGCTCGTCGGGTCGCAGTTCACCCTCGCCCTGGTCGAGGCCAAGCTGGCCGAGCGGCGCATCGAGCCGTACACCCTGACGGTGCGGGAGGGGGTACGGGAGCGACTGGGCCCGTTCGAGTGCGAGTTCTTCGCGGTCAACCACTCGATCCCCGACGCGCTGGCGGTGGCGATCCGCACCCCGGCCGGGCTGGTGTTGCACACCGGCGACTTCAAGATGGACCAGTTGCCGCTGGACGGCCGGATCACGGACCTGGCCGGGTTCGCCCGGCTCGGTGCGGAGGGCGTCGACCTGCTCCTCTCCGACTCGACCAACGCGGAGATCCCCGGCTTCGTCACGCCCGAACGGGAGATCGGCCCGGTCCTCGACTCGATCTTCGCCAAGGCCCGGGGGCGGATCATCGTCGCCTCGTTCGCCTCGCACGTGCACCGGGTGCAGCAGGTGTTGGACTCGGCGGCCGAGCACGGCCGGAAGGTGGCCTTCAT
>CALGAM010000103.1 GCA_937951935.1 uncultured Micromonospora sp. | reverse complement strand
CACGGCCTCGATCCGCAGACGCTGGCGGACCGGCTGGGTGTGGCGCCGGAACGGGAGGTGCTCCGCCGGGATGAGGCGGTGGACTGGTTCGGGGTCACCGAGCCGGTGGTCCGGGTCGGGCGCGTGGCCGGTTGGGCGTTCGCGTTCCAGGAGTACGGTGCCGAGGCGGGCCGACCGGACGCGCTCCGGGCGGCCGCCGTCGGAACCGAGGCGGTGACCGTGTGGCGGACCGCCTCGGCGCTGGGTTGGTTCGGGTACGCCCGCGACGGCGAGATCGTGGTGGCGTTCGAGTTGGACTCGCCGCACCGGCGCACCGGGTCGGCTCCGCAGGAGCTGGTGGACGTGCTGGCTCGGGTGGGCCTGCCCACCGAGCAGGCGTGGCCGGCGCGGTCGCCGGTCAGCCCGGTGCTGCCCGGGCTGGCGCTGCTGACCGCGGTGAGCGGGGTCCGGCTGACCGGGGCGGACCTCGACGGCCCACTGCTGACCGGCGAGATCACCGGGTGAGCGTGCCCGGCCCGGCCGGCGCGGTCAGCCGACGCGGGTGGCCTCGCAGACCCGCCAGCCGTCCTCGTCGCGGGTGACGAACCGCCACGGCTGGTGGTCGACGTAGGAGAGGTTGTCCACCTGGTACGAGATCAGCAGCTCGACGGTGACCTCGGCGACGCCGTCGCGAGCCTGTACGTCCAGCGGCCCCCACTTGACCACGAAGGTGACCTGGAACCGCTGCTCGCGGGCGGCCAGGTCGGCGCGGAGCTCGCGCAGCGGGGCGAGGCCGGCGGCGGCACCGTCGCAGGTGAACTGGTCGGCCAGGACGTCGTTCTCGTCGACCAGGAACGCCCGCAGGTAACCGTCGACGGTGACGTCCGGTGCGCTGCGGTCCGGCGCGGTGAACCGGTCGTAGAGGGTGTACGCGATGGCGGCCCCGGCCAGGCAGAACAGCGCGGTCGCGGCGGCGAGCGCCACCAGCAGGCGTCGCCACGGGAGGCGGCGGCGCTTCGTCGGCGCCGGAGCCACCGCCGGTGGCGGGGCTGTCGGTGGCGGGGCCGCCGGCTGCGCCGCGGTCGGTGGTGCCGCCGGTGGCGCCGGTGTCTCGGCCGGCGGCTCGGGAACAGCCGGTCCGGCCGGTGTCCGCTGGTTCGGGACCCGGGACACCTGGGAATCGGCCGGGGGGTGTGCGGACTCCACGCCCTGAGGCTATCGGTTGGTGCCCCGGTGCCCAATGGGCCCGAGTTCCAGGTTGGTAACTATAAGCGGTCAAGTTATAACTTTCTGCTATCAATGTGGGCAGTCCCGGCCCGCCGACCGGCCACGGTCCACGACGGAGCCGGTCCGCTGGGATACCGTTTCCATCCGAGCGGGGCGCCGGCCACGCTCGACGGCGGAGGAGTTGGGTGCGGTGGACACCTGGAAGGAACGGGTCAGCCACGCCGCCACGTACCGCTGGGGGCCCGGGAGCGTGGACCCCGCCGCACTGCACCGGCGGGCCGCCGCCACCGCGGACGCGGCCGCCGGCGTCCTGGAGACGATCCGGTCGACCCCTGCCGGCCAGCGCGAACAGCACGAGCTCGCGGAACGGCTCCGGGCCGCGGCGAGTCGGCTCGCCCCCGGGTGGCTCGGTGCTCCCCTGGACGCCCAGTCCGCGAGCGCCCCGCTGGGCGGCCCCGGACTACCCGCCTTCGTCCGGGTCGGCGTCGCCCAGCCGCTGGACGACGCGCGCTTCCCGGTGGTGGTGCCGCTGCTGGGCACCGGCCACCTCACCATCGACGCGGACAGCCGGGACGTGCGGGTGGCGGGCCTGCTCCAGGCCGTGCTGCTGCGCCTGCTGGCCGCCGCACCACCGGGGTCGCTGCTGGTCCGCGGTGTGGACGCGGCCACCGAGGGGCAGCTCTTCGCCTCGTTCGCCCCGCTTGCCGACGCCGGGCTGATGCCACCGCCGGCCACCGACCAGACCGGACTGCGGGCCGTGCTGACCGAGGCGGAGCAGTGGGTACGACCGGTCCGCCCCACCGCCACCCGCTGCCAGCGACACGACCGGACGCTGTTGCTGGTGATCGGCTCGCTGCCCGAGCTGACCGAGGGCGAGGACCTGACCCGGATCGGCGCACTGGCGCGCCGGGGGCCCGAGGCCGGACTGCACCTGCTGGTGGCGGGCTGGCCTCCGCCGCCGCTGACCGAGGAGACGACCCAGCCACCCCTGCCCCGCAGCACGATGATCTCGGTCCGCAACCCGTACGCGCTGGTCGGCGACCCGCCGGGTGGCTCGTTCACCGCACCCGGTGCCCAGCCGCCTCCCGCCGGGCTCAACGCGCCGGTCTTCCTCGACGACGCGCCACCACCGACCCTGGTGGACCGGGTCTGCCGGGACCTGGCCGCGCGGTTGGACCCCGACTACCGGCACACCCTCGCCGACCTGCTGCCGGAATCGCCCGAAAGGCTCTGGGCCGAGCGCGCGGCCGACGGACTCAGCACCCCGGTCGGGCACGACGGCGACCGGATCGTGACGCTCGGCTTCGACGACCGCACCCCGCACTGGCTGGTCAGCGGCCGGGCCGGAGCCGGCAAGAGCGCCTTCCTGGTCAACGTGCTCTACGGGCTGTGCGCCCGGTACCACCCCGACGAGCTGGTCATCTACCTGATCGACTTCGCCGAGGGGGCCGCGTTCGCCGAGTTCGTCCCCGCCGAGCGCGGTTCGGACCCGGTGGCCGACGGGTTCCTGCCGGAGAACGAGGAGCTTCCCCGCGACGACGAGAGCTCGGCGGAGCGGTCGTGGCTGCCGCACGTGCGGGCCGTCGGCATCGAGGCCGACCGGGAGTACGGGCTGGCCGTGCTCCGCGAACTCGACGCGGAACTGGACCGGCGTACCGCGGCCGCCGGACCGGCCGGTGCCGACACCCCGGGCGTCGACCCCGCCGCCGGTGCTCCCACCGCGTCACCGCGGATCGTCTGCCTCCTGGACGAGTACCCCGTGCTGCTCGCCGGCGACGACGCGGTGGCGGCCGAGGCGCTCACCCGGCTGGAGTCGGTCGCCCGCCGGGGACGCGCCGCCGGCGTACACCTGATCCTCTCCAGCCGGCCGACGGCGGCGCTGGCCCCGCTGCGCGACCGACGGGACTCGGTCTTCGCCCAGTTCCCGGTCCGGGTGGCGCTGCCCGGCGGCACCGACGTGCTGGAGGCGGCCAACGACGCGGCGGCCGGCCTGCCCCTCGGAAGCGCCGTGGTGAACACGGCCGGCGGCCTCGGCGGACCCCGGGGCGTCACCCGGGGGCACGAGCGGGTGGTCCGGTTCCCGGACCCCCACGCGGACGAGGAGGCCCTCACCGCGCTCCGGCGCCGGCTCTGGGCACGACGCCCGGCGTCGGCGCCCGCCCCGGTCGTCTTCACCGGCTACCTGGCCCCGCCCCGCCCCGAGGAGCCACCGACGCTCGCCGACCGGGCGGCGGACGGTGCGCCGGTGGCCGTCCCGGCACCGCGAGCCGCCGACGCGACGGAGGTGGCCACGGGGGTGTCGAGCGGTGCGGGGACGGCGACGACACCCGACGCCGGCGAACCGGCCCCGACCGCCGGCCCCGTGGCCGACCGGGTGGGTGCCGCCCCGGCCGCCACCGCCGCCGAACCGGTCGCCCCGGTCGACGTGGACGCGGCGAGCGGGGGTGAGGACCCCCGGTCGGCACGGGCCCTGCTCGGCCGGGTGGTGGACGTACCGCTGCGGATGGCGGCGGTCCCGCTCGACCCGGCGCCCGGCCGGCATCTGGCCGTACTCGGGCCCGGCGACGCCGGGGCGGACGTCCTGGACGCGGCGGCGCGGAACCTGGCCCTCCAACACCCGGCCGGCAGCGTCCGGTTCGTGATCGCCGCGCTGGCCGAGCAGGGCCGGGCGGTGGCGGACGCGCTCGGCGCCGACCTCGCGCGGCGACACCGGGTGGAACGAATCGACGGGGGTGACCTCAGCGGTGCGCTGGAGCAGGACCGCCCCGCGTACCTCGTGGTGTTCGGTATGGACGAGTGGCGCGGCGAGGACCTGCCGCCGGAGCGGTTCCGCGCCGCCCTGCACAACGGGCCGGCCCGGGGCCTGCACCTGATCTCGTGGTGGCGGGCGGCGAGCCGGTTCGCCGCCCGACTCGCAGCAGGTTCGAACCCGGGCTCCCGGTCGAGGTCGGCGGAGGGATGCGAGCCGCCCATCGACAACCTGGTCTTCCTCGACGTACCCGAGCGGGAGGTGGAGATGGTGCTGGGCCGCACCGTGCCGTGGCGTCCCCGCCCCGGCCGGGCGCTGCTCTACGACCGACGTACCGAGCGGGCGACCCTGATCGTGCCGTTCGCCGCTCGCCGGCCGAGGCGGACGTCATGAGCGACGACGCCTGGCGGGAGTACCTCACCGCCGCGCAGCACCTCGACGCGGTACGCCGCAGGGTGGCCGCCAGCGCGGGTGAGCGGGCCCGACTCACACACGTGGCCCAGGAGGAGCTGGTCGCGATCCGCGCCCGTCTGGTTCCCCAGCAGGCCCGGCTCCGCGGCCTCGGCGTACCCGAGGTGGAGCTGGTTCCCACGGAGCCGGAGGTGGCGGCGGCGGCCCAGGCGATGGCGGGTGGCCCGGAGGCGGTACGGGCGGCACTGGCCCAGGCCCGGATGAGCCTGGACGCGGCGGACGTCGCGATCCGGCGCTCCCAGACGCGGTCGCTGCTGGCCCGGCTCGACACCTGGTGGCAGGTGCTGCTCGTGGCCGTGATCGGCCTGTCACTCCTCGCCGTGTCCGCCGTGCTCTGCGTCGGCGGGTTCTACCTGCTGCTGCGCTGAGCCGGTACGGACGACCCCACGGGCGCCGGGTGACCGGGGTGGTGTGGCCCCGGTCAGGAACGAAGAACCAGCGACATCGCCTCGGCACGCGACTTGGCGTCCCGCTGCAACAGCCCGCGCACCGCCGAGGTGATCGTCTTGGCGCCGGCCTTGCGGATGCCGCGCATCGCCATGCACATGTGCTCGCACTCCAGCACCACCAGCACGCCGCGCGGCTGCAACTGCTCCATCAACAGGTCGGCGATCTGCGAGGTGAGCCGCTCCTGCACCTGTGGCCGCCGGGCGTAGACCTCGACCAGCCGGGCCAGCTTGGACAGGCCGGTGATCCGGCCGTTCTCGCCCGGGATGTAACCGACGTGGGCCACGCCGTGGAACGGCAGGAGGTGGTGTTCGCAGAGACTCATCACGTCGATGTCGCGGACCAGCACCAGCTCCTCGTGGTTGGCCTCGAACGTCGTGGTGAGCACCTGGGCGGGGTCGACCCGTAGCCCGGCGAGGAGCTCGGCGTACGCCCGGGCCACCCGCGCCGGCGTCTGCCGCAACCCCTCGCGGTCCGGATCCTCGCCGACCGCGAGGAGGATCTCCCGGACCGCACGTTCGATCCGGGCCAGGTCGACGCTCTGCTCGACCGGCCCGCCGGTGAGCCGACCGTTGACCAGCCGGGCCGCGAGGTAGTCGAGTTCGTCGTCCGGCTCCGTCGAGGAGACCGGCGACGACGACGGGGACGGGTCGTCGGCGCCCTCGCCGACGACCCGGTGCTCGGCGCTCAGTGGGACCCGTCCGAGTTGTTCGGCGACGGCGAGGAGGGGTTGTTCCCCACGGTGGCCTGCATGCCGTCCGCCGCGGCCTGCGCCTTCAGCGCCTCCTTCTCGGCGGGCGTGAGCACGGGTGGCAGGCTCGACGGCTGCCGCTTGCCGAAGCCGTTGTACGGCGCCATCGGCGGCCGCTTCACCACCCGGGCGCAGATCCGCGCCATGTCGGCCGTGGAGAGGGTCTCCTTCTCCATCAGTTCGAGGACGATGTTGTCCAGGACGTCCCGGTACTCCACCAGGATCTCCCAGGCCTCGTCGTGCGCCAGCTCGATGAGTGCCCGGATCTCGGCGTCGATCTCGGCGGCCACCGCGTCCGAGTAGTCCCGCTCGTGGCCCATGTGACGGCCCAGGAACGGCTCGTCCGGGCTGGTGCCGTACTTGATCGCGCCGAGCTTGGCGCTCATGCCGTACTGCGTGATCATGGCCCGGGCCAGCGCGCTGGCCTTCTCGATGTCGTTGCTGGCGCCCGTGGTCGGCTCGTGGAAGACCAGCTCCTCGGCGGCGCGCCCGCCGAGCGCGTACGCCAGCGTGTCGATCATCTCGGCCCTGGTCTGGGTGTACTTGTCCTCGGTGGGCAGCACCAGGGTGTGTCCGAGCGAACGGCTCCGGGAGAGGATCGTGACCTTGTGCACCGGGGCGGAGTGCGGCAGCGCCCAGGCGACCAGGGCGTGCCCGCCCTCGTGGTAGGCGGTGATCTTCTTTTCCTTGTCGCTCATCACCCGGGTCCGGCGCTGCGGGCCGGCGACCACCCGGTCGATCGACTCCTCCAGGGCCTCGTTGGTGATCGCCCGCTTGTTGCCGCGGGCGGTCAGCAGCGCGGCCTCGTTGATCACGTTGGCCAGGTCGGCACCGGTGAAACCGGGGGTACGCCGGGCCACCGCGTCGAGGTCGACGTCCGGGGCGAACGGCTTGCCCCTGGCGTGCACCCGCAGGATCGCCTTGCGGCCCTCCATGTCCGGGGGGTCGACCGCGATCTGCCGGTCGAACCGGCCCGGCCGCAGCAGCGCCGGGTCGAGGATGTCCGGCCGGTTGGTCGCGGCGATCAGGATCACGCCACCCTTGGTGTCGAAGCCGTCCATCTCCACCAGGAGCTGGTTGAGCGTCTGCTCCCGCTCGTCGTGGCCACCGCCCATCCCCGCGCCGCGGTGCCGGCCGACCGCGTCGATCTCGTCGACGAAGACGATCGCCGGCGCGTTCGCCTTGGCCTGCTCGAACAGGTCGCGGACCCGGCTGGCGCCGACACCGACGAACATCTCGACGAAGTCGGAACCGGAGATCGAGTAGAAGGGCACCCCGGCCTCGCCGGCCACGGCCCGGGCCAGCAGGGTCTTACCGGTACCGGGCGGGCCGAAGAGCAACACGCCCTTGGGGATCTTGGCACCGAGGGCCTGGTACTTCGCCGGGTTCTGCAGGAAGTCCTTGATCTCCTGCAGCTCCTCGACGGCCTCGTCCGCGCCCGCGACGTCGGCGAAGGTGGTCTTCGGCGTGTCCTTGGTGATCATCTTGGCCTTGGACTTGCCGAAGTTGAGCACGCGGGAGCCGCCACCCTGCATCTGCGACATGAAGAGCAGCAGCAGGATCACCAGGATCGCGATGGGCAGCAGGTTGATCAACAGCGACACGAGCAGGTTGTCGCCGGAGACCTCGGTGTCGGCCGGTCCGGTGATCCGGTTGGCCGCCTTCGCCGCGAGCACCTGGTTCCAGATCTCGTCGCCGACCTCGTACGGGAACTGGGTCTGAATCCGGTCGGTCTCGGTGTCACCGAACTTGGCGGGCTGTGCCAGGTCGAGCTTGAGTGTCTGCTCCTTGTCCTGGAAGACAGCCTTCTCGAT
>CALGAM010000102.1 GCA_937951935.1 uncultured Micromonospora sp. | reverse complement strand
GCCGCCTCGGGGAATCGAACCCCGGACCTACGCATTACGAGTGCGTCGCTCTGACCGACTGAGCTAAGGCGGCAACGCCGGCAAGTGTACGGCATGCGCCGCCCGGCCGCCGCAGGGGTTTCCCCCAACCGCCCACGGCGTCGGTCGGCGGACAGTGAGCCGACGTCCGACTGGTTAGGCTCTCCCGTCGATGAGCGAGCACCCACCCCGGCCAACCGCTCCGTCCGACCGGTTCGCCGGTGATCCTGTCGGGCCGCACCAGCCGGACCCGGTCGAGCCTGTCACCGCACCCCGGCCCCGCACGCTGGACCCCCGGGAGCTCGGCTTCACCCCCCAACGTCCGGTTCCCTGGCTGGCGCCGCTGCTGCTGATCACCACCGGGCTACGGACACTGCTCGCCCTCCTGTTCGGGGCATACCTGGACAAACGTGAGCTGCAGAACTCGCTGCCCGGTCAGATCCACCGACACGTCGGCCCGGACGGCGACCTGTGGCTCGACTTCGTCGCCGACCTGGGCGACGGCTTCAACGCCACGTACTCGGTCGCCTGGCTGCTCGCGCGGCCCGCCCTGGAGGTCGACGGGAGGCGGCTGCCCCGCGGGCAGGTGCTGCTGATGGGCGGCGACCAGGTCTACCCCACCGCCAGCGGCGAGGCGTACGAGAACCGGTGCAAGGGGCCGTACCAGGCGGCGCTGCCGCAGCCGCCGGCCGACGGGCCCGCCCCGACGCTCTACGCCGTACCCGGCAACCACGACTGGTACGACGGCCTCACCGCCTTCCTCCGGGTCTTCGCCGCCTCCCGAAACGCCACGATCGGCGGCTGGCAGACCCGGCAGCGCCGGTCGTACTTCGCGCTCGAACTGCCGGCGGGTTGGTGGCTGTTCGGCCTGGACGGCCAGTCCGGGGCGTACCTCGACGATCCGCAGCTGCGCTACTTCGAGGAGGCCGCCACCCGGCTGACCCCGGAGTCCCGGGTGATCATCGCGGTGCCGGAGCCGTCCTGGGTGAAGGCCGTCGACCGTCCCGGCGCCTACGACAGCATCGACTACTTCATCCGCACCGTGGTCGCGCCGACCGGCGCCCGGGTGAGGCTGCTGCTCTCCGGCGACCTGCACCACTACGCCCGCTACTCCGGCCCCGGCCGCGAGCTGGTCACCTGCGGTGGCGGGGGCGCCTACCTCTACCCCACCCACAAGCTGCCGGAGCGCATCGAGGTGCCACCTCGGGACACGCTGATGCGCCGGGCCAGCCACAGCCAGCCGTACGACCTGGTCGCCCGCTACCCGGAACCGGCCCGGTCCCGGCGGTACGCCTGGGGAATCTTCGGCCGGCTGCCGCTGCGCAATCCCGGCTTCGCCGCCCTGCTCGGCATCCTGCACACGATGTTGATGCTCACCATGGCCGGAGTGGCGCTGCCACGCATCGAGCCGACCGCACAGCGGCTGTTCAGCATTCCGCTGGTGGCGATGCTGACCGTGACGATGCTCGGGGCGGCCTTCTTCGCCAAGCCGCCCAGCGCCGGCGGCAAACGCCACGTCCGGCACTGGCTGCTCGGCATCGGTCACGGCCTCGCCCACCTCGGGCTGGCCGCCGCCGGAGCCTGGGCCTGGTTGCAGCTTCCGTTCTGGGAGGCGCAGTGGCCGCTGCCGGCGGTCACCGCCGCCGTGGTGTACGGACCGGTCGCCGGCCTGGCCGCGAGCCAACTGGTCGCGCTCTACCTGCTGGTCGCCGGGGAGTTCGGGGTCAACCTCAACGAGCTGTACGCGGCGCAGGGCATCGAGGACGCGAAGGGCTTCCTCCGACTGCACATCGCCGCCGACGGCACCCTGACCTGCTACCCGATCGCGGTGGACCGGATCTGCCGGCGCTGGCGGCCCGAGCCGGACGCGCCGCCGGACGCCGCCTGGCTCAGCCCCGAGCAGCCGCTGCGGGTCCGCCTCGCCGAGCCGCCGTTCGTCCTCCGCTAGGCCGTGCGGCGCCGCCGGCCCCGCCACGGGGCCGGCGGCGCCGCACGGTGTGACACTCCTCGGCCGGTTCAGCGTGCGATCGTGACCTCGGGTGCCTGTGCCTGGCTGGTGCCGGCGCGGTTGGTGGCCGTGACCTGGCAGGTCAGCGAAGTGGCGGCGTGCTCGGCGGTCGGTACGAAGGTCGGCCCGTCGGCTCCCTGGACCGGTGTGGGGATGGCGAACGGACCGACCCGGGTGACGGTGGCCCAGCCGTACGAGATGTCGTCCGGCCTGCCTCCTCGCCGGAGGTCCCACGTCGGCGCGACGCACCGCAGCCGATGCCCCACCCGCGCGGTTCCGACGACCCTGGCCCGCCGCCCCGGGTACGGCTCCAACGCCGGGCTCGGCTGGTAGGCCCACGAGCGGAAGGTGGGCACCGTGGCGAACGCCACCGGCTGCGGTGTGTCCGCACAGGGTTTCCCGGCCGTCTCGCCGCCGAAGCTCATCACACCGACCAGCGTCGGCCGGTTGCCGTCGTACTGCACGATCGGGCTACCGCTGTCCTGGTAGCAGACGTTCACGCCGGTCTGGTAGTCCTCCGCGCAGGTCACCGACGCGGCGTCGACGGTCGCCGGGGTCTGCGCCTGACAGGTCGCGTGATCGATGACGGTCAGGTCGCCGCGGTGCAGGACGTCGTTGCGGAAATCCGGCCCGGATGAGCCGGTGCTGCCGTGGGAGAACAACGAGACCGAGGCACCCGGCGGCGGCGGCGCGACCGCCACCGGGATCGGTGGCACCGAGGTCACCGCCCGATCCAGCACGATCATCGCCAGGTCGTTGCGGGCACTGTCCAGATTGTCGTCCGCCGGGTCGACCGGCGACGGCAGCAACTCGTATCCGGGCAGCACCGACACACCGGCGACACGCCGCACCACGCCACGTTCCTCCGACAGCACACGGGCGTTGATGTGCACCTCCACCCCGCTGGGATCGACGCGGTCCAGGCAGTGGGCCGCGGTCAGCACCCGGGTCGGCGTGATCAACGCACCACCGCAGGTCGCCCGTTGCAGGAGCGGGGCGGTTCCGGGAACGAGCGCGCTGCCGTTCGCGAAGGCGAGCGTGGCCACCCACGGTGCGGCCGTCGGGTCGTGGACGGGTTGCCCGTTGGTCATCGCGTGCGCGGGTACGGCCACACCGGGTACGAGCAACGCGGCCATGACCGCCGGCACAAGACGTCGCATGTGTCGCACACCGCCGACCGTACGAGCCCGCCGCGCCCCGGGCATCTACCTGTCGGAGGATCCGCGGTGCCCCACCCCCAGGGGACACCCCCTACGTGCCGGTCACGCCCCGGAATCCGCTCGCCGGACACGGCGGTCGTCCACACGGGTCACGACGCGGGTGAACAGCGTGGTCCGCGGGCCTTCTCCCTGGGTGGCGTGGTGCCCGGTACGCGGGCGTGACACCGGGAACGCCCGCGGAGGCGGGGCGGGTTCGCGGCGGACAACGGGGTCCGGGCGGCGAACTACCGCACCCGTTCCGTCTGGTCCTGCCCCGTCAGGGCCCGCTCCTCGTAGGCGCGGCGCGATCCGCAGACCTCGGACAGGGCACACCGCCTGACGGCACCGTCGGTGAGCTGCCGGACGGTGACCGTCTCGCTCGGGGGATGCCGGGAGACCACCTTCGCCGGCCCGTCGGGCGTCTCGACGCGCTGCCCCGGCGCGGGATAGCCGGCGCTGCCGGCGTAGAGCGGGTGCTCGTACTTCAGGCAGCACATCAGCCGCCCGCAGGCGCCGGAGATCCGCAACGGGTTCAGCGGCAGGTCCTGGTCCTTGGCCATCCGGATGGTCACCGGCTCGAAGTCGGTGAGGAAGGTGGCGCAGCAGAGGTCCCGACCGCAGGAGCCGATGCCGCCCTGCACCCGGGCCGAGTCACGGGCGGAGAGCTGGCGCAGCTCCACCCGGCAGCGCAGGGTCGCGCCCAGGTCCCGGACCAGGGAACGGAAGTCGACCCGGTGCGGCGCGGTGAAGTAGATGGTGGTCCGTGCCCCGTTCGTACCGGACGGGTCGAGTACGTGGTCGACCGCGACCACCTTCATCGGCAGCCCGTGCTCCCGGATCAGCCGTTTCGCCGCCACCTTGGCCTCGGCCTTACGCCGACGCAGCAGCTCGTCCCGGCGCAGGTCGGCCTCGGTGGCCATGCCCACCAACCGGGGAAACCCACTGGTGTCCTCGTCGACCCACTGGGCGCCCCAGACGCACTCGGCGACCTCGGGGCCGTCGTCCGTCGGGACCAGCACCCGGTCACCGACGGCGGGACGGAGGTCTCCGGGATCGAGGTAGTAGAGGCGGCCGTAACGGTTGAAGCTGACCGCGCACAGCATGCCCATGCGCCCCACCCTACGACGGATCCGACACCGCGCCGAGGCCCAGCGATGGCGGCCATCGTAGCCGGACGATCCCGAGGGTCGACGGCCGGCGAGACGGTCGGTCAGACGACGATCGGGCCGCCGTCGGGGCGCGAGGGGAGCTCCGGCTCCTCCGGCGGCGGCCGGAGGGCCGACCCCGCCAACTCCGACGCCCACCGGCGCGGCAGCGTCTCCGCCACGTCGTACGCCTCGGCGACCGTGGCCAGCACCCGGGCACCGATCTCCGCCGCGGCCGACGCGACCACGGTCGGGTCCGCGTCCCGACCGGTCACCACCGCGACCGCCTCCGCCGAGCCGAGAACCTCGGCGAGGGTACGGGCCAGCGCGGTCCGGCTCCGGTCGATCCACCCGGCGACCTCCTCGGCGTACCCGGCGGTCGCCGCCATCCGCCCGGCCAGGCTCTCCGGTCCCGCCGCCAGGTACGCGCCGAGCGCCCGGCGCCGCGCGGCGTACGTCTCGGCGGCCGGCCCCCGCCACGAGTCGACGGCGGCGAGGGCGTCCCGGGCGTCGCCGTACGCCCTGACCGCCGCCCGGGCGGCGGCGCCGACCCCGGTCAGCGGCGCGGACCGGCAGGCGAGCAGCGCCCGCGCCGCGTCTCCGGGGAGCACCCGCAGCCGGCGCAGCAACGGCCAGATCCGGTGTCCGTCGGGCGCCCCGGCGGTGGCGAGCAGCCGGTCGACCCGGTCGAGCAGCGCGTCGGCCGGACCGGCCAGGTGATCGAGCGCGTCGTGGTCGGACCCGCCGGCCATCACGCCTCCCGGGCGAGCCGGTGCCCGGCGGCGGCGTCGGTGTCGGCGTACGCCCGGGCCGCGACCCGCAGCGCGGCGGCGGTGTCGGACAACCGGTCGGCGGCGTCGGTCAGCTCCCGGACCCGGTGGTCGAGGGCGATCGACCACTGCCGGTGCAGCAGTCGGCCGACCTCGCCCGGCCGGCCGGGGCTGGTCGTGCCGAGGGCGGCCTCGAACGGACCGGCGTACGGCAGCCGGCGGGCGAGCCGCGCCAGGGCGTCGCCCGCGTCGTCGAGCCGCCCGGCGAGGTCGTACAGCGCGTCCACTCAGTCCTCCGCGAGCCGGCGGTACCCGCCGAACGTCTCCGCGTGCAGCTTCTCCCGGGCCCACCGCGCGGCGTCCGCGGCGGCGGCGATGGCGTTCTGGACCGACCGGGCGACCTCCGCCGCGCTCCGTGTCTGCAGCGACCCCAGGAAGTGCACCTGCCTGACCGCCCCGTCGGCGGTCACGACCAGCTCGACCAGGCCGTCCGGCGACCGGACGGTGACCTCGGCCCGGCGGACGGCGCGTTCGAACGCGGCCTGGAGCTCCTCGATGCGGCGATAGCGTTCGAGCGCCTCCTCCACCCAGGCCTCGTCGATCTCCCGCCCCATCGGCCGGTCCTCTCCCCCCGGACGCCCGCCCGCCCCCGAAACCGCGC
>CALGAM010000101.1 GCA_937951935.1 uncultured Micromonospora sp. | reverse complement strand
CCAGGTGACGCCACCCTTCCTTTTGCCCGTATTGTGGGTTATTGCGGGAACAAAAGGTAACATTGGTGCGGCATGTTGTCGGGACGCCTGTACGTTCCGTATTCTTTCCAATCTCCGGAGTGCGCGGCGTTCCGCCGCGCGCCCGTTTTTGCACTGGGGGACGCCATGGCCGAGCGGGCGAGGGTCGCGGGCGGTACAGCCGGATTTCCCGGTCTGTCGGCGACGGGCGCGCCCGGCCGGTGGTCGTCGGCGCCGGACCGGAGCACCGCCCCGGGCCGGGGCGGGCGACCCGCCACCCGGCGAACGTGCGGCCCGGCGACGGCGACCCGCGCAGCCAGCGCACCACCGGTCGCGCCCGCCGGAGCGACCGCACCGAACAGGTTCCCCCGCCACGCCCGAACCGTAGCGGGGTGACCTGTCCAGGCACGGCCGACCGCCGCGGGGTCCGCGGCCGAGGGGAGCGACGATGGCTAAGCCAGCCGAGACCAGGACCGCCAGCCGAAAGGCGGCGCCGAACGTCGTGCGCAGCACGGTCGAGACCGAGAAGATCCGGGCGGCCCTGGCGGCCCGTCGCGACGAACTCCGGGGCGAGTACGATCAGACGCTGAGCGAGATCACCGAGCTGCAGCGCGACCGGTTGACCGACTCGGCCGGGGACGACCAGGCCGACACCGGCACCAAGACGTTCGAGCGGGAGCAGGAGATCTCACTCGCCAACAGCATCCTGGAACGCATCACCCAGGTGGAGCGCGCCCTGGAGCGACTGGACGAGGGCAGCTACGGCTGGTGCGAGCGGTGCGGCAATCCGATCCCCGTGGAACGGCTCGCCGCGTTCCCGTCGGCCACGTTGTGCGTCTCGTGCAAGCAACTGGAGGAGCGCCGGTGAGCGTGCCCGGGTCGTGACCGGAGAAGGGACCCCTGCTGAACATCGACCACGAGCGGACGACAACAGCGCGGTCGGCCCCGACCGAGCGTACGGCCGACCGACCCCCGGCGCGGCGGCGCGCCGTGGCGGTGCTGCTCGCCGCCGCCGCGTTGGCCTGGATCGCCGACCTCGGCACGAAGCACCTCGCGCTGGTGACCCTCGCCGACCGTGACCCGGTACGCCTGCTCGGCGGTGCCGTCTACCTCACCCTCACCCGCAACAGCGGGGCGGCCTTCAGCCTCGCCGCCGACCACACCTGGATCTTTCCGCTGATCACCGTCGCCGTCATCGGCTGGATCGCCTGGATGGCGGCCCGGCTGCGGTCGATCCCGTGGGCGGTGGGGCTGGGTCTGGTGCTCGGCGGGGCGCTCGGCAACCTGACCGACCGGATCTTCCGCGCCCCCGGGGTCTTCGTGGGACACGTGGTCGACATGGTCAGCCTCTTCGACCCGTACGGCCGGGTCTGGCCGATCTTCAACCTCGCGGACAGCGCTCTCGTCACCGGGGTGTGCCTCGTCATACTGCTGGAACTCACCGGTCGGCAGCGCGACGGCACGAGGCTGCGGGCGCGGCGGACCGTACCGGACGGCGGGCCCGATCCGGTGCAGGCGGGCCCCGAGGGGGAGCGGCGGGACGTATGACCTCGACGTACGACACAGGACGGGTACGCCCGACCGGGGACCGGCGCTCGCTTCCGGTCCCCGAGGGCCTCGACGGCATGCGCCTGGACCAGGCCGTCTCCCGTCTCTTCGGACTCTCCCGCACCGCAGCGGCGGCGGTGGTCGAGGCCGGAGACGCGCTCGTCGACGGTATCGCCCGGCCCAAGTCGGACCGGGTCACCGCGGGTTCGTGGCTGGAGGTGGTGCTTCCCGCCCCGGCCGCCGCGCCGACGGTGATCCCGGAGACCGTGCCCGGGCTGCGGGTTCTCTACTCCGACTCGGACATCGTGGTGGTCGACAAGCCGGCCGGTGTGGCGGTCCACCCCAGTCCGGGCTGGACCGGCCCCACGGTGATCGGCGGGCTCGCCGCGCTCGGTCACACCATCGCGACGAGCGGGGCGGCCGAGCGGCAGGGCGTCGTGCACCGGCTCGACGTGGGGACCACCGGAGTGATGGTGGTGGCCAAGAGCGAGCAGGCGTACAGCGCGTTGAAGCGGGCCTTCAAGGCGCGCGAGGTGGAGAAGCGGTACCACGCCGTGGTGCAGGGGCACCCCGACCCACTGCGGGGGACGATCGACGCGCCGATCGACCGGCATCCCGTCCACGCCCACCGGTGGGCGGTGGTGGCCGGCGGCAAGCCCAGCATCACCCACTACGACACCCTGGAGGCGTTCCCGGCGGCGAGCCTGCTCGACATCAGGCTGGAGACCGGGCGGACCCACCAGATCCGGGTGCACCTGTCCACGCTGCGGCACCCGTGCGTCGGCGATCTGACCTACGGCGCAGATCCCACCCTGGCCAGCCGACTCAACCTCACCCGGCAGTGGCTGCACGCCCGGGAGTTGGCCTTCGCACACCCCGGGACGGGCGAGGCGGTCAGGTTCGTCAGCGACTACCCTGACGACCTGGCACATGCACTTCGCATCTTGCGTGACTGACTGACCGCCAGCGAGCACCCGACAAGGGGGAGTCCGCCCGTGCGCCCCGGTGACCTGTTGCGACAGCTGGACCGGCACGTGCTGCCGCGGTTGGCCCGCGGCGCGGCCCGGCTCGGGCACGGGGCGCTGCGGCTGCGGCTGCTCAGCGGGGTCGCGCTGCTGTGCACGGCGGCCGTCCTCGTCACCGCGGTGTGGGCGGCGGACCAGCAGCCCGTGGGCGATCCCACCCGCGGCGACGTCACCCGGGTCGGCGTCGTGCAGGGCCAGTCCATCCCCGGGTACGTCGAGGCGAGCCGCAGTGAACTGGCCGCCCTGCTCGCCGCACCGGCCACCGGGCCGGCACCGCGGACGTACGCCCTGGTGGCCTTCTCGGCCTACCTGGCGCCGGACCGGCTTCCCCCGGTGCTGGCCGGCGTGGAGGTCTCGGAGGTGTACGCCCGGCTGTGGCGGCCGGGAGTGCAGACGCAGATCGTGCGCATTCCGGCGCAGCGCATCCCGGAGGACGTGATCGCCGGCATGCTCGAGGTCGCCGAGCGCAAGGACCGGGAGGCCCGCGACTACCGGGAGCGGAGTGCGGCGGTCGTCGGCGACGGCCCACGTGAGCAGGAGCTGCGTCGGTGGTACGACAGCGGAGCCCAGGTCGCCTCCGACGAGGCGATCGCCTACCGCTCCCGTTGCTCCTGCGTCTACGCGGCGGTGGTCCGCGGAGAGCCGGTCGCCCTCGACCGGGTCGCCAATCGGTCCGGGGTCCGGGCGGTCGACCCGGCACCCGAGGTACGCCGGTTGGACCGGACCGTCTTCACACCACCCCTGCCCGAACAGGTGGACGTGGTGCGACCACCCGCCGACGCCAGCCTGCCACCGGAGCCGGGCGTGCCGTCCGGGTCGCCGACCAGCCCGGCGTCGTCCGACGTCCCGACCGAGACGCCGGGCGGGCCGGGAGGGCCGTCGGTCACGACGCCGACGTGCACGGTCGCGGCGGCGCGCCCGACCACCGACTCCGGCGGTCCCCACCCCGGGCCGGCCGCCGCCACGACCGGCGCCGAGCCGAGCGGCGCGGCGCCCGGCGGCAGGGCACCCGGCACCCCGACGCCGGACGGGGCGGGTCCGACCAAGGCACCGCCGGACGGCGCGGATCCGGTCGACGCACCGTCGACCCCGGTCGGGACGGCGACTGCCACCGGACCGGCCGCGACACCGGGCGGGGAACCGTGACGGTGTGGCGGCCGTGCGGGTTCGGGCGAGCGCCTGGCGTCCCGACGGTTGGTGCGAGCGGCCGGTGGCCTGAATAGGGTTTGCTTCGTAGCCTGTCAGGGCGAGCTTCGTAGCCTGTCAGGGCGGGGATCGATGGCGCTGGGAGGGCGAGCCGTGGACGGCACCGAGACCGGCTGGGGCCGGCCGGCGGAATCAGCACCGCGGTGGCGGGCGCTGCTCGACCGGGCCCTGCACGGCGGCCGGACCGACGAGCACCACAGGCCCGAGGAGCGGGGCGGTCCGGAGTCCTCGGGCGGTCGGTTCGGGGGCGACGGCCGCGCGGGGTACCCCCCGGCCGAGCCGGGCTATCCGGCCGGCTCCGGGTACGCGTCGTACCCGCAGGGCGGCGCCGACCACCCCGGCGAGTCGCGCTGGGCCGCGCTCGAGAACGGCTACCCGCACGATCCGTTCTTCGGCCCCGGCCGACCCGTCGACCGGTCCGAGCCGGGCTACCGGGCGGAGTCCGGATTCCGGACCGACCCCGGGTACCCGGCCGACGGCGGTCCCGGTGACCCCCGGTACGCGCCGCCCGGTGGCGGCTGGCGCCCGTCACCCCCACCGCCCGGATCCACCCCGCGACCGTTGCCCCGGCGCCCGCCGCCGGGTGCGGTCCCCGGCCTGCCGCCGCACGGGCCGGCCGAGCAGGCACCCGCCTCGTGGCACCGATCCGAGGATCCCGGCCTGCCGCCGCGTCCGGGCCGGTCCGTTCCCGCGCCCCGCGGCGCCGCGGCGCATCCGGCCGCCCCGGTCGAGTCGTCGTTCCGGTCAGGTCCGGCCGAGGCGGCGGGCCGCATCCCGTCCGACGAGGCCGGCTACGCCCCCGTGCCGGGGCGGGGCACCGCGGATCCCGGCCCCGCGAGGAGCCGGATCGGCTGGCTGCGCCGGCAGCCCGACCCCGAGGTGGAACGCGCGATCAGCGTGCTGCGCCGCGATCTCGGCTCGCCCCGGGTGCTCGCCTTCGCCAACCCCAAGGGCGGGGTGCACAAGACCACCGCGACCGTGCTCGCCGCCGCCACGATCGGCAGCGTGCGCGGACGGGGCGTGCTGGCCTGGGACGACAACGAGTTGCGGGGCACCCTCGGGCTGCGCGCCGGAAGCGCCCGGCACGCCCGGACGATCCGGCACCTGATCGCCGACCTGCTGGAGGTCGAGGCGTTGCCCGGCACGCAACTGGTGGCGCGGCTCGACGACTACCTCCGGCACGCCTCCGACGGGTCGTACGACGTCCTGGCCGGGGAGGAGAGCCCGCGGTTCGCCCAGCGGCTCGACCAGCACACCGTGCGGCGGGTGCTGGAGCTGCTGCGCCGTACCCACGACGTCATCTGCGTGGACACCGGCAACAACGTGGAGAGCGCCAACTGGCAGACCGTGCTACGCGCCGCCGACCAGCTGGTGGTGACCACGGTGCCCCGGGAGGACGCGGCGTTCACCGCGGACTGGATGCTCGACCTGCTGGACGACATCGGGATGGGGGAGCTGGTCGCGAACGCGGTCACCCTGCTCTCCTGTCCGACCCCGGAACGGTCGCCGCTGCTGGAGGACCTGCGGCGGCACTTCGCCACCCGGACCCGGGCGGTGGCGGTGGTCCCGTACGACCCGGCGCTGGAGACCGGCTCCTCGATCGAGTACGCCCAGCTGCAGCAGCAGACCCGGGACGCCTGGCTGCTGGCCGCGTCGATGATGATCGAGCCCTTCGTGCGCTGATCCGGTACCGGTTTCCCCGCCCCGGCCGCGCCGACGCCGGTGGGCGGCGGGTCGCGGTGCAGCCGCTAGATCCACGGGCTAGGCTCTGGGCCGGCGATCGCCCGTCGGGGGACGGTCGGCCACCGGGGCCGTGCGGCTGCGGGTTGCGCGGACGCTGGTGACGCCGGGGGTCGCCGTGCCTGCGGCGGGTTCCCGGCCGGGGGGGCGGGCCGCCGGTGTGCGACGTCCACCCTCGATTCGGCCGGCGCCGGAACGACCGGTAGTCGCGCGAGGAGAAGGGGGCCTGGGTGTCGGACTCGTTCGTGCACCTGCACGTTCACACCGAGTACTCGATGCTCGATGGAGCGGCGCGGCTGAAGGAGCTGTTCGCCGAGACCGAGCGGCTGGGTATGTCGGCGCTGGCGATGACCGACCACGGCAACCTGTACGGGGCGTACGACTTCTACAAGCAGGCGACCGCGGCCGGGATCAAGCCGCTGATCGGCTGTGAGTCCTACCTGACGCCGGGGACGGACCGGCGGGACCGGACCCGGGTGCGCTGGGCCGACGGCGGGGAGAACGACGTCTCCGGCGGCGGGGCGTACACCCACATGACGATGCTGGCCGAGGACGCGGACGGGTTGCGCAACCTGTTCCGGTTGAACTCCCGGTCGAGCCTGGAGGGCTACTTCTACAAGCCGCGCGCGGACCGCGAGCTGTTGCACGAGTACGGCAAGGGGATCATCGCCACCACCGGCTGCCCCTCCGGCGAGGTGCAGACCTGGTTGCGGATCGGTGACTTCGAACGGGCGTGCGCCTCGGCGGCCGAGTTCCGGGACATCTTCGGTCCGGAGAACTTCTACCTCGAACTGATGGACCACGGTCTCGACATCGAGAACCGGGTCCGGCAGGACCTGCTGCGGCTGGGCAAGCGGCTGAACCTCAAGCCGGTGGCCACCAACGACCTGCACTACACCTACGAGCGGGACGCGGACGCGCACGAGGTGCTGCTGTGCGTCCAGTCGGGGTCCACCCTGGCCGACCCGAAGCGGTTCAAGTTCGACGCCCGCGACTTCTACCTCAAGTCCCCGGCGCAGATGCGCGCGTTGTGGGACAGCGAGGTGCCGGGGGCCTGCGACAACACCCTGGAGATCGCCGAGCGGATCGGCGACTACTCGCCGATCTTCGCACCCCGCAAGCTGATGCCGCAGTTCCCGGTGCCGGAGGGGGAGACCGAGGAGTCGTTCCTGCGCAAGGAGGTGATGCGCGGGCTGGAACGACGGTTCCCGAACGGGGTGCCGGAGGATCGGCGGCGGCAGGCCGAGTACGAGCTCGACGTGATCATCAAGATGGGCTTCCCCGGCTACTTCCTGGTGGTCGCGGACCTGGTCGCGTACGCCAAGCGGGAGGGGATCCGGGTCGGTCCGGGCCGGGGCTCGGCGGCGGGCGCGTTGATCGCGTACGCGCTGGGTATCACCGAGCTCGACCCGATGGCGCACGGCCTGCTGTTCGAGCGGTTCCTGAACCCGGACCGGGTGTCGATGCCGGACATCGACATGGACTTCGACGAGCGCCGGCGCGGCGACATGATCCGTTACGCGACGGAGAAGTACGGCGAGGAGCGGGTCGCCCAGATCATCACGTACGGAACGATCAAGGCGAAGGCGGCGATCAAGGACGCGGCCCGGGTGCTCGGCTACCCGTTCGCGATGGGGGACCGGATCACCAAGGCGATGCCGCCGCCGGTGATGGGCAAGGACATCCCGCTCGGGGGCATCTTCGACCCGAACCACCCGCGCTATCCGGAGGCGGCGGAGTTCCGGCAGCTCTACGAGTCCGACGCCGAGGTGCGCAAGGTCGTCGACACCGCCAAGGGCCTGGAGGGCCTGAAGCGGCAGTGGGGGGTGCACGCCGCCGGTGTCATCCTGTCCCGCGAACCGCTGATCGACGTGCTGCCGATCCAGAAGCGGGAGCAGGACGGCGCGATCATCACCCAGTGGGACATGGGCGCCTGCGAGACCATCGGCCTGCTCAAGATGGACTTCCTGGGCCTGCGCAACCT
>CALGAM010000100.1 GCA_937951935.1 uncultured Micromonospora sp. | reverse complement strand
GGGGGCCGCGCAGGTCGACGGCCTGGGCCAGGGCGAGCAGGTGGATGGCGGCGACCTCCCGGGTCAGCTCCACCACGGTGCGGGCGTCCCGGGCCGCGGTGGTCGCCATGCTGACCTTGTCCTGGTTGTGCGCCTCGGTCGACCGGGAGAACACGGTGGCCGGGGCGGCGAGCTTGAGTGCCTCGGCGGTCACCGACGAGCAGGCGATCTGCATGCCCTTGAAGCCGTGGTGCAGGTTCGCCTCGCCGATCAGGGCGGTGGCAGGGTCCACCAGGTTGGCCGGAAGGTCTCCGTTGAACTTCTCGTCCACGATCAGCGCGAGCTGACGGTCGAGCAGGTCGGCGACGTTGGCGGTGGCGATCTTCAGAGATTCGGCGACCTGCCCGACGTGCCCGGCGTAGAAGTTGCCACCGTGGTGCAGTTCGCCCGTGTCGGGGTCGAACAGCGGGTTGTCGTTGGAAGAGTTGATCTCGCGTTCCAGCCAGTCCACCGCCCAGGTCAGGGTGTCGCGCAGCACACCGTTGACGTGGGGGGCGCACCGCACCGAGTACTTGTCCTGGATGCGCTGCGTCAGAAGCTGGTGGTCCCGGCCGTCGAGGCGGTCGCTCCGGCTGAGGATCTCCTCGTACGTGGTGGTCAGCGACGAGCCGGCCAGCAGGTCCCGGATGACCGCGGCGCTGCGGAGCTGCCCGGGATGACCCTTGCTGGCGTGGATGAACTCGGCGTAGTGCGAGACGTTTCCGCCCAGGACGTCGACCGTCATCGCCGTGGCCAGGTCGCACACCCAGCTCAGCTCGGCCGCGTCCCAGGCGGCCAGGGCGGCGAACGCCGCCCCGAAGGACGTCCCGTTGATCAGGGCGAGGCCCTCCTTCGGCTCCAGCACGACCGGGGCGATCCCCTCGTCGGCGAGGGCCTCGCGCGCCGGCCGACGCCGTCCCCGGTGCAGGACCTCTCCCTCTCCGATGAGCGCGGCGGCGATGTAGGAGAGCGGGACCAGGTCTCCACTCGCGCCGAGCGAGCCCCGCTCGGGGATGAGCGGCACGATCTGCCGTTCCAGCAGAAGCAGCAGGGCACGGACGAGGTCGGGGCGCACCGCCGACGGCCCCCGGGACAGACAGTTGGCCCGGATGAGGATGGCGGCCCGGGCCACGTCCTCCGGGGTCTGCGGGCCGACACCGTTGAGGTGGTAGAGGATCAGGTTCTGCTGGAGTCGGCCGGCGAGCGCTGCCGAGACCTGCCGGGTGCAGCTGTCGCCGAACCCGGTGGTGAGCCCGTAGCCGGGAACGTCCTTCGCCACGAGGGCTTCCTTGAGCTGGACGGTGGTCTCCATGACGGAGACGGCGGCCGGGTCGAGGCCGACGACGATGTCGTCCCGGGTGGCGCGCGCCACCGTCACCAGGTCCGCCAGGCGCAGCGAGGCACCGTCGATGGACAGCTGTGTCCGGTGCAGGGTTTCGGTCATGGTTCCTTCCCGTTGGTCGGACGTGTCCCGGCCGACGCGGCGCGGGCGTCCGCCTCTGCTGGGCGGCGGTGTCAGGCCGGTTGCAGGGCCGGGTGGGAGTGGAGCGGTCGACCGACCGCCCGGGCGACCGGGTCCAGCCCGGTGACGAGCTGGGCGAAGCCGGCCAGGTCGAGCGACTGGGCGCCGTCGGAGAGCGCCAGGGCCGGACGGGGGTGCACCTCGACGATCACGCCGTCCGCACCGGCGGCGATGCCGGCGCGGGCCATCGGGTACACCAGCTCCGCACGGCCGGTGCCGTGGCTCGGGTCGACGATCACCGGCAGGTGGGTACGGTGCCGGAGCACCGGCACCACGGTGAGGTCGAGGGTGAACCGGGTCGACCGTTCGTAGGTGCGGATCCCTCGCTCGCAGAGCACGACCTGGTCGTTGCCGCCGGCCAGGAGGTACTCCGCGGCGCTGAGCCACTCGTCGACGGTGGCGGCGAGGCCCCGCTTGAGCAGGACCGGACGCCCGCAGGTCGCGAGCGCCCTGAGCAGCGGATAGTTCTGCATGTTGCGGGCGCCCACCTGCACCATGTCCACCGCCGACGGAAGCCCGTCCAACTGGGCGACCGACACGACCTCGGAGACGATCGGCAGGTTGTACCGGGTACGTGCCTCGTCCAACGCCTCGAAGAGCGCGGCGCCGAGCCCCTGGAAGGTGTACGGCGTGGTACGGGGTTTGAAGATGCCGACCCGCAGCATCGAGGCGCCGAGTTCGCGGACCTTCGCCGCGGTCTCCAGCAGCACCTCCGGGGTCTCCGCCGAGCACGGCCCCGCGATGAGCACCGTGTTCTCGCCGCCGATCCGGACGTCGCCGACCTGGACGACCGTGCCTGCCGGGCAGCGCGCCCGGTCCGCGAGGGGGTAGGCAGAATTCCCCCTAACAACATCGGAAATGTAGGGTTTTTGCGCAAGAAATTTCTCGTCGAGCTGGCCCGCGGCCCCGGATCCCAGGAAGATCAGGAACCGCCGGTCGGCCCGGTGCAGGGTCGCGGTGAGACCGGCGGCCACCGCCTCGTCCACGAGTCCTTGCACCTCAGATTCCGGGGTGTCGGGATAGGAGATAGCAACGAGATCAGCCACGGTGCTCCGTCCATCGTCCGGACGGCGACGCCTGCCGCCCGGGTTGGTGTGACCGGCTCGCCGATGGGAAGCCGGCGTCCTACTTCCAGCTCGCCAGCAGTCGCTCCGGGCGCAGGGTGAGCAGACCACCAATCCACCGGGTCTGCTCCGGCGGCTCGGCGAGACGCAGCGTCGGCAGCCGCGCGGCGAGCGTGCCGAAGGCCACCTGGAGTTCCATGCGGGCGACACCCGCGCCAGGGCAGTAGTGCGCACCGTGCCCGAAGGCGAGGTGCTTGACATCCGTGCGGCCGAGGTCCAGCCGGTCCGGGTCGGAGACGTAGCGGCGATCGCGGCCGACGGCGTGCATCACCGGGATCACGCCCTCGCCCTTGGCGATGTCCACGCCGCCGATGGTGACGTCCTCGGTGGCGACCCGCATGAACCCGATCTCGGACGGTGGCGCGTAACGCAGCAGTTCCTCCACCGCGTGGTCGATGATGCCGGGATCCTCGACGAGGCGGCGCCACTGCTCCGGGTGGCGCAGCAACGCGAACAGCCCGCGGACCAGGGCGCCGACCGTGGTGTCGTGGCCGGCGACCAGCAGGTTGATACCCAGCCACACCAGCTCCTGCTCGGTCAGCCGGTCCTCGTTGTCCCGGGCGGTGACCAGGGCGCTGAGCAGGTCGTCACCGGGCTCCGCCCGGCGCTGCGCGATCAGCTCGGCGACGTACGCGGCCACCTCCTCCCGGGCGCGCAGCCGCTCCTCGGGCGTGTACGCCGTGATGCTGACCAGGCGCTCGGTCCATCCCTGGATCTTGGCGCGGTCCTCGACCGGCGCGCCGACCATCTCGCAGATGACCCAGATGGGCAGCAGTGCCGCGAAGTCCTGGTACAGATCCGCCGGGTGGGCACCGGCTTCGAGCCGGTCGACCACCTCGTGCGCGATCTGCTCGACCCGGGGGCGCCAGACCCGCGCCTTACGGTGGGTGAACGCGGGTGCGATCAGCCGCCGGAGCCGGGCGTGGTCCGGCCCTTCCTGGTTGAGGAGATTGTAGGGATTGTCGGAGAAGTCCGGGCCGGAGATGATACGGGGCGCCCCCGGTTCCCGCAGCGCGGCACGGGAGAGCTTCGGGTTGGCCATGGCCGCGGCAACCTCGTCGTACCCGGTGATCATCCAGGCCGTGTCGCCGCTGGGCAGCCGCACCCGGACGACCGGGCACCTGTCCCTCAGCTCCGAGAACCGCTCCGGCGGCTCGGCCAGCGGCCCGAGTGGTAGCGGATAGGCGTCGAGATCGGCTTCGGTGTCGCTCATCGATGTCTCCACTCCTTGGCTCGCCCCCCCTCCGGCGGTACCGACAGGCGTGCGCGGACACGCCGCGGCAGCGGCCGGAACAAGGGGATTCGTGCGACGCCGTGCACCCGACGGCGGAAGGTCGAAAGATCGAGCTGCCTGCCCAGGACCTTTGTTCGTAGGTCAACCTACGATCGAACAATAAGCGACCGGATCGTCACGGACAATGGTCGACATCGAAATTTCACGATGCATTTGCCGTGACATCCGGACCGGGATCCCTCCGGCTGGGCAGGAAGAACCTGATCAACGGCATCGAGACAGGCTGATCAAGGGGTGGCGACGACGCCCCGAGGGCTCGACCCGGTCAGCCGAGCGCCAGCGCCTTACGTAACAAACGTGTAAGGTCACGGCGCTCCGCCTCGGTGAGTGGAGCGAAGACCTCGTCGAGCATCTTCGGCAGCGCGGCGTCGGCCTCGGCGAGCGCCTTGCGCCCGGCCTCGGTGATCGTCACGTCGTAGGCCCGCCGGTCGTGAGGGTTACGCTGCCGGCTCACCAGGCCGGCGCGTTCGAGCCCGTCCACGCAGCCGACCATCACGCTGCGGTCGATGCGCAGCCCCTCGCTCAGCTCCTGTTGCGAGCAGGCACCGACGGCGTCGAGCATGCCGAGCACGAGGTGACCGCCGATGCTGAGGCCCTGCTGGGCGTAGTGCCGCTCGGAGGCGCGGGTCACCATGGTGGTGGCACGGCACAGGGCGATGTCGGGTCGGGCCTCCACCAGCCGGGTGAAGTACTCCCGGGGCGAGAGGGCGGCCGTGGCCGCGGTGCGCGCTCGTGCCACCGTGCTGCTTCCCCCTTCGCCGCACCCGCTGTGAGCCGGTCGCCCGCGCCGGACGTCGCGGGCGCCGATTCGCATGCTACCGTACTCGGTCAGATCTTCTGTGCCGAAATCTTCTTCCCGAAGACGATCGCTGCTACACTCCCGTCGAGGCACTGCCTGCCCAATCACCGCGGTCCTACCGGCTGGGCGCCCGCACCCACGCCTCCGGCATCGGACCCGGCCCACCTGGACCGACGTGTTCCGGGACCCTCCGCAGCCCACCCGGCGCCGCCGGGCACCGCCGCCCGCACCAGCGCTGTCGCGCGTGCCCCGGACACGTCGCGAGCCCGCGCAGAAGGGACAGCAGATGAGCAGGACGGCCGATGTGATGGCGCAGGACGACCTCGCCCCCGGGCGGCGCCCGGCCCGCCGCCCGCCCGCCGAGAACCAGCCGGTCACCCTCCCGTCCGGAATCACCCGGGTGCAGGATCTCACCCACGTCCTGGACCAGGACTGGCCGGTGTTCGAGCTCTACGTCCGGCCACCGCGGATCATCCAGGTCGCCTGCCTGGCCGACCACGACTACAACGCCAACGAACTCGTCCTCAACGAACACGTCGGCACCCACATCGACGCCCCGCTGCACTTCGACGACGACGGACTGGCCGTGGACGAGATCCCGGTCAACGACCTGATCGCGCCGCTGTGCGTGATCCGCATCGGCGACCGGGCGCGTGCCGACAACACCACCGAGCTCACGGTCGAGGACATCGAGGCCTGGGAGCGGCGCAACGGCCAACTCCCCGAACGGGCCTTCGTCGCGATGGACTCGGGCTGGGCCGAACGGCTACGCCGGCCCGGTGCCTTCTTCAACCACGACGAGGAGGCACAGGTCTTCCGCTTCCCCGGCATCAGCGTCGAGGCGGCCAGGTTCCTGGTCGAGCAACGGTCCATCGTCGGGGTCGGGGTCGACGGCCCGAGCCTGGACGTCGGGCTCCGACCCGCCGACCCGTTCACCCACCACGTCATCATGCGCAACGGCAAGTACGGCCTGGAGTGCCTGGCCAACCTCGACGCCGTGCCCGACCGGGGGGCAACCCTGCTGGTCGGCGCCCCCAAGCACCGAGGCGGGACCGGTGGGCCGGCCCGCGTGCTGGCGCTGCTCTGATCGGCCCACCCGCCCCCACCGTCTGCCTTCACCCACCCACGCCGGTCACGTCTCCTCCCGGCCGGCCGGTTCCGCACGTCCGACTCCCGGCGCACCCCGCCGCATCCACCCAGGAGCACAGATGACCACTCTCGACCAGAGCGCGCCCGTCCGCACACCGGACGACTGGCGTCAGGAGCGCTACCGCGACGGCGTGTTCAGTCACGCCGTGGAGACCGAGCGGCACCGCCTGCACCTGCTGGAGTCCGTCCTCGACGGACACACCGCGGCGCGGCTGGACTCGTTCGGCGTGGCACCCGGCTGGCGCTGTCTGGAGGTCGGCGGCGGAGCCGGCTCGGTCGCGAGGTGGATGGCCAACCGGGGAGCCTCCGTCACCGTCACCGACCTGGACACCAGCTTTCTCGGCGAGCTCGTCGACCTGGGGGTTCGGGTGCTGCGCCACGACATGTACACCGAGGACTTCCCGCCCGACTCGTTCGACCTGATCCATCTGCGGTACGTCCTGGTGCATCTGCCGGACCAGGAACGGGCCATCGAGCGACTGGTCTCCTGGCTGGCCCCCGGCGGGATCCTGGTGGTGGAGGAGCCCGCGTTCTTCCCCATCGCCGGCTCGCCGCACCCGGCGTACCGCCGGGTGATGCTCGCCTTCCGCGAGTACCTGGAGGCCGCCGTCGGCACGCGGACCGAGTGGGCCCGGTCCCTGCCGCTCCCGCTGCGCGGCAAGGGCCTGGTGGACATCGACGCCGACGCACGGTTCCAGACCATCCGTGGTGGTGACAACGAGGCCGAGTGGTGGCGACTCACCCTGGAGCAGTCCCGAGCGAAAATCGTCGAGGCCGGCCTGGTCCCCGACGAGGCGTTCGACGAGGCGTACGCTGAACTGACCGACCCGGCGTTCCGTGACCTGTCGCTGGCGGTCTTCACGGCGTGGGGACGGCGCCCAACCTGACGGCCACGGCGTACCCCGGTCCGCACGGCCGGACGCTGACGCGGGCCCCGGTAACGTGGTCGTCACGCCACGAGGTCGCCGGGCGCGGAAGCCGTACGGCCGTGCGGGTCCGTCCGGTCGCGTGGTTTCCTCACAACCCCGGCTGTGTAATCCTATAGACCCGATAGGTTAAGTGGGCTTCTATAGGAGGAGTGGACCGGTGGCCGGCAACCGCACCCTCACCGGGCGCAGCGTGGCGAGCAAACTGTTCGCCGTCCTCGACGCCTTCGAGGGGTCGCCCCGGTCCCTGCGGCTGACCGACATCGTCGTGCGCAGCGGGTTGCCGATGCCCACCGCGCTGCGCATGGTCCGGGAACTGGTGAGCTGGGGTGGGCTGGAGCGGTCGGGAGACGGTTCGTACCGCATCGGCGCTCGCATGTGGTCCATCGGCAACACCTCGCCCTGCCTGCGGAAACTTCGGGAACTGGGCCAGCCCCACCTGCACACGCTGGCGTCGGAGACCCGGGCCGGCGCCCACCTTGCGGTGCGCGACGGGCAACGGGCGCTCGTCCTCGACCGGCAGGGCCACTCGCCGCACCTGCCGCCGACCCCGGTGGGTGCGCGGCTGCCCCTGCACAACACCGCCGTGGGCCGGGTCCTGCTGGCCCACGGCGACCAGTCCCTCGTGGAGGAGGTGATCCGCGCCGGCCTCACCCCCGCCCCGACGCGGTACACCGTGACCACACCGGCCCGGCTGCTGCGCGAGCTGCACCGCGTCCGCGTCGAGGGCGTCGCCGTGGTCCGCGAGGAGCAGCGCCTCGGTCTGACCCAGGTCGCCGCCGCGGTCCACCACCCGACCCAGGGCGTCATCGCCGCCATCGGCGTCGACCTCAGGTCGACGTCCGCGATCACCGCCCGGACTCTCGACCTGGTCCGCGCCGCCGCGCGCGGGATGCAGGCGGCGGTCGCGGTGGAGGCGGCCCGCCAGGCGGGCTGACCGGGCCGCCGCGTGGGCCGACCCGGCCGCCGGACCCGGCAACGGCCGGCGCGCCGGTCAGGAGGTTCGCGTCGCCGAGAGGCGCTCCAGGGCGCGGCCGCACACGGTCACCGCGATGACGGTGACGGAGATGGCCAGCCCGGGAAAGAGCGCCACCCACCACGCCTGGTCGAGCAGGTGGCGGCCGTCGGAGACCATCGCCCCCCACTCCGGCGTCGGAGCCTGCGGGCCCAGGCCGAGGAAACTCAGCCCCGCACCGGTCACCACCGCGCTGCCGACCCCGGTCGTGCCCACCACCACCAACGGTGCCAACGTGTTGGGCACCACGTGCCGCCAGATGATCCACCACCGGGGCAGACCGAGACAGCGGGCCGCCGCGACGTACTCGGACCGGCGCACCACCATCGCCTGGGCCCGGACCAGCCGGACGAACCCCGGCAGGCTGCTCACCGCCACCGCCAACAGCACGCTGGCGGTGCCGGTACCCGTCACGGTGATCACCAGCAGGGCCAGCAGCAGCCCTGGCAGGGCCAGCAGGAGGTCCATCGTCCCCACCACGGCCCGGTCGACGGGCCGGCCGCCGAACGCGGCCAGCAGACCGACGACGGTCGCGCCGGCCACCGAGAGGGCGACCGCGCCGAACCCGACGAGCAGGGAGTACCGGGCGCCGTGCACCACCCGGCTGAACACGTCACGGCCCAGCTCGTCGGTGCCGAACCAGTGCTGCGAGCCGGGCGGCAGCAGGGCGGAGCCCAGGTCGGGCTCGGTCGCCGGCAGGTCGGTGAACAGGCCCGGGAACACCGCGGCCACACCGAGCACGCCGAGCACCACGCCGGCGACCAGCCGGCCGATCCAGGTCATGTGCGATCCCTCCGAGACACGGGCTCAGTCGGTACGCAGGCGCGGGTCGACGATCCGGTAGAGCACGTCCGACACCCCGCTGATCACCACGAACGCCAGGGCGGAGAGCATGACCACCCCGGTCACCACCGGGATGTCCTTGCCGTTGATCGCGTCCAGCGTCACCCGGCCGATGCCCGGCCGGGCGAAGACGCTCTCCACCAGCACCGCGCCGCCGATGAGGTGGCCGACGAACCATCCGGAGAGCGTGATGGTGGCCAGCATCGCGTGGCGGAGCGCGTGTCGTGCCCGTACCGCCAGGTCGCTGAGGCCGCGCGCCCGCGCGGTGACCGCGAACGGCTGCTGGAGCGCGGCGTCCATCCCGTCCCGCATCGTCTGGGCCAGGATGCCCGCGATCGGCAGCGCCAGCGTCAGCGTGGGCAGCACCAGGGACGTCGGGCCGACGTCGCCGGCCACCGGGAACAGGCCGAGCCGGAACGAGAACACCGCGAGCAGCACCGTACCGAGCCAGAACGCCGGCAGCGAGAGCGCGAACAGTTCCAGGCCGGAGGTGAGGCCGCGCAGCCCCGGCAGCCGGCGGCCGGCGGTCGCGGTGGCGGTGAGGACCGCCACCGCCAGCGCCACCACGGTCGCGGTGGCGGTGAGCTGCAGGGTCGGCCCGAGCTGCTCGCCGATCACCGTGGTCACCGGCAACTGCTGCTGGTACGACTCGCCCAGGTCACCGACGAGCAGCCGGCCCAGGTAGCGCAGGTACTGGACCGGTATCGGGTCGTCGAAGCCGTACTCGGCGATCACCTGCTCACGCAGTCCGGACGAGGTCGCGGCGGCGCCGCCGAGCAGGACGGTGGCGGGGTCGCCCGGCACCAGGTGCAGGGTCAGGAAGGTGAGGGTGGCGGCGCCCCACAGCACCGCCACCGCCGCCAGCACCCGACCCGCCAGCCACCGCATCAGCGTCCACCGAGCGACACGCCGGTGAGGACCGGCCGGCCGTCCGCGTCGAAGGCCAGGCCGTCGACCTCCCGCGCGGCCCCCAGGGTGGTGCTGGTCACGGCGAGCGGCAGGGCCACCGCCTTGTCCACCACCCACCGCTGCACCTTCTGGTACGCCGCGTTGCGGACCGCCGGATCGGTGCTGCGGGACCCCTCACGCAGCCAGCCGTCCACCTCCGGTGCGGAGACCCGGGAGGCGTTCTGTCCCCCGTTGGCGGGCAGGCTGGTGGAGAGGAAGAAGCCACTCAGGACGTCGGGCTCGGCGCGGACGTAGCCGATCTGCCAGATGTCGTACTTCCCGTTGTGCAGCAGATCCCAGTAGGTGCCGGTGTCGATCGACCGCCGGACCAGCTCGATGCCCACCTTGCGGACATCCGCCTGGATCGCCTCGCCGACGCTGTTGGCCAGCGCGCTCTGGTCGAGGTACGGCCACTCGACACTCAGCCGCCGACCGTCGCGGACCCGGTAGCCCTCCGCGTCCCGGGCGGTGTAGCCGGCGGCGTCGAGCAGCCGGTTGGCCTCCGCCGGGTCGTAGTTCCAGCTCCGCTCGACCGAGGCGTCGTAACCGGTGGTCGCCGGGCTCAGCGGCCCCCAGGCCCGCTGGTAGACCCCCGAGTAGACCTGCTCGATGATCACGTCCAGGTTGACCGCCCGGACGAAGGCCCGGCGCACCCGCTCGTCGTCGAACGGCGGCCGGCTGGTGTTCAGCAGCAGGCTGTCCGGCTCTCCCGGGTGGGGCCGCTGGTAGTACCGGAACCTCTCGTCCTGCTTGATCCTGGCGACCGCGTTGACCGGGAGCATGGCGATCTGGGCCTGTCCGCTGGTCAGCGCGCCGACCCGGACGGTCTCCTCGGGCAGGAACCGGAACGTCAGCCGTTCCAGCGACGCGGGTCCCTGCCGTCCGTCGATCTGCGGTCCCCAGGAGTACGCCGGGTTGCGCACCAGCTCGACGCTCTGGTTCTTGACGTGCCGCTCGGCGCGGAACGGCCCGGTGCCCACCGTGTACTGTCCCCCGGCGCAGAGCCGGTCGCCGAACTCGGCGAGCGCCTTGGGCGACTGGATGCCGAGAAAGACGGTGCTGGCCGCCTGGAGGAACGGTGCGAAGGGCTCGGCGAAGGACACCTTGACCGTACGCGGGTCCAGCGCCTCGGTGCCGACGTAGTTGGGCCCGAACAGGCTGGCCGCGTACTGCGACTTGGTCTCCGGTCGGACGATGTGCGCGAAGTTCGCCACCACGGCGTCGGCGTCGAAGGGCGTGCCGTCGGTGAAGGTGACTCCCGAGCGCAGTTTGAAGACGTAGGTCCGGCCGCCGTCGGTGATCTCCCAGGACTCGGCCAGCCACGGGTGGATGCTGCCGTCCGCGGCCTGCGCCACCAGCGAGTCGAGGACGGCCCGCTGGATCGTCGCGGTGCTGGTGCTGTTCGGACTGGCGTGCGGGTCCATGCACGAGGTGGCCTGGGTGATCGCGAACACGAGCGATCCGCCGTTCCTCGTCGCGGCGTCGCCGGCCGAGGTGGACGGTCCCGAGCACGCGGACGCGGCAAGGAGCACGGACGCCAGAAGTCCGCGGCGGACGAGTGTGGGCAGGGACATGCTTGCTCCGCTGAGAGGTCAGGATTCGGCCGGCCCAGGATGTTCCGGTGTCACCGTGATGTCGACCGTCCGATTTCATTGGCTGAAAGTTCGACCGGCCGGGAGTCGGGCGTCTCCCAGCGCGGGATCGCCGCGAGGAGCTCCCGGGTGTACGCGGCCGAGGGCTGGGTGAAGACCTCGTCGGCGGGACCGGCCTCCACCACCCGACCGTCCTTCATCACCAGGACACGGTCGGCGATCTGGCGCACCACGGCCAGGTCGTGCGAGATGAACAGCATGGCCAGGCCCAGCTCGTCCCGCAGCCGGGTGAGCAGTTCCAGGACCTGCGCCTGAACCGACACGTCGAGGGCCGAGACCGGCTCGTCGCAGACCAGCACCCGGGGGCCGGTGGCCAGAGCACGGGCGATCGCCACCCGCTGTCGCTGGCCGCCGGAGAGCCTCGCCGGGCTGCGCCGCAGCACGCCGGCGCCGAGCCCGACCTGTTCCAGCAGCTCGACCACCCGGTCACGGCGGCGCGCGGCCGGCACCCCGATCGCGCGCAGCGCCTCGCCGACGACCTGTTCCACGGTGAGCCGCGGGTCGAACGAGCTGAGCGGATCCTGCTGGATGACGCCGATGTGGCGGCGTCGGGGGCGCCGCAGCCGTTCGGGCACGCCGCTCCACGCCTCGCCGTCCAGGTGTACGGTCCCCGCGTCCGGGGTGAGCAGGCCGAGCAGCAACCGACCGAGGGTGCTCTTGCCCGAGCCGGACTCCCCGACCACGGCCAGGGTCTCGCCGGCCCGGAGTGTGAGGGAGACGTCCCGCACGGCGAGGATCTCGCCGCCGCCGGGTGTCGGATACCGCTTGTGCAGGCCCCGCGCCTCGATGATCGCGGGTCCGACGGCGGCCGGGCGGGGCGGTGGCGGCTTCCGGCCGGGCACCGCGGCGATGAGCTCCCGGGTGAAGGGGTGACGCGGCGCGGCGAGGATGTCGGCCGTCGGACCGCTCTCCACGATGCGCCCGTCCTTCATCACCGCGACCCGGTCGGCGAGACGGGCGACGACGGCGAGGTCGTGGCTGATGAGCAGCAGGGCGGTACCCCGACGCTGCATCGCCTGCAACAGGTCGAGGATCTGCGCCTGCACGGTGACGTCGAGCGCGGTGGTCGGCTCGTCGGCGACGAGCAGCTCGGGGTCGGCGGCGACGGCCGAGGCGATCAGGGCGCGCTGGCGCAGGCCACCGGAGAGCTGGTGCGGGTACTGCCGGGCCCGGCGGGCCGGATCCGGGATGCCCACCTCGGCCAGCAGTTCGGCCACCCGCTCCGGCACCCGGCGGGCCGGCAGGAGACGGTGCACCCGCAGCGGTTCGGCCACCTCGGCACCGACCGTGCGCAGCGGGTCGAGGGAGACCAGGGCGTCCTGGAAGACGAACCCGATCCGGCGCCCACGGATCCGCCGCCAGCGCCGCTCAGACAGCGACCGCAGGTCCGTGCCGGCCAGGGCGAGCCGCTCGGCGCTGACCCGGGCGCCGGCTCCGGCCAGGCCGACCAGGGTCCGCGCCGTCACGCTCTTGCCCGAGCCGGACTCCCCGACGATGGCGACGCACTCTCCCCGCCGGATCTGCAGGGAGATGCCGCGTACCGCGTGGACGAGCCGCCGCCCACGGCCGAAGCGGACGTCCAGCCCGGCGACGTCGAGCAGCACCGTGGGCTCGGCCGCGGGGGCGGGTGCGGGCGCCAGGGTCCCGCCACGGGCCCGCCCCGCCGGTTTCGAGCCGTTCTCGCCTGGATTCACCGGCACATCCTCGACGCCGGTACGGGGCCGGACAACCGTCCGCTTCCATCAGGTGAAAGCGCCACCTACCCGACCCGTACCCCGGACTGTTCCGGCCCGACCTGCCCGGCCTCCGACCCGGCCGGCGCCGCCGCCCGGGCGCGCAACCCCACCAGGGCGATGAGCGCGCCCACGATGGAGAAGATCCCGGCGGCGAGGAAGGCGTGGTGGTAACCGGCGAGCGGCACCGCGCCACCGTCGCCGCCACCACCGGTCAGCACCGCCGCCATCACCGCGACGCCGAGTCCGCCACCGAGTTGGACCGATGCCGTGATCAGCGCCGAGGCGAGGCCCTGTCGTTCGTTGTTCACCCCGCTGACGCCGGCGATGTTGAACGCCGGGAAGGACAGGCCGTTGCCGATGCCGTGCACGATCAGCGCCGGCAGGAGCAGCGACAGGTAGCTGCTGTCGGTGCCGACCCGCATGAACAGCAGGATGCCGGTGCCCTGCACGAGCATGCCGAGCACGGCCAGCCGGTGCAGTCCGATCCGGGCGATCAGCCACGGGGCGAAGTTGACCACGATCAGGATGGACAGACCCATCGGCAGGATGCTCAGGCCGGCCGCGAGTGCGCCGTACCCCAGGACCTGCTGGAGGTAGAGGACGGCCACGAACTGCCAGCCGATGGTCGCGCAGGCCCACACGAGACCGATCAGGTTCGCCGAGCTCAGGACACGCAACCGGAAGATCGACAGCGGCACCAGCGGGTTGGTCCGCCACAGCTCGATCAGGACGAACGCGACCAGCAGCAGGACCGACGCGGCCAGCGAGACCAGGGTTCCGACGCTGGTCCAGCCGACCTCCGGTGCCTGGGTGAGCGCGTAGACGAACAGCAGCAGTCCGCCGGTGACCGTGACCGCCCCGGGCGCGTCGAAGCCGGTCCGCTGTTGCCCACGAGGCGGGTCGGCCGGGATCACCCTCGGGCTGAGCAGCAGGACCAGCAGGGCCACCGGTACCGGTACGAAGAAGGTGAGCCGCCAACTCGCCTCGGTCAGGACCCCGGAGAAGACGAGCCCGGCGCTGTAGCCGCTGGCACCGGTCATGGAGAAGACGGCCATCGCCTTGTTCCGGGCGGGCCCCTCGGGGAACGTGGTGGTGATGATGGACAGCGCCGCCGGGGCGATGAACGCCGCGGCGACGCCCTTGACGACCCGGGAGACGACCAGCAGCGTCCCGTCGGAGAGCACGCCGCCGACGAGGCTGGCGACGGCGAAGACGGCGGTTCCCGTCACGAACACACGCCGTCGGCCGAAGAGATCCGCCGCCCGGCCACCCAGCAGGAGGAAGCCGCCGTACGCGACCGCGTAACCCGAGATCAGCCACTGCAGCACGCTCTCCGGCAGGCCGAGTTGCTCCTGGATCTGCGGCAGCGCGACCCCCATCAGCGACACGTCCATCGAGTCCAGGAAGAGCTGCGCGCACAGCACCAGCAGCGCGAGCTTCCGTGCCCGGTCGAGCACGACTTCGGTGTCCACGGCGGCACTCATGACGGCATCGCCCCTCCTCGAGGATTCGACGGCATCGATAGCATGTCGGCAAACCATCTTTGGGTCAACCATCTCTGCCAAGATGATTGTGCCGCAACCGGATTCTCGGGATGGCGACTTCCGGGAATCCCCGCCGGCGTTCCGGTACGTCTGCCGTAGGCTCGCGCGACGTCCCCGCACGATCGACGCCTTACCTGTTCGGGAGTCCGATGCCCCACCTCGACCTGCCGGAGTTCCGGCTGTTCTTCACCGACGACGCGAGCACCGGGCACGGCGACGGCCTGCTGGGGCGGCCCACCCTGCTGGTACACGGCTGGCTGGGCAGCTCCGACTCCTGGATCCACCAACTGCCGGCGCTGCGCCGCCGCAGCCGTACGATCGCCCCGGACCTCCGCGGTCACGGACGCTCGGGCGCGCCGGACTCCGCGTACACGCCGGGAGAGTTCGCCGACGACCTGGCCCGGCTCCTCGACCACCTGGCCGTGCGGCGGGTCGTCCTGTTCGGGCACTCGTTCGGTGCCAGCGTCGGCACCCTGCTGGCCGTGTCCCGCCCCGATCTGGTGGCCGCCCTGGTGCTCATCGACCCGGACTACGCCGGTGACCCCGCGGCGCTGCCCGACCGGGCCGGGTGGCTCGCCGAACTGGAGACGGAGCACGGGGTTGGGCTGGCACAGGCCGCGCTCGCCCGGCTCGAGGGGCCGCACACCCCACCCCACCTGCGGGAGTGGCACCGCCGGGAGGTGTACTCGGTGCCGGCGGTCGTCCGCGCCCGCACCCTGCGGGCGCACTTCTGCGCACCGGACGGCCTGCGGTTCCGGCCGGGCAGCGACGCCTGGCTGCTCCGCCGGAGGCAGCCGGTCCTGGCGTTCCACCGCGATCCCGACCGGGCGTCGGTCGAGGAGCGGCTGGCCCGGCACCCGGCCAGCCGGGTGATCAGGATCCCGGACTCCGGCCACTGGCCGCACCAGGAGTGGCCGGAGCGGTTCCTGCGGATCGTCGAGTCCTGGCTGGCCGGCCTGCCGGCCGACACCTGAGCGTCGCGCACCCCGCGCCGCGGTGGCCGGGCCCGGCACCCGCCGCGAAGGTCACGCGCGGCAGGGCTCGTGAGGACCCGGCACGGCGCCCGCCACGCGGGTCAGCCCGCGGCCTCCTTCAGCAACTGGCGGGCCATGACGATCCGCTGCACCTGGTTGGTGCCCTCGTAGATCTGGGTGATCTTGGCGTCCCGCATCATCCGCTCCACCGGATAGTCGCGGGTGTAGCCGTACCCGCCGAGGAGCTGGACCGCGTCGGTGGTGATCTGCATGGCGACGTCGGAGGCGAAGCACTTCGCCGCCGCGCCGAAGTAGGTCAGGTCGGCGTCGCCCCGCTCCGAGCGCGCGGCCGCCGCGTACGTCAACTGGCGGGCCGCCTCAAGCTTCATCCCCATCTCGGCGAGCATGAACTGGACGCCCTGGAAGTCGGCGATCGGACGGCCGAACTGTCTGCGCTCCCTGACGTACCCGAGGGCGTAGTCGAGCGCGCCCTGGGCGATCCCGACGGCCTGGGCGGCGATGGTGACCCGGGTGTGGTCCAGGGTCCGCATCGCGGTGGCGAAGCCGGTGCCGGGGGCGCCGATCATCCGGCTCGCCGGGATGCGGACGTCGTCGAGGTAGACCTCACGGGTGGGCGAACCCTTGATCCCGAGCTTCTTCTCCGGCGCCCCGAAGCTGACCCCCGGGTCGGACTTCTCCACCACGAAGGCGGAGATCCCCCGGCTCCGCGCCTGCGGGTCGGTCACCGCGAAGACGGTGTAGTACTCGGAGACGCCCGCGTTGGTGATCCACCGCTTGACGCCGTTGAGCACGTAGTGGTCGCCGTCGCGCCGGGCCCGGGTCTTGATCGAGGCGGCGTCGCTGCCCGCCTCCGGCTCGGACAGGCAGTACGAGAACATCGCCTCGCCGCGGGCCACCGGGGGCAGGTAGCGCCGCTTCAGCTCCTCGGAGCCGGCGAGCAGCAGCGGCATGGTGCCGAGCTTGTTCACCGCCGGGATGAGACTGGAGGCGGCACAGGCCCGGGCGACCTCCTCGATCACGATCGCGGTGGCGAGCGCGTCGGCGCCTACCCCGCCGTACTCCTCCGGGATGTGCGGGGCGTGGAAGTCGGCCTCCCGCAGCGCCTCGTACGACTGCTTCGGGAACTCTCCGGTCTCGTCCGTCTCGGCGGCGTTCGGAGCGACCCGGGCGTCGCAGACCTCCCGGACGGCCGCTCGGATCGTCTCGTGCTCCTCGGACAGCCGGTACGCGTCGAACACCGTCCCACTGCTCATCGCGGCCCTTTCCGTCGTCTCCCACCCGAGACGATACCCGCCGGTAACCTCGCCCGGAAGGTGGGCACCCGCAGGCGCCACCCGCCCGCCCGGGCGCGACCCGCACGGCCGACGGTCGGGACGGCGCCGACGCGTCGCCGGACCGCCCGGTGTCCGCGGAGACGTTCCGGCTGTGAAGATGCCGACCGTACATGTACCGACGTGCGGCGCGGCGCGTAGGCTCAGCCCTTGTCGTCGCCTGCGCCCTGGCGGCCGACTCGCCGAGGAGGCAAGCACGACAACGAGGTGTACAAGGCCCACAATGTCCGACATCGGCGCTGTTCCGGCAGCGCCGACACTCCCGACCGCGACGCAACGAAGCGCCGCCAAGCGCGAGCGGAGAACCAGGCGTGACAATTCCGTACCCGAGCACCCAACCCCTGCCGGCCATACCCGCGGTGACCCCGCCCTCCGGCGCCTCCCGCCCGCGACTGACCTTCCTCGGCACCGGTTACCTCGGCGCGACGTACGCCATCTGTTTCGCCGAGCTCGGCTACGAGGTGGTCGGCTTCGACATCGACGCCGAGAAGATCGCCAAGCTGGCCGGAGGCGAGGTCCCGTTCCACGAGCCCGGTCTGGACGAACTACTCAAGCGCAACCTGGCGGCCGGTCGCCTCCGCTTCAGCACCGACATCGCCGAGACGGCGGAGTTCGGCGACGTCCACTTCATCTGCGTGGGCACCCCACAGCGGGCCGACGGGATGGGCGCCGACCTGTCGTACGTCGAGGCGGCCGTGACCGGTCTCTCCCAACACCTCACCCGCAAGGCCCTGATCGTCGGCAAGTCCACGGTGCCGGTCGGCACGGCCGAGTGGATCGAGCAGCTCGTCGGCAAACACGCCAACCCCGAGCTCGGGGTCGAGGTCGCCTGGAGCCCGGAGTTCCTCCAGGAGGGCTTCGCCGTCGAGGACGTGCTCCGACCCAACCGGATCGTGGTCGGGGTCAAGAGCGAGTGGGCCAACGGCATGCTCTACGCGGCGCACAAGGGCGTCTTCGACCTTGCCGCCACCGAGGACCGCGAGGTACCGCTGGTGGTGACCGACTTCGCCACCGCCGAGCTGGTCAAGGTCGCCGCGAACGCCTTCCTCGCCACCAAGATCTCGTTCATCAACGCGATGGCCGAGGTCTGCGAGGTGGCCGGCGCCGACGTCACCCAGCTGGCCCGGGCGCTGGGCTACGACCCCCGGATCGGCAACCGCTTCCTCCAGGCCGGCATCGGCTTCGGCGGGGGCTGTCTGCCGAAGGACATCCGGGCCTTCCAGGCCCGCGCCCAGGAACTCGGCGCCGGCGAGGCGCTGCGCTTCCTGCACGAGGTCGACCTGATCAACCTGCGCCGCCGCACCCGGGTACTCCAGCTCGCCGCCGAGCTGCTCGGCCGCCGGTACGGGCCGGCCGGTCCCGACCTGTCCGGCACCCGCGTCGCGGTGCTCGGGGCCACCTTCAAACCCAACTCCGACGACGTCCGGGACGCCCCCTCCCTCGCCGTCGCCGCCCTCCTGCACAAGGCCGGTGCCGACGTCCACGTCTACGACCCACAGGGGATGGAGAACGCGCGGCGGGAGCGGCCCGAGCTGACGTACGAGCCGAGCATGAACGACGCCGTCCGCGGCGCCGACCTGGTCTGCGTGCTGACCGAGTGGGCGGACTTCCGCAACGCCGACCCGGTCGTCCTGGGCGAACTGGTCGCCGCCCGCCGCGTCATCGACGGTCGGAACTGCCTCGATCCGGCGCTGTGGACCCAGGCGGGCTGGGAGTACCGGGGCATGGGCCGACCCGCCTGACCCTCCGGCGTCCGCGGCGAGACGGACGCGAATCCATAAATTCGACTCGCGACTTGCCGGCCGTGAACACCCTGTGTCCACGGCCGGCCTCTTAGGATTCCCTCAGCCGGGACACGCACGCGCCCGAGGGCTGTTCAACACCGGCCTGGCTTGGGCATGCTTCGAGAAGGGCCGGGACGCGGGCCTCGGCCGGCTGGAGGGGGTGCCGTGAGAACGTACCAGTGCTCCTCGTGCGGCCGGAAGCTCGAGGCGGCGCCACAGTGCCCGCACTGCGGGGCGCGGCAGGACCGGTGGGCGGAGGACCTCGCCCGGATCGAGCGGTCCATCGCGGAGATGAAGGCCCGCGAGGCGGCGATCGCCAACGAGCAGAAGACGCTTGCCGCCCAGATGCAGGCGGCCCTCTTCCAGCGGGACGTCCTCACCCACGCCGCCGCGCAGCAGCGCAGGCAGACCCGGCCGCGCCGGGTGCTGCGGCGCCGGCCGGACCGCCGACCGCCGACCGCCGCGCCCGGCGTGGCACCGCCCCGCGTGCCGCGGCAGTCGACCGGCGGCGACCACGACCGGGCCGTCCCCCCGCCCCCGCCACCGCCCGCCGCGGGTGCGGGACCGACCTGGGACCCGCCCGCCGCGGACCGCCCCGAGGCGTCGACCCGCGAGGTGCAGAACATCCTGCTCGGGCTCGGGGCGCTGGTGCTCGGCATCGCGGCGGTGGTCTTCGCCGCCGTGGCGATCAGCTCGCTCGACGACGTCAGCCGGGTCGCGATCCTGCTGCTGGCGACCGCGGTGGCGCTGGTCGCCCCGCCCCGGGTCGCCCGCCGCGGCCTCACCGCCACCGCCGAGACCGTCGCCGCGGTCGGTCTGCTCCTGGTGCCCCTCGTCGGGTACGCGCTCTGGGCGGTCGACGGGATCGGCGCCAGCGGCCTGCCCGGCTCGCTCTTCGCCGGGCTGACCTTCCTGCTCACCGCCGTCGTCGCCGGGGCGTACGCCCGGGTGACCGAGCTGACCGCGCCCCGCTACGCGGCCGTGCTCGCCGTCCAGCCGATCCTGCCGCTGGTGGCGTACGACCGGGTCGCCGGGCCGACCGGGTGGGCGGTGGTGCTGGTCGTGGTCTCCCTCGGCAACCTCTACCTCAGCCAGCTCTTCACCCCCGACGGCCGGCTGACCGGTGCGACCACCCGGCTCCGCCCGGGCACCGGGTTGCGCACGCCACCGGACCCCACCCGCCCCACCGACACCGACCCGCGGGACGGGACCGACGATCCGGCCCTCCGCCCCGGCACCGGGCCCGCCGCCCGACGGCAACGGCCGGGCCGGCGCCCGGACCGGCCCGAGACGGACGCGGAGGAGTCCGACGTCGTCCTGGAGCCGAGCATCGAGGCCCGACGGCCGGGACGGCTGCCGTGGGGCCGGGCGTTGGGGACCCGCCCCACCCCCTGGGTCCGCGAGCTGACCTGGACGCTGCACGGTCTCGCCTTCGCGGTGGCCACCGTCTTCTCGACCTTCGCCGTGGTGACCGCCGACACCGTCCCGGCCGCGGTCAGGGCCGGCGTCGCGCTGCTGCTGGCCACCGGTACGGGACTCGTCGGCGCGTCGGCCCTGCGCCGGCCGCTGCTGCCCGACGTCGCGGCCGCCGTCCTCACCCTGGCCGTGATCGGCGCCGCCAGCCGGATCGCCGCCGTCGCCCTGCCCGGCCGGGCCCTGGTCGTGATCGCCGTCGCCGTCGCGCTGACCGGTGTCGGCGTGCGGGCGGTGCCGGAGGCGGCTCGGCGCGGACCACAGGTCGCCTCGGCCGTCGCCCTGGTCGTCATCGGGGTGGTGGTGGCCGGCGGCACCCTGCGGGCCGCGCTCGCCCCGATCCAGGCCGCGCTGCCGGTCTGGGAGGCGGACCTCACCCGGTACCCGGACACGGTGCACGCCGGGGCCAGCTCGACCACCTGGCAGCTCGCCACGAGCGCACTCCTGCTCACCCTCGCGGCCGTCCTCGCCTCCCCGCCCGAGGTGCGCCGCGAGTTCGCCATCGTCGGCGCCGCGCTGACCGCGCTGGCGGCCCCGGCCTCCCTCGGGCTGGGCTGGGTGGCCGCGCCCTGGCCACCGGTGCTGGTGGCGGTCGGCATCGGGCTGACCGGGCTGACCGCCGACACCCGACGGGCCGCGCTCACCCACGTCGGGGCCGCGGCGGTGCTCGGGATGGCCGGGGCGGCCATGGCGGTGTCCCGGACCGGTCTCACCGCCGCCGTGCTCCTCGCCCTGGCCGTCGCCGGGGTTGCGGTGGCGGTCGCCCCGACCTTCCGGACCGTACGTCTGGGCCGCCGGGCCGGCCTGGTCGGCGACTGGGCGGCGGGCGGCGCCGCGTTCGCCGTGCCCGGTGCGGTCGCGGCGTTCGTCGCCGCCACCGTGCCGGCCGACCCGACCCCGACCCCCGCCTCGGTGCGCGCCGCCACCGAGCCGGTCCTCGCCGCCGGTTTCCTCGCGGTCTGCGCGGTACTCGGCTACGCCGCGATCGTTCAGGTGGCGCAGCGGCTGATCAGTCGACCGCTGGCGATCGGCGCGCTGCTCGGCACGCTCGCGGTCACCGCGGCGGCGTTCGGGGCGCCCGGCGCGACCCTCGTCGACACCGCCGTGGGCACGCTGCTCCTGGTCAGCGCGGTGCTGCTGGTCCTGGCCCCGTCGATCGACGCCGGGCGGCGTGCCGACCGCCTGCTCGACGGCTCCGACATCGCCGCCGCGGCGGCCACCGCCGCCCTGGTCGGGGCCCTGGCCCGGATCGCCGGGATCCTCACCGACGGCGCCGAGCTCACCGCCGCCGCCTTCGTCGTCCTCATGGTGGCCGCCGGCATCCGGGCGATGCCCGGCGAGTGGCGGCGCGGACCGATTCTCGGCATGGCCTTCTGCGGCGGAGCCGTCGCGCTGGTCGCCGGATACACCGCGCTCGTCGGCGGGCTCCAGGCGTTGGCCACCCCCGGCCGGCTCTGGGCGGCGGACCTCGCACGCTGGTCCGTGGAGGGCACCGGCTGGCAGGCGCCCCTCACCCTGGTGCTGCTGGCCTGCGCCGCCGCGATCGCGCTGCCGCGCCCCCGGGCGTACGACGTGGCCGCGGCCTGCGTCGGGCTCGCCACCATCGGCACCCCGGCCGCGCTGGGCCTTCCCTGGTGGTCCCCGATGGTGGTCGGCGGGGCGGTCGCCACCGGATACGGGGTGAGCGCCGTCGTCGCCACCGATCCCCGGGCCGGCCTGGCCCGGGCCACCGTCGCCGGGGTGGTCGCCCTGCACGCGGCCGGGGCGAGCCTGGTCCGACCGTGGACCACGGCGGCGGCACTCGGGATGATCGCCCTGATCGGGTTCGTCGTCGCCGCTCTCGCCCCGGTGGTCGGACGGCTCGCCGGGCCGGCCGACGACAGCGGGCCGCTGACGATGCCGGCGCAGACCGCCCAGGTCGGTGGGATCGCCGCCGGCGGGGCTCTCCTCGCCCTCGCCGGATCGCTCGCCTCACTCTGTGCCGCCCTCGGCCGACCGGCCGAGACGGTCGTGCTCGCCTGCCTCGCCGGCGCGAGCCTCGGCGTCGCCGTGGTGGCCCTGGTCCGGCTCCGGGTCGCGCAGTACCTGCCGTACGCGACGGTGGGCATCGTCGGCGGCGCGACCTCGGCCGCGCTCGCGGCACTGTTCACCCACCTGCACTGGGGTGTCTACGCCGCCGCGGCCGTCCTGCTCGGGGTCCTCGCCGAGCTGGTCCGGGCGGCCACCCCGGCCCCGTCGCCGCTGCGGGAGCCGATCCGGCGCTGGTCGGTCATGCTCGGCGGGGCGCTGCGCCGGCTCTCCGAGCCGCCGCCGGGCGGCCACTGGGCGGTCAGCCCCGCCGTCGGGGCGATGCTCGCCGCCGCCGTACCCACCGCGCTGACCGTGGCTGCGCTCACCCCGCCGCTGGCCGCGGCGCTGGTCGAGCCGTACCAGACGCTGGAGCGGATCTGGGCCGGACCACCCGCCACCCTGGCCGGGCCGCAGGCCGGCGCGGGCGACATCGGCAACGTCCTGGCCGCGCTGCTGCTGACGATCGCGGCCGGGCTGGCGGCGACCGGCTTCAGCGGCGGGCGGGCGGCCCGGGCGGTGCCCGTGGTGCTGCCCGGGGCGGCGACGACCCTGCTCATCACGCCCATCTCGCTCGGCCTGGGCTGGCCGAACAGCACACTGGCCGCGCTCGGGGTCTTCACCCTGGCGATGCTCGGCCTCGCCCTGACCCCGCCACCACCCGGCGCCGAACCGGCCCGGTCGCTGCGGCTGACCCGGGTCGTGGTCTTCGTGATCGGCCTGGTCGTCGGTGGGGCGGGATTGGCCGGTGCCCTGGCCACCCGCGAGCTCACCCTCCTCACCCTCGGCGCCGCGGTCGGGGTCGGCGCGGTCGCCGCGCTCGGCGGGCGGACCCAGCACGCCCGCATCCTCGGCTGGCTCTTCGCCTCGGTGATGGCGCAGCTCTTCGTCTTCACCGCCGGGCTCGTCCTCGGGCTCGCCCCGGCGTGGTCCGCCCTGGGCGTCCTCGCGGTCGGCGCGGCCCTGCTGCTGGCCTCGTCGATGCTGCCCCGGCTGCGCCATCCCGAGGCGGCCCGCGAGGCGACCACCGTGGAGTGGAGCGGGTACGCCGCCGCGCTCATCGCCGCCGCCCTGGCGTACGACTCGCCCCGGCACATCGCCGCGCTGCTCGCCGCCTGGGGCGCGGTGCTCGGGATGGCGGCGACCCGGCCCTACCGGGGCACGGCCGAACGCCGGGTTCTCTTCTGGGCGGCGGTCGGCTGCGAGATCGTCGCGTGGTGGCTGCTGATGGCGCTGGCCGACGTTGCCCTGCCGGAGGCCTACACCCTGCCGTTCGCGCTGCTCGCGCTGCTGGTCGGCCTGCTCGAGGTGCGCCACCGTGCCGAGCTGAGCAGCTGGTACGCGTACGGGCCGGCGCTGGTGGCGGCGTTCCTGCCCACCCTGGTGATCCTGTTCGCCGGCAACGACAGCGCACTGCGGCAGGTGCTGCTGCTGCTCGGTGGGGTGGCCACGCTGATCATCGGCTCGTACCGACGCCAGCAGGCCCCGGTGATCGTCGGTGCGGTGGTGACCGCCCTCGCCGCACTGCGCGCCCTGGTCAGCCTGGGGCCGTGGCTGGTGCTGCTCCCGGTCGGGATCCTGCTGCTGGCGTTCGGGGCCGGCAACGAGAACCGGCGACGGACCCAGGAACGGCTCCGGGCCGTCCGCGAGATGCGCTGACCGGAGTGCCACCGGTCGCCGCGGGTGCACAGCCGTCCGGCGGCTACCCCCCGAGGGTGGCGCGCAGTGCGGCCTCCTTCCGCTCGACCAGCTCCTCCAGCTCTGCCTGGAACGCGACCATCCGCTGCCGCAGCCCCTCGTCGGAGGCGGCCAGGATCCGCACGGCGAGCAGGCCGGCGTTGCGGGCACCGCCGATCGCCACGGTGGCGACCGGGATGCCGGCCGGCATCTGCACGATCGACAGCAGCGAGTCCATCCCGTCCAGGTGCGCGAGTGGCACGGGTACGCCGATCACCGGCAGCGGGGTCGCCGAGGCGACCATGCCGGGCAGGGCAGCCGCGCCGCCGGCCCCGGCGATGATCACCCGGATGCCGCGTCCGGCGGCGGCCCGCGCGTACTCGATCATCTTGACCGGGGTCCGGTGTGCCGAGACGACGCGGACCTCGTACCCGACGCCGAACTCGTCGAGCGCCTCGGCCGCGGCCCGCATGGTGGCCCAGTCCGAGTCGCTACCCATGATCAGCCCGACCGGGGGCGCCTGCTCGGTCACGCGTGTCCCTCCCGCAGCCACCGGGCCGCCCGGGCGGCCCGCTCGCGTACCTTCTCGACGTCGTCGCCGAGCACCGTGACGTGCCCGATCTTCCGGCCGGGCCGGGACCGCTTGCCGTAGAGGTGCACCCTGACCCCGGGATCGTCGGCGAAGAGGTGGTGCAGCCGCTCGTCGATCGACATCCCACCCTCCGGGCCGCCGAGCACGTTCGCCATCACCACCGCCGGCGCGGTGAGCGTGGTGTCCCCCATCGGGTAGTCCAGAACCGCCCGCAGATGCTGCTCGAACTGCGACGTCCGGGACCCCTCGATCGTCCAGTGCCCGGAGTTGTGTGGTCGCATCGCCAGCTCGTTGACCACCAGGGTCGACCCGCCGTCGGGACCGGTCACCTCGAACAGCTCGACCGCCAGCAGGCCGACCACACCGAGCGCGGCGGCCAGGTCGATCCCGAGCTGCTGCGCGGCCAGCGCCAGCTCCTCCGACAGTCGGGGCGCCGGAGCCAGCACCTCCACACAGATGCCGTCCCGCTGCACG
>CALGAM010000099.1 GCA_937951935.1 uncultured Micromonospora sp. | reverse complement strand
CGGTGACCGCGCGGCCGGACGGCACCGGGACCGACGTGGTGCTGGAGCTGACCAGTGGACTGGGCCGGTCGCTGACCCCGGCGCCGGGGAGCGTGCCGGAGGTGGGACAGCGGCTCTGCTACACCACGCTCTCCGACACGTTCGTGCCGTCCGGCGAGTTCCCCTCCCCGGAGGAGACGCCGTGGACGCACGGCGGGCCGCCGACGGCGTACGAGGAGGCCGCCGAGCCGACCGCCGACGAGGAGTGGGAATGACGACGACGCCGCACCGGTGGGTGCAGCCGGGAGCAGGGTCTCTCGGCGTGGTGGTGCCGCGTTCCGGTGCCGAGCCGGTGGTCGGGGCGGGCGGGCAGGCACAGCCGCGACCGCCGGAGTCGCCGGCCGAGGCGTCCCGCCGGGCGGTCGACGGGGTGCTGGCCGACCTGACGTCCGGAAACCACCTGGGCGTGGTGGTCGACTCGCCGCCCGGAGCCGGCAAGTCGACGCTGGTGGTGCGGGCCGCCGGAGAGCTGGCCCGGGCCGGCGAGCCGCTGATCGTGATCGCCCAGACCAACGAGCAGGTCGACGACCTGGTCGCGCGGCTGGCCCAGGCCGAGCCGAAGCTGCCGATCGGGCGGCTCTCGGCGACCGACTACACCGCGAGCGAGCGGATCACGCACTACTCGACGGTCCGGGTCGCGGCGAAGGTCGCCGACCTCGGCGAGCCGTCCGTCATCATCGGCACGGCCGCCAAGTGGGCGACCGTGCCGGAAGGGCGCTGGCCCTGGGCGATCGTCGACGAGGCGTACCAGATGCGCTCGGACGCGCTGCTCCGGGTGGCCGGACGGTTCGACCGGGCGCTGTTCGTGGGCGACCCGGGGCAGCTCGACCCGTTCTCGACCGTGGAGACCGAGCGGTGGCTCGGACTGACCTGGGACCCGATGCAGTCCGCCGTCGCCGTGCTGCTACGGCACAACCCCGAGCTGCCGGTGCACCGGCTGCCGGTGTCGTGGCGGCTGCCCGCCTCGGCGGCCCCGGTGGTGGCCGAGGCGTTCTACCCGTTCACCGGCTTCGCCGCCGGTACGACCGCCGCACAGCGGTCGTTGACGTTCACCACGGCCGGCTCCGGTGGCGGGCCGATCGACGAGGCGTTGGATCTGGCCGCCGCGACCGGGTGGGCGTTGTACGAGCTGCCGGCCCGGCACACCCTGCGCACCGACGCGGAGGCGACCGCGGCCTGCGCCGCGCTGGCGGTACGGCTGTTGGAGCGGGGCGCGGTGGCGGTGTCCGAACGGGAGCCGTCGGGGGCTCCGGTGACGCCGGACCGGATCGCGATCGGAGCGGCGCACCGGGACCAGGTGGCGGCGATCCGGGCCCGGCTCGGTCCGGCCGGCGCGGGCGTCACCGTCGACACCGCCAACCGGCTGCAGGGCCGGGAGTACGACGTGACGATCGTGCTGCATCCGCTCTCGGGACGGCGGGACGCCACCGCGTTCCACCTGGAGGCGGGGCGGCTGTGCGTGCTCACCTCCCGGCACCGGCACGCCTGCGTGGTGGTGGCCCGGGCGGGCATCGCCGAGCTGCTCGACGCCCACCCGTCCGCCGAGCCGGTCCACCTGAACGTCCCGGTCAGGTTTCCCGACGGCTGGGAGGCGCACCAGGCGATGTTGTCCCGTCTGGCGGCCGGGAGGATCCCGGCCGACCGCCGGCCCGCAGGCCCGTGATCCGGGCCGGTCGTCGCGGTCGCCTGCCAGGCCACGCCGGAGACGGTCGCCGCCCCGCCGGGCCACGCGTCACGCGGTCCCGCGGCCGACTCGGCGCGCCCGCCCCCGGCTCCGCACCGCCAGTGTGACCGCGACCGCGGCGGCGCCGACCGCGGCGAGGGCGAGGAGGGCGACCGACGGGTTGACCCAGGCAGGCACCAGGTCGTAATCGGCGTTGCAGTAGCTGTGCAGGGGAAACCACCGCAGCTGCTCCGCGTGGTGCTCCCGCACGAAGTCCTCGTCGTACCGCTGGTGTCGGAGGTGGACACAGGTCTCCTCCTGGTCCAGGCCCCCCATGCGGAGGAGCCCGTAACCGTAGCCGAGCAGCGCGGCGGAGGCGGCGAGTACGGCGAACCGAACCCAGGTGGCCGGCGCCGACCAGGCGCGACGCAGGACGGCGGACACGCTCGCCACCAACCCCCAGACCGCGCCGACGCCCACGACGACCGGCACCAGCACCACGAGTTCCCTCACGACCCCCGTACCCCCGTTCCGACCCGCGACCCGGGTACCGCGATCCCGCTCGGGCGCGGGTGCGGCAACGACGACCCCGCCGCCGCCGAAACCACCGGCGGGTCATTTGCGCTGGATGGTAGCGACGGGATGATCGGCGGACGGGGTGCCCGGGGAAACGGTACGAAAGTCGACTCCTCGTGTGATGGTGCGTCACGTTTTGGATCGATACATTCATCTGTTGCTCGTCGATTGTCACCCCCTCGACCCTCCCCGGAGCCGACGTGAGCAAGCTGGGCACGATCCTCGACCAGATCGATTCCGGCACCGTGCTGTTGCCCGAGTTCCAGCGCGGTTACGTGTGGAACCGGGACCAGGTACGAGGGCTGATGCGCTCGCTCTACCTCGGCTTTCCGGTCGGTGCCCTGCTGGTCTGGGAGACCGAGGCCAACCCCGGCTCGGTGCGCGGTGCCGGGCAGCTCGGCGGCGGGGTGAAGCTCCTGCTGCTGGACGGGCAGCAGCGGATCACCTCGCTGTACGGCGTCGTCCGCGGCCGGCCGCCGGCATTCTTCGAGGGTGACCCGGCCGCCTTCACCGGCCTGCGGTTCAACGTCGAGTCGGAGGCCTTCGAGTTCTACGCCCCGGCGAAGATGCGCGACGACCCGACCTGGGTGGACGTCACCGCGCTCTTCGCCGAGGGTGGCCTGGAGGCACAGATCGCGAAGCTGAACGCCCACCCGGAGCTGGTACCGAGGATCGTTCCGTACATGACCCGGCTCAGCCGGCTGCGGAACCTGCTCGAACGCGAGTTCCACCAGGAGAAGATCACCGGCGGGCACATGACCGTCGACATCGTCGTCGACATCTTCAACCGGGTGAACTCCGGCGGCACCAAGCTTTCCAAGGGCGACCTGGCGCTGGCCAAGCTCTGCGCCGACTGGCCCGAGGCCCGGTCGAGAATGCGCAAACACCTGGGAACCTGGGAGGGCGCCGGGTTCCACTTCAGCCTCGACTGGCTGCTGCGCAACGTCAACGCGGTGGCGACCGGGCGGGCTCCGTTCGACGCGCTCGACGGCCTCCCGTCGGCGGCGTTCGCCGAGGCGCTGGAGGCGACCCGGCACTACGTCAGCGACTTCCTCGACACCATCTCGGGTCGGCTCGGCCTCGACCACGACCGGGTGCTGATGGGTCGGTACGCCTTTCCGGTGGTCTCCCGGTTCCTGCACCTGAACGGGGGGTCGTTCCGCGACGCGGTGGAGCGGGACCGGATGCTCTACTGGTACGTCCACGCGGCGCTGTGGGGGCGGTTCGCCGGCTCCACCGAGACGATCCTCGGTCAGGACTACGAGACGGTGGCGCGCAGCGGCATCGACGGGCTGATCGCCAGCCTGACCCGGTGGCGCGGTGGCAACCTCGCCATCGACGGCCACGACTTCGAGGGCTTCGGGCGGGGGTCGCGGTTCTATCCCCTGCTCTACCTGCTGACCCGGGTACTCGGGGCCCGGGACCTCGGGTCCGGGCTGCAGTTGCGCAGCGAGACGCTCGGTCACCTGGCCTCGCTGCAGGTGCACCACATCTTTCCCAAGTCGCTGCTCTACAAGCACGGCTACGCCCGCTCCGAGGTCAACGCGGTGGCGAACTTCTGCTTCCTCACGCAGAAGACCAAGCTGGCGCTCGGACGGCGGCCGCCGGAGGACTACCTCGCCGAGACCATGGCGACCCAGCCGGGTGCGCTGGAGTCACAGTGGATCCCGACCGACCCACAGCTGTGGCGGCCGGACCGGTACCTGGACTTCCTCGCCGCCCGCCGGGAACTGTTGGCGAACGCCGCCAACACCTTCCTGGCAACCCTGCGGGACGGCACCAAGCCGGCGGACGAGCCGCTGCGTCCGGTCGTGGTGGTGACCGAGGAGGACGCCGACGACGTCCGGGCCGGTCAGGTACGGGCGCTGGTCGC
>CALGAM010000098.1 GCA_937951935.1 uncultured Micromonospora sp. | reverse complement strand
CCGGGGTCGTGGTCGAGAAGGGCGTACGCCTCGTCAACCCGAGCTAGCTCCCGGCGCCGGCCCGGCCGGGAGCTGGCCCGGCCGCCGGGTCCGCCGGCTCGCCCTGCCGGTGCTCGTTGGCCACCCAGGCGTCCGGAAGGGTGATCCACTCGTCCTCGGCCACCGGCACCACCGTGTCGTCGAGGCGGGGTAGCTGGCCCGGGTCCTCCATCGGGCAGAGCAGCCACACCGCGCCCGCCCCGGCACGGGCCACGTCCGCCAGCTCCTCCAACAGCTCCATCGCCCGGTAGCGGGCCAGCGGCGCGGCGTCGAAGAGCAGCACCGGCCGCCGCCGGTCCGGCAGGGCCAACAGCTCGGGCCGGGCCTGCCGCCAGGCCCGGGCGGTGAACTCGGCGAGCTTCAACGCGTCCCGCGAGTTGGGGTCCGCCGCGTCGGCGGCGAGGACCTTGTCCCAGGTCGGCTTCGGCCGCGCCTCCACCAGGGCGCGAAGGTGACGCAGGAACAGCGCCGCCACGTTGCACGGCCGGACGTCCAGCCGGTCCACCAGCTCCCGCTGAGCCTGCGGATACCGGTCGGTGCGTACCGTCAACGCCCGGAACCCACCCTCCGTACCGCCGCGGACCAGCCGCCCCTCGGCACGGAGTGCGGCGGCCAGCTCGGGCGAGCCGGCGTTCCAGACCGTCATCCGGGTGGCCGTCGGGCGCCGCTGGTGCGACGACATCCGCGTCGACGAGCCGATCCCCGGCCGGGCGTGGTACGCCCGGCCGCGGTACACCAGCGGGAACCCGGCCTCGGCGAGCAACCGGTCCAACTGCGGGTGCTCCGGCAGCGGCGGAAGCTCCGGGAAACGGGCCCGGACCCGCTCCTGGATCTGCTCCACGGTCAGCTCGGCCGGCCGGTCACCGGTCGACGGCGGCACCAGTCCGGCCTGTGTCAGGCGCAACGCCCGTACCGGGTCGAGGTCACGGGGATAGATCTCCAGGCGGGGCGAGGCCGCCGCCCGCGTCGAGGCCGCCGCCGCGAGCTGCACCATCCGCCGGTCGTCCAACCGGAAGCCCTCGTGTCCGACGGTGTCGACCACCGCCGCCAGCTCCCGCAGCACCGTCGCCGGGCTCGGCAGCACCTCCTGGCCGGCCAGCCGGTCCGCCGCCCTGCCGAGGGCGTCCGCGAGGTCGAGCAGGGCCGGCCCAGACGGCGTGTCCGGCGACTCGTCGGCGGCGACCTCAAGGGCGATCAGCAGGCGATCCCGGCCCGGGGCACCGCTCGGCTCGTGCCCCGCACTCCCGGCCGGAGTCCGTCCCGGGGTGCCGGTCGCGGCCCGGCCCGGGTCGCCGTGCCGCCGTACGGCGAACCTCGGCTCCGGCGACAGTGGATCGATCTCGACCGCCGCCCGGACCGCCGCCAGCGCCACCGCCCGCCGCAGCGGCTCGGCCTCCCTCGCCGAGCCGCGCCGCATCAGCAGCGCCGTGGCCAGCTCGGTCACCTCCATCACCCGCCCGCTCTCGGCGAGCAGCGTGACCAGCTCCTCCCGGATGCTGCCCAGCACCGGATCGGCGTGCCAGCGTTTCCGCTCGTCCATCAGGTACTGCGCCACCCGGCCCGGGGTGACCTGCACCCTCCTCGCCACCTGCGTCTGCGACGGCCACGGCGGCAGATCCGGCAGATGGCCCTCCTCGTCCGGCAGGCCGAGCAGCAGCCGTACCGCCTCCACGTGGTTGCGGTTGCGGCCCGACGGGTGCGGCGGGGGCACCAGGAAGGCGGCGACCGCGTCGAGCCCGATCCGGGCGAGATCCGCCGCCGACCTGCCGTCGTGCCCCGGCTCCGCCTCCGCCCGCGCCGACTCCGCGGCGATCTCGGCCTTCGCCACGGCCCGTTCGCGGCGGGACAACGGTGACGGCTCCTGCTCGCCGAGCCGCGCCCGCCACTCCCGCAGCCGCTGCTGCAGCTCCCCCCGGGTCTTCGCGCCCAGACCGGGCAGCGTGAGCAACTGCTTCGACCCCAGCGCGAGCAGATCCCCGACCGTGGTCGCGTCCAGCCGGTGCGCCGCCGAGACGGCCCGGGGGGTGAGGCCGGAGGCTTCGAGCACCGTCGTGCGGGTCGCCCGAGCCGCCGCCCGGTCCCGTTCCGCGGCGGTCACCTCGGCCTCGGCGTCCGGATGCTCCGAGCCGACCGGGGCGGTCAGGTCCGACTGGCGGAACACCTGCTGCCAGGCGTCACGCATCTCCTTCAGCGAGGCGTGCCGCTGGCTGGCGTCCCGGTGCAACGCCTTGAGGAAGAAGCCGACCAGGGCGCCGCGGATCGCCGGGTCGAACGCCTCCACCGCCAACACCGGCGGCCCCTCGGTGTGCTGGGGGTTGGTGGAGTCGTCACCCCAGGTCGGCAGCTCGCCGGAGGCCATCTCGTGCAGGGTCACCGCGAGCGCGTACCGCTCGGCGTGCTCGTCGTAGACGGGCCGGGCCGGCGTGCCGAGGAACGGGTCGAGATAGCGCGGGGTGCCCGCCTCGATGTCCTCGACCGGCAGCGCGGCCAGGGAGAAGTCGAAGAGCACGAGCTGCCGGGTGCGGTTCGGCCGAACCCGGATCGCGATGTTGTCCGGCTTGATGTCCCGGTGGAAGACGCCCTCACCCTGGAGGTGGTCCAGCGCCCCGAACAGGTAGTCCGAGTACGTCTCCAGCTCGTCGACGGTGAGGCGGCCGTCCTCGCGGAGCTTGCGGGCCAGGGTCAGCTCACCGGCGTGCTCCAGCACGATCATCGTCCGGGGTGGGACGTGGATCGGCTCCTCCCGGGCCAGCCGGATCACCCGGGAGTCCTTGTGCAGGCTCCGCAGCACCCGCGCCTCGTGCTCCAGCCGGGCCGCCTTCTCGTCGGAGAGCGCGACCTTCAGCACCTCCGCCGCGCCGGTCCGGATGTTCTCCGCGAGGAAGGCCCGGGACGTCGACCCGGTGCCGAGCTTCTTCCTGATCCGCCAGTCGGCGACCACGTCCCCGACCTTCGCCTCCAGGACGTCGATCTGCTCATCGGCGGCGGCCGGCGGGGCGGTGAACTCCTCCTCGACGAGCTGGAGCAGCTCCAGCAACTCGGCCACCGAGGCGACCCGGCGCGCCGGTACCGGCCGGGTCGCCTGCTGCACCAGCTCGTCCATGAACTCCGAGACCGAGTCGGCCACCGCCGACGGCCGCAGGCCGTCCTCCCTGGCGAGTCGGGCCAGCAGCTCGGCCCGGCTGGCCGCCGGTGGCTGGCCGGAGAACAGGAGGTAGGCGAGGGTGCCGAGGCCGAAGACGTCGAGCGCGACCGGGTCCGGTGACGGCGCGCTCAGCTCCGGGGCGAGGTACGCCTCTGCGGACCGCTCCAGGTGCGCGCCCAGCCGGGACGACGGGGAGACCCGCAGCGCGTCCGCGCTCCCGCCGACCGAGTCCGGGGTCCGGGCGGCGGCCTGCCAGTCGCTGATCTGGAGGCGCGGACGCAGCCAGGCCGCCTCCTCGGGCTCACCCCGACGTTGCTCCCCGGGGGTGACCAGCACCCCCCGGGCCGACAGGCTGCGGTGGTAGAGCCGGCGCCCGTGGGCGTAGGCGATCGCCTCGGCGAGCTGCCGGACCATCCCGATCCGGGTGCCGACGTCGAGCCGGTCACCGTACTGGGCCATGAAGTGGTCGAGCCGGACCGCCCGGGGATCGTGCCGGAAGATCAGCGCGGGTCCGCCCTCGTGCGGCTCCATCGTGTCGACCTGCACGATGCCCGGGTGGCTGATCCCGTGCAGGGCGATCATCTCGCGCCGGGCCGCCCGCTCGATGCTGGCCCGCTCCGCCTTCGCCGCGTGGCGCTCCAGCAGGTATATCCGGATCCGTCGGTGCTCGTGCGGGAACTGCACGTGGTGGGCCAGGTGGTCCTGCCAGGTCGGGCCCACGTCGTACGGCCGGGCCGTCAGCTTCCACGAACCGACCTGCTCGTACCGGCGGCTGCGGGCGATGCCCACGTCCCGGAGCAACGCGGGCAGCGCGTCCGACAGCTCCCGCGACACCTCGCGCCGCGCGTCACGCGGCGGGGCGCCCAGCAGCCCGGACCAGATCCCCGGCAGCGGGCCCGCCGGTTGCCCCGGCGCCGGCTCCGGCCCGAACACCCAGTGGAGCTGGTGCTCGTCGAGGCGTACCTCCAGGTTCGGCACGGAGAGGAAGACCGCGCCCTGGATGAACGGAACCTCCAGCCCGCGCAGCCGACGCTTGGCGACCTGCCGGCTGAGCAACGAACGGAGCCGCTTCGCCTTCAGGTCGGCCAGGTGCAGCGGATTGTCGAAGACCCGTACCCGTCCCTGGTCGTCGGCGATCCAGTTCGGACCGCTGTTGGTCAGCCGGCCGCGCAGACTCTTGATCTCGATCAGGTAGAGGCCGGAGGGGGCGGCGACCAGCAGGTCGATCTCGTAGACGTGCCCGGTGTCGGCGGTGAAGGTGAAGTTCGACCAGGCCCGGTAGACCCCGGCGTCGGGCAGGAGCCGGCGGATGTGGTCCAGCGCCGCCCGCTCGTGGTCGAACTGCGAGGGCGTCACCGTCGTCCACCGGCCGTCCCGCATCGGCGTACGCCTCCTGTCACGTCCTGCCCCGCCACCGCGCCGCCGGGCGGGCCGGCACCGTCGCGGGGCCGGCACCGCACCAGTCAGCGGCAGGCATCCCAGAGTAGTGACCTGACGCCCGTCGCCGCCCGCCGGTCACCGCGGTGTGGCAGCCGGTAGCGAACCCGCCCCGACCGGTCGTCGCTGTAGGCTGCCCGCGGGTTCCTCGTCGAGACGCGCATCTTCGAGCCGGGTCCGGCGGAGTGGGCACGGACGTTCACCGTGTGCGCGTCCGACACGGAGGGGCGGGAGGAGGAGTTCTCCGTCCCGCTGCGGTAGGTGGGCCGCCCCCTCCCCGAGGGCGGCCCACCCGTCGCGGCCTCCGCGACTCATCCGGCCGCGGCACGCTCCAGGATCAGCTCGCGGGCGGCGGCGTACTGCTCGCGCACGTGCGGCACGGCGGCGCCGCCGTACTCCTGGGACCGGCCGGCGGACCACGCCGGCGGCTGGTCCCCGCCCGCCAGCACCCAGGCGGCCTGCCGGGCGGCCCCGTCGGCGACGTACTCCCCCGGCTCGGGCACCAGCACGGGGCAGCCGAAGACCTCGGGCGCGATCCGGCGGACCGCCTCCGAGCGGGCGCCGCCGCCGACCAGGATGATCCGGTTCGCCGTCGCCCCGTTGGCCAGCAGCGCGTCCAGCCCGTCGGCCAGCGCGCAGAGCATCCCCTCCACCGCCGCCCGGGCCAGGTGCGCCGGGGTCGAGGTGCGCAGGGTCAGCCCGTGTACCGCGCCGGTCGCCAGTGGACGGTTCGGGGTGCGTTCTCCCTCCAGGTAGGGGACCATGACCAGCCCGTCCGCCCCGGGCGGCGCCGACAGCGCCAGCCTCGCCAGCTCGTCGAGGCTGACCCCCAGCAGCGCCGCCGCCGCGTCCAGCACCCGCGCCGCGTTCAGCGTGCAGACCAGCGGCAGGAACCTCCCGGTCGCGTCCGCGAACCCGGCGACGGCCCCCGACGCGTCCGCCGCCGGGGTGTCGGCGACGCTGAACACCGTCCCCGACGTACCGATGGAGACGACCACGTCCCCCGGCACCGCGCCGACCCCCAGGGCCGCCGCCGCGTTGTCGCCGGTCCCCGGACCGAGCGGCGCGCCGGTCGGCAGCCGCCCGGCCGTCTCCGCCGGGCCGAGCACCGTCGGCACCGCCAGGGTGCGACCGAACGCCCGCTCCAGCAGGTCGAACCGGTACTGCCCGGTGGCCGGCGACCAGTAGCCGGTCCCGCTCGCGTCCCCCCGGTCGGTGCGCAGCGCGCCGAGGTCGCCGGACCCGCCCAGCCGCCAGGTCAGCCAGTCGTGCGGCAGGCAGACCGCCGCCGCCCGTGCCGCGTGTTCCGGTTCGTGTCGGGCCAGCCAGCGCAGCTTGGTGACGGTGAAGCTGGCCACCGGGACGCTGCCGACCGCGTCCGCCCAGGCCCGTCGCCCGGCCTCGCCGCCGCCCAGCTCCTCGACCAGCTCCGCCGCCGCGTCCGCCGACCGGGTGTCGTTCCACAGCAGCGCCGGCCGCACCACCCGGCCGTCCTCGTCCAGGCAGACCATCCCGTGCTGCTGCGCGCCGACCGACAGCGCCGCCACGTCGTCCAGGCCGCCCGCCTCGGCGATCGCCTGCTGCAGCGCGGTCCACCACGCCGCCGGGTCCACCTCCGTCCCGTCCGGGTGCGCGGCGCGGCCGCTGCGGACCAGTTTCCCGGTCTCCGCGTCCCGGATCACCACCTTGCACGACTGGGTCGACGAGTCGACCCCGGCCACCAGCGTCATCTCTGCGGTCTCCTTCGGGACGCCTCGGTCGATCTGGGCGGGTGGTCAGCGGGCGCCGAGCAGGTGCTCGACCGCGAGCTGGTTCAGCCGGACGAACCCGAAGCCGCGCGCCGCCACCGCGTCCGGGTCGAACTCCTCGAACGCGCTGCGGTCGGCCAGCAGGTCGGTGTACGTCTCGCCCTCGCCCAGCGTCGGCACGGACAGCTCACCCACCTTGCTCGCGGCCAGCGCCTCCTGCACCTCCGGGTCGGCCCGGAACGCCTTGGCCCGCTCCTTGAGCAGCAGGTACGTCCGCATGTTGGCCTCGGCCGAGGCCCAGACACCGGCGTAGTCCTCGGTCCGGGACGGCTTGTAGTCGAAGTGCCGCGGACCGTCGTAGGCCGGCCCGCCCTGGGGGCCGCCGTTCTCCAGCAGGTCGACCAGCGCGAACGCGTTGAGCAGGTCGCCGTGGCCGAAGACCAGGTCCTGGTCGTACTTGATGCCCCGCTGCCCGTTGAGGTCGATGTGGAACAGCTTGCCGGCCCACAGCGCCTGGGCGATGCCGTGCATGAAGTTGAGCCCCGCCATCTGCTCGTGCCCGACCTCGGGGTTGAGCCCGACCAGTTCGGGGTGGTCGAGGGTGTTGATGAAGGCGAGCGCGTGCCCGATGGTCGGCAGCAGGATGTCGCCGCGCGGCTCGTTCGGCTTCGGTTCGAGGGCGAACCGCAGCTGGTAGCCGCGGTCGACGACGTACTGGGTGAGGAGGTTGACCGCCTCGCGGTAGCGGTCGAGGGCGGCCCGCACGTCCTTGGCGACGTCGTACTCGGCGCCCTCCCGGCCGCCCCACATGACGAAGGTGTGCGCGCCGAGCTCGGCGGCGAGGTCGATGTTGCGCAGGGTCTTGCGCAGCGCGTAGCGCCGGACCTCGCGGTCGTTGCTGGTGAACGCGCCGTCCTTGAAGACCGGGTGGGTGAAGAGGTTGGTCGTGACCATCGGTACGACCAGACCGGTCTCCTCCAGGGCCTTGCGGAACCGGGCGATGTGCTGGTCGCGGGTGGCGTCGTCGGAGCCGAACGGCACCAGGTCGTCGTCGTGGAAGGTGATGCCGTACGCCCCCAGCTCGGCGAGGCGGTGCACGGCCTCGACCGGGTCCAGGGGGGCCCGGGTGGCGTCGCCGAAGGGGTCGCGGGCGGTCCAGCCGACGGTCCAGAGACCGAAGGAGAACTTGTCGGCAGGGGTGGGACGGACTGCCATGGGGACCTCCAGGAGGGGGACTCGGCGCTGAGACATCCCGGGTTGACACGCCGGCAACCCGGCCGATTTGTTTAACGGTTGAATTATTTTACCCCTGTATGGCATTGTCAATAGGTGGCCGAACCCAGCACGCTGCCGGTCGGCGCGGCGGCAGCCACCCCCGTCCGCCAGGCCAGCCTGCGCGAACACAACCTGGCCCTGGTACTCCGACACGTCGCCGCCGCCCCCCGGCCGCCGTCGCGGGCCGAGCTCGCCGCCGCCACCGGCCTGACCCGGGCCACCGTCTCGACCCTGGTCGACGAGCTGATCACCGGCCGGCTGCTCACCGAGGTCGACCCGACCCCCCGGTCCGGGGCCGGGCGTCCCGCGCTCGGGCTGGCGCTGGCCGGCGACGGCCCGGTCGGGCTCGGGCTGGAGATCAACGTCGACTACCTCGCCGCCTGCCTCGTCGATCCGACCGGCGCGGTCCGGCACCGCAGGACCCGTCGGCTCGACCTGCGGCCGGTGCCGCCGGCCGACGTCCTGGCCATGGTCGCCGAGCTGATCACCGAGGCGGGTGCCGAGGCGGACCGACAGGACCTGCGGCTGGCCGGGACGGCGTTGGCGGTCCCCGGGCTGGTCACCGCCGACGGCGTGGTCCGGCTCGCGCCGAACCTCGGGTGGCGGGACGTGGACGTACCGGCCCTGCTCGGCGGACACCCGGTCCTCGCCGCGGGCAGCTTCACCGTCGACAACGAGGCCAACCTCGCCGCGCTCGGCGAGCTGCGGGCCTGGGCACCCGATCCGGCCACCTTCATCTACATCTCCGGCGAGGTGGGGATCGGGGCCGGGATCGTGCTGCACGGCAGCCTGTTCCGGGGCGCACGGGGCTGGAGCGGCGAACTCGGCCACGTACCGGTACACCCGCAGGGGCGGCCGTGCCGGTGCGGCGGTCGCGGCTGCCTCGAACAGTACGCCGGCCAGGAGGCCATCCTGGCCGGCGCCGGGCTGGCGGGATCGCCGGTCTCCCGGCTCGTCGAGGCGGCCGAGCGGGACGACCCCGCCGCCCTCCGGGCCCTGGCCGAGGCGGCGAGCGCCCTCGGGGTCGCGGTCGCCGGAGTGATCAACCTGCTCGACGTGGACACGGTGGTCCTCGGCGGCGTCTACGCCCCGCTCGCCCGCTGGCTGGCCCCACCGGTCGAGGCGGAGATCCGCCGCCGGGTGCTGACCGCCGCCTGGTCGCCGGTGACCGTCCGGGCCGCGCTGCTCGGCGGTGACGCCGCCGCGCTCGGGGCCGCCGGCTCGGTGGTCCGCGCGGTGCTGGAACAGCCGGCCCGGTGGCTCGCCACCCCGGGCGGCGGGCGGGAGCGCGGACGGTCCGGGACGGGGCGGGTCCGGACCGGCGGGTAGGCGGTGGGCGGACCGGCCCGGGTCAGTACGCGCCCCGGGTGCGCAGCACCGCGCCGAAGGTCTTCCAGAGGATCGTGAGGTCGGCGGTGAGCGACCAGTTCTCCACGTAGTACAGATCGAGCCGGATACCGTCCTCCCAGCTCAGGTCGGACCGGCCGCTGACCTGCCACAGTCCGGTCATGCCCGGCTTCACCAGCAGCCGGCGGGCGACGTCGCCGTCGTAGCGCGCCACCTCGGAGGGCAGCGGCGGACGCGGCCCGACCAGACTCATCTGGCCGAGGAGGACGTTGGCGAGCTGGGGCAGCTCGTCGAGCGACCACTTGCGCAGCACCCGGCCGACCCGGGTGACCCGGGGGTCGCGCCGCATCTTGAACAGCAGCCCGTCGGTCTCGTTCAGGCCCGCCAGCTCCGCCAGGAGCGCGTCCGCGTTCACCACCATGGTCCGGAACTTGTAGACGTCGAACTCCCGGCCACCCAGGCCGACCCGGACCTGCCGGAAGATCACCGGACCTCGGCTGTCGAGCTTGATGGCGATCGCGATCACGGCCATCAGCGGCAGGCTGAGCAGCAGCGCGGTGCCCGCCAGGGCGCGGTCGACGAAGCCCTTGACGAGCTTGCGCACCCCGCGGAACTCGGGCGCCTCGACGTGGATGAGCGGCAGCCCGGCCACCGGCTGGGTGTGGATCCGCGGTCCGGCGACGTCGGTGAGGGCCGGCGCCAGCACCAGGTCGATGCCGGTGCCCTCCAACTGCCAGCCGAGCCGGCGCAGCCGGGCGGCGGTCAGCTCGCTGCAGGCGGTGACGGCCACGGTGTCGGCGTCGATCGCCCGGGCGGCGTCGACGATCCCCCGGAAGGAGCCCAGCACCGGGACGTCACCGAGCCGCTGCGGCACCGGGGCGAGCAGCGCGTCGGGAATGCAGGCTCCGACCACCTGGTAGCCGGCGTACGGCTCGCGCCGCAGCGTGTGCACCAGCTCCATCACGTGTGCGGTGTCTCCGACCACCAGCACCCGGCGGGACCACCCGCCGCCCCGGGCGCGGGCCCGGTGCAGGTGTTTGCGCGCCGCGTATCGGACCACCACCAGCGCGACGGTGCCGACCGCGAACGAGATGCCGAGGAACCCCCGGGAGACACCGACGTCGGCCAGGTAGCCGGCGATCGCGACCCCACCGGCCAGCCGCAGGCTGGCGGAGACGACCCGGCGGTACTCGTCGGCGCCGTAGCCGAGCACCCGGTGGTCGTAGCAGCGCTGCGCCCGCAGCGAGCCCAGCCAGGCGAGCACCAGCGCGGGGCCGACGATCGCGTACGGGATGTCGGAGCCACGCGCCTCGTCGCCGCCGAACCGGGCGACGTAGCCACCGACCACCGCCAGGACCAGGACGACCGTGTCGAGGGCGAGGATCGCCCGCAGGTAGGCGCGTCGGCGGTCCCGTGACCGTACGGATGCCTCGCGCGCCGAGCCCGGAGGCGTCGTGGCGAGGCTCGGCAGTGTCGCCGACGTCACCGGTCCTCCCTCGCTCCCAGGGGCAACCCGATCCGCCGGTCGGCGCTCCCCGCCACCGGCTCCTGTGGCACCTCGACATCTTCGCGTATCCGAGTCGCTACGCAGTGCTTCCGACAGATTGCCGTCACTTGCGCCCGCCGGCACGTGTCGCGCCGCCAGCGTCCCGCCGGCCGGGTGCGCGGGCCGGCCGGAGTGGGGTCAGCGCGGCGCGGCGGCCGGGCGCAGCGCGATCGCCCGAAGGAAGATGTCGCCGATCTTCGCGGGGTCCTCGGTGACGAAGACGCCGCCACCGGTCGTCCCGGTGATCGCATCCAGTTCGGACCGTTCGACCTCGTCGCCGATGCCGATGATCACGACCTGTACCGGGCGGTCCGGGTCGGCGATCCGCCTCAACTCGTCGACCAGCTCCGACTCGCTGATCCCGTTGGCGTCCTCGTTCTTGCCGTCGGTGAGTACGACCACCGAGTTGACCCGGCCCGGCTCCCAGTCCTCCAGCACGGTCCGGTACGCGGCGAGTACCGTGTCGAACAGGCCCGTGTCGCCGGTCGGCTTCGGCCGGATTGCGGCCAGTGCCCGTTCCAGCCCGCTCCGCTGGGTGGACAGCGGCCCGATCGGCACCAGTTGCCGGTAGTCGCGGCTGCCGGAGAGCTCGGTGGAGAAGATCCAGAGCCCGAGCGCCCAGGAGTCGTCGAGGAGGGCGAGGCCGCGCCGGGCCGCCTCCAGCGTCACCTGCATCCGGGTGGCGCCGTTCGCCGTCGGCACCGTCCGGAGCATCGAGCCGGAGACGTCGATGACCGCCAGCATCCGGCCGGACTGGGTGGCGACCGACCAACTGGAGAGGCTGCGCTCGATGGCCGACGCGGAACCGCCGGCCACCGTACCGCCGGAGCCGGCCCCGGAGGTCGGGGCCGGTTCGGTGCCGGCCGGGTTCGGCGCACCCCGCGGAGCCGGGAATCCCTCGCCCCAGGTGCCGTCCGGGCCGCGCAGGCCGAGCCGGGCCAGCCGGGCCCGGAAGGCCGGCCGGTCGAGTACGGCGAAGAACAGTTCGGCGGCGGCGGCCCGGGCCGGCTCGGCGCCGGGCATCACGGCGTACGGGTAGTCGAGCGACAGCGGCGCGGGGTCCGGGTAGAGGGCGGCGAGCGGGACCGGCGGCTGCCCGGCGTTGAACGCGACGACGTCCCGTTCGGAGAGCGGGGCGGCGCCGAGGCCGGAGGCGATCGAGGCCGCGTCGGTGGCTCGGGGGAACCGGGCGACCAGCTCCTCGCGGACCGCCGCCCGGCCGGTGGCCAGCGCCCGCAGCACCCCGGTGGTCACCCGCTGCACCTCGGCGTCGTCCCCTTCGGTCCCGCCGGCCTGCACCGCGGCGGCCAGGGAGAGCAGGCCCGCCAGCCCGGTGGCGTCGCGGCTCGGCTCGGTGATGCCGGTGCGCAGCCGCGTACCGGTGGTGATCGGCTCCAGCAGGTCGGACCAGCCGAGCCGCTTCTGCGGCCACCCGAGCCGCGTGGCGACCGGTTCGGGCATCGCCACCACGACCGGGCTGCGCGCCAGCGAGGCATTGTTGCCCGGCTCGAACTTGGGGGCCTGCTGGCGCAGCCGTAGCAGCCAGGTGGAGGAGTCCGGGACCCAGACGGTGGGGAGCACCGTGTTGGCGCCCGCCTGGCCGACGCCGTTGAGCGAGACGCCGTGGTGGCCCGCGACGGCGGCGGCCACGTCGACCGGCTCGCTCGCGGTGACGTCGACGGCCACGCAGGTACCGTCCACGGCGGCACCCTCGGCCGTCCACGCCTCGGCGGCGGCCTGCACCGCGGGCGCGATCTCCGGTGCCGCGGCGACGGCGAGTCGCAGCTCTCCCGAGCAGTGCGGGGCGGCCCACCACCGGTAGCCGACCCATCCACCCGCGACGAGGACCAGCGCCACCACGGCGGCGATGGCGCTCCTCACCCGTGTCCTCGAACGTCTGCGATGACGGCCCGGCACCCGACCATCTTGCGGACTTTTCGCTGGTCACGCCAACCGCGCGGGACGGAACGCCGGGCCCGGGACGGGGAGCACCGCCAAGATCATCACACTGGGTGGCGGACCACTTCCCCACCGTCCGGTAATCCACGCACCAGGTCAGAAATCCCACCCGCGTCCACCCGCGGCCACCCCGACCGGGCGTCTCACATGTCGAGACGGGTGCCGAGCACGCAG
>CALGAM010000097.1 GCA_937951935.1 uncultured Micromonospora sp. | reverse complement strand
CCCCGACCTCAGTCGCGCCGCTGAATCGCGTCACGGATGGTTCGCAACAACGCGGCGGCCTCGTCGAGGTCGCGTCCGGGGAACATCCCCATCACGATGCTGCCGTGGTCGGCCCAGCCGCACACCGCGATGTCGCCGCCGTCACCGCGGCTCACGCCGCACTTCATCACCCCGCCCAGCGGCCCGGCCTCCACCCGGCGGAGGTCGGTGGCCGTCCCCTCCGAGGCGAGTGTGAAGAGACGGTCCAGGTCGCGCTCGGGCTGCCACACCAGACCCGTCCCGCCGAACAGCAGCACGCTCCGGTCGGGGTCGGCGGGGTCCGCGTACACCACACCGACGCTGTCGTCGACGTCGGCGATGTCCGCGACCAGCCCGGAACGCAGGTAGTCGGCGGTCTCCCGGGCCTGGACGCTGTTGTCCTGCCGCAGGCCCGCGACCTCCAGCGGGGTGCTCAGGGTGGCGTCCTTCTGCTGGGCGATCCGCCAGCCGACACTGCCGAGGCCGGCGCCGCCGGCGAGAGCCACCACCAGGACCGCACCCAGCACGATCCTCCGCCGTCGCGACCGCCGGTGCCGGGCGGGACGGTCACCGTCTGTCAGGTCGGGTCGCGTCGTCAGGGCGTCGTCCTCGGACACACCGTGGTTCAGGACGACCGGTTCCGACGAGAGCTCCACGGCCGGACCGTCGACCGCCGGGCGTGGATCGGAGCGGGGAGCATCGGACATAGCCGCCACCGTACGCGAAGGGGAGGTGGGGCACGACGTGCCGGGCGGCGCTCCGTAGACTTTGCGGGTGACCGAGAACCTGGACCCCCACCGCACTGCTGCCCCGACCCTGCCCGCCCAGTACCAGCCGGGCGAGGTAGAGGGCCGCCGGTACGAGGAGTGGGTGGCGGCCGGGCATTTCCGGGCCTCGGCCGACAGCGACAAGCCGCCGTTCACCATCGTCATCCCGCCGCCGAACGTCACCGGCTCGCTGCACATGGGCCACGCGTTCGAGCACACCCTGATGGACGCGCTCGTCCGTCGGCGGCGGATGCAGGGCTACGAGGCGCTCTGGCTGCCGGGGATGGACCACGCCGGGATCGCCACCCAGAACCTCGTCGAGCGGCAGCTCGCCAGCGAAGGGCTGTCGCGGCACGACCTGGGACGAGAGAAGTTCGTCGAGCGAGTCTGGCGGTGGAAGGCCGAGTCCGGCGGCATGATCCTCGGCCAGATGCGCCGGCTCGGCGACTCCGTCGACTGGGACCGCGAGCGCTTCACCATGGACGAAGGGCTGTCGCGCGCCGTACAGACGATCTTCAAGCGGCTGTACGACGACGGCCTGATCTACCGCGCTGAGCGGATCATCAACTGGTGCCCGCGCTGTCTGACCGCGCTCTCCGACATCGAGGTGGAGCACAGCGACGACGAGGGCGAGCTGGTCTCGATCCGCTACAGCGACGAGGTCGTGGTCGCGACCACCAGGGCCGAGACGATGCTCGGCGACACCGCGGTCGCGGTGCACCCGGACGACGAGCGGTACCGGCACCTGATCGGCACCGAGGTCGAGCTCCCACTCACCGGGCGGCGTATTCCGATCGTCGGTGACGAGCACGTCGACCCGAGCTTCGGCACCGGCATGGTCAAGGTGACTCCGGCCCACGACCCCAACGACTTCGAGATCGGGCAGCGGCACGACCTGCCGGCCCCGACGATCCTGGACGAGCGGGGAATCGTCACCGTGCCCGGCCCGTTCGAGGGGCTGGACCGCTTCGAGGCCCGCAAGGCGGTCGTCGCCGCCCTGCGGGAGCAGGGCCGGATCGTCGCCGAGAAGCGGCCGTACGTGCACGCGGTCGGTCACTGCTCCCGGTGCCGGACCACCATCGAGCCGCGGCTGTCGCTGCAGTGGTTCGTCAGGACCGGGCCGCTGGCCCGGGCCGCCGGTGACGCGGTGCGGGACGGCCGGGTGAGGATCGAGCCGGCCGACATGGCCAAGCGCTACTTCGCCTGGGTCGACAACATGCACGACTGGTGCATCTCGCGACAGCTGTGGTGGGGGCACCGGATCCCGGTCTGGTACGGCCCGAACGGTGAGGTGCGCTGCGTCGGCCCGGACGAGGAGCCGCCGACCGGCGAGGGCTGGCAGCAGGACCCGGACGTCCTCGACACCTGGTTCTCCAGCGCGTTGTGGCCGTTCTCGACCCTCGGCTGGCCCGAGCAGACGCCGGACCTCGCGAAGTTCTACCCGACCAGCGTCCTGGTGACCGGTTACGACATCCTCTTCTTCTGGGTCGCCCGGATGATGATGTTCGGCCTGTACGCGATGGACGGCCGGCAGCCGTTCGACGTGATCGCCCTGCACGGCATGGTGCGTGACCGGTTCGGCAAGAAGATGTCGAAGTCGTTCGGCAACGTGGTCGACCCGCTCGACTGGATGGACCGGTACGGCGCCGACGCGACCCGGTTCACGCTGGCCCGGGGCGCCAACCCCGGGCAGGACGTCCCGGTCAGCGAGGAGTGGTGCCAGGGGTCACGCAACTTCTGCAACAAGCTCTGGAACGCGACCCGGTTCGCCCTGATGAACGGCGCCCACGTGACCGGCGAGCTACCCGGGCGGGACCGGCTCTCCACCGTCGACCGGTGGATCCTGTCCCGGTTGCAGCAGGTCACCACCGAGGTGGACCGGCAGTTCGAGGCGTTCGAGTTCGCCAAGGTCTGCGACGTGCTGTACCACTTCGCCTGGGACGACGTCTGCGACTGGTACGTGGAGCTGGCCAAGCCGGTACTGGCCGCCGGTGGCGAGCGGGCCGAGACGACCCGGCGTGTGCTCGGACACGTGCTCGACCGGTTGCTGCGGCTGCTGCACCCGGTGATCCCGTTCGTGACCGACGAGCTCTGGATCGCGCTCACCGGGGCGGACCGGACGACCGACTCGGTGATGGTCGCGGCCTGGCCGGTGGCGGCGCCGGAGTTGGTCGACGCCGCGGCGGAGCGTGAGGTGACCGAGCTGCAGCGGGTGGTGACCGAGATCCGTCGGTTCCGGTCCGACCAGGGGCTGCGTCCGACGCAGCGGGTGGCGGCCCGGATCGACGGGCTGGCCGAGGCCGGGCTCGCCGCCCACGAGACGTTGATCCGCTCGCTGGCCCGGCTGGACGATGCGGGCCCGGACTTCCGGGCCAGCGCCACGCTGGCGGTGAGCGGGGCGGTGACCGTCGCGCTCGACACCCGTGGCTCGATCGACGTCGCGGCGGAACGGGCGCGGCTGGAGAAGGACCGGGCGGCGGCGGAGAAGGAGCTCGCCCAGGCGCGGACGAAGCTGGCCAACCCGGCCTTCGTCGACAAGGCCCCGGCACCGGTGGTGGAGAAGGTCCGGGCGCGGCTGGCCGCCGCGGAGGCCGATCTTGAGCGGATCGAGGCGGCGCTGGCCGCGCTCGGGTGACATCCGGCCGACCGAGGTTCCCGGCGGCCCGGCCGGGCCGGTTTCCGCTGGCCCGGCCGGGCCGGTCCGGCGGCGGGTCGGGGTGGGCCCGGGCGGTCCGGCCCGGTTCCGGCGGGGTGTCCGCGGTGGTGGGGCGTCCGGAGGCGGAACCGGGGCGTGGTGAACGGCGAGGAGCAGGCGGGATGGTCAGTCAGCGAAGCGGACGTACGGCCGAGTTCGCCGCGGTCGAGGCGGAGCTGGCCGAACGCGGTTTCACCCGGATGGTCTTTGACCTGGGGCGGATCGAGGAGCTGCTCGACGTGCTGGGCAGCCCGCAGCGGGCGTACCCGTCGATCCACCTGACCGGGACCAACGGCAAGACCTCCACGGCCCGCATGATCGATGCGCTGTTGCGGGCCTTCGGGCTGCGTACCGGCCGGTACACCAGTCCGCACCTGGAGTCGGTGCGGGAGCGGATCAGCCTGGACGGCGAGCCGATCGACGAGGAACGGTTCGTCTCGGTCTACCGGGAGGTCGCGCCGCTGGCCCGGCTCGTCGACGAGCGGGCGGACGAGCCGCTGACCTACTTCGACCTGACCACGGCGCTCGCGTTCGCCACCTTCGCCGACGCCCCGGTCGACGTGGCGGTCGTCGAGGTGGGGCTCGGCGGGGCGGAGGACTCCACCAACGTGCTCAACGCCGGGATCTGTGTCGTCACCCCGATCGGGCTCGACCACACGGAGTGGCTCGGCGACAGGATCGAGGACATCGCCCTGGCCAAGGCGGGCATCATCCACAAGGGCGCCACGGTGATCCTGGCGGCGCAGCCCGACGAGGCGGTCCGGCCGCTGGTGGAGCGGTGCGTCGAGATGGACGCCACGATCGCCCGCGAGGGCGGCGAGTTCGGCGTACTGCGGCGGACCCTCGCCGTCGGCGGACAGGTGCTCTCGCTGCAGGGACTCGGCGGGGTCTACGACGAGGTCTTCCTCCCGTTGCACGGGGCGCACCAGGCGCAGAACGCCGCGGTGGCGCTCGCCGCGGTGGAGGCGTTCCTCGGTGCCGGTGCCTCCCGCCAGCTCGACGTCGAGACCGTGCGTCAGGGCTTCGCCGCCGCCGACTCGCCCGGGCGGCTGGAACGGGTCCGGTCGGCGCCGACGATCCTGCTGGACGGCGCGCACAACCCGCACGGCATGTCGGCGACGGTCGCCGCGCTGCAGGAGGAGTTCGCGTTCACCCGGTTGATCGCCCTGGTCGGGGTGCTCGCGGACAAGGACGCGGCGAGCCTGCTGGAACTGCTGGAGCCGGTGGTGGACGCCGTCGTGGTGACCCGGAACAGTTCGCCCCGGGCGATGCCCGCGACGGAGCTGGGTCGGCTCGCCGCCGGGATCTTCGGGCCGGATCGGGTCCACGTGGCGCCGGCGCTGCCGGACGCGATCGAGACGGCGGTGGCCCTGGCGGAGTCGGACCTGGCGGGTGAGCTCAGCGGGGTGGGGGTGTTGATCACGGGTTCGGTGGTCACGGTCGCCGACGCACGACGGCTGTTGAAGCGATGAGCGGGGCCGGGGACAACCCCACCGGTGAGCCGTCGGGGCGGCGATCCGGGCTGCGCGATCCGGACCGGGCCGTACGCACCCTCGGTGCCCTGACGCTGGCCGTCGAGACGGTCGCGCTGCTGCTGGCGATCCAGCCGATCCGGCTGCTGGGTGGTCACCTCGGCGGCGCCGCCATCGGCGCGATCGTCGGACTCGCGGTGGCCGCGGTGCTCCTGGCCGGGTGTCTGCGTCGGCGCTGGGCGTGGCACGCCGCAACGGTGCTGCAGGCCCTGCTGCTGCTCGCCGGGTTCCTGCACTGGTCGCTCGGGGCGTTGGGCGTCATCTTCGCCGGCGTCTGGATCTACGTGCTGCACGTGCGCCGGGTGATCCTCGGCTGAGTCCGCCGAGCTGAGTCCGCCGACGCGTTCCGCCGTCAGCCGGGGTCGCGGTCCCGCCACTGGGTGATCGCGATGCCGTGTCCGTCCGGGTCGCGGAACGCGGCCGCCCAGAGTTCGAGCCGCGCGCCGCGGTTGACCGCCCGTGGGGCGTAGGTGAACCGCACTCCCTTGGCGACCAGCTCCTCGTAGGTGGCGTGGACGTCGTTGACCTCGAGGTTGAGGTGCACCATCCGGCGGTTGATCGGTGCGGCCTCGGGGACGGCGCGGAGCACCAGGCGGGTCGCGCCCGACGCGAGGACCGCGTTGCCGTTGCCGCCGTCGATCTCGAAGAAGCCGAGGAGGTCACGGTAGAAGCTGACCGAGCGCGCGAGGTCGGTGACGAGCAGGGTGACTCCGACACCGGCGATCGGCCCCGACTCGCCGGGCCGGGCCGGAGGCGGGGTGGCGCGCAGGTCGGCGAGGATCGCCTCGTCGTCGGAGGTTGGCGCCTCCCCGGCCGAGGCCGGCTCCGGGGCGGTGGCGGACGGGCGCGCGGCGGTCTCCGGTGCCGGATCCGGGTCGTCCAGGGCGATGTCGATGTCGGTGTCCGGCACGTCGGTGTCCGGCACGCCGGACCGCTGGGCCGGGGGTGTCGGTGCCGAGGCGAGGGTCGAGGCGCTCGTTTCCTCCCGGTCGGGGGAGTGCGGCGGGACCGGCTCGGTCACGACCGTGGCCACGGCCGGGGCGGCGGGGTCGCCCACCGTCGGCCCCGGGCTCGGCCGCCGGGTCTCGCCGGTCGGTCCCGGCCGGGGGCGGCGTGGCAGCGGCGGGGCGGGGGGCGGTTCCACCAGCGTCCCCTCCAGGACGATCGTCCCGCCGGGCGTCTGGCGTACCACCACCGGTTCGTCGCGGGGCGCGGTCCGCCCGTCGGGCCGGTCGTCCCCGTCGTCGTCCCGGTCGTCGCGGTCCTCTCGCTCGTCGGGGAGCCGCTCGTCCCGGTACGGGTCCGGCCCGTCGACCGGCTCGCCGGGGGTGGTGTCCGACGCCGACGGCGTGGCGAACGCGTCGTCCCGGTCGCGCGCCCACGGCGGCGCCTCCTGGGCGATCAGGAACTCGTCGCCGAGCGGGTCGGGACCCTCGAAGGGTGGGGACAGGTCGGCGTTTGCCGCGGCCTCGGCGTGCGTGAGCACCTCGTCCCAGAGGATCCGGACGTGCCGCTGGTCGTCGATGGCGACCATGATCGGCAGGACGGCCCCCGGATCGGGCCACTTCGACACCGGAACCCGAGGGTCGCGGATCTTCACCGAACGGGCCGGCACCCCCGGGGCGTCGATCACGATCTCGAGCTCGCACCGACCGTAGGCCGACGAGGCCGGGGGCTCGGTCACGGTGTGGACGTGGCCGACGCCGGTGACCCAGGCTCGGGGACCGGTGCGGATCGCGGTGACCGCGACCAGGCTGATCGCGAGGGCGAGCAGCGCCACGCCCAGCATGGCGATCGCCCAGCTGCGCATGCCGACGCCGAAGAGCGTGACGAAGGTGGCGAGGGCGCCCAGCACCGCGGCGACGAACTTCCGCACGGGCGCGATCTGACGGCGCCGGTCATCTGCCACAGTGGACCTCCCTACTACGGTCAGGCTAGGCCGGATCGGGCGGGAATGGAACGACCGACGACGCCGGGACACCTCCCCGGGCGGGCGGGGCCCCGGAACCCGGCCCACCCCGGCCGGTCCCGGCCCGGCCTGACCGGGGAGGACGAACCCACGGCTGAGGAGGAGCCGCGACAGGGGGGGAGGGGGACCGGGACGCGGCCGGGCGGTTGTGCCGGTGCCGGGTATCGGGGTGAGGACCACCGACGGGGTCGAGTATCGTGGAGAGCCACAGGCGACGACCCGGCCATCACCGGCGAGCCTCCGGAAGAAAGGGCCCTGCCCGACGCGGCCCGAGTAGAACCGGACGGGACCGGCCCGTCACAGCCGGCCAATGAGCGGGCGGTCGGTTCCGACCGTCAAGCGGGGTGGTACCGCGGGTCCGCGGGCGCCGAGGCGCGGCGCACCAGGACTCGTCCTCGCAGACCACAGGCACGTGAGCTGTACCGAGGAGAGCGACCCGCGATGGCGTACCCGAAGAACGCCCCCGCCGGCACGGGCGTGCCCGCCAGCCCCGACCTGCCGGCGATCGAACGTCGCGTGCTCGACGCGTGGGCGGCGGACAAGACCTTCGAGGCGAGCGTCGAGTCCCGGGACGCGGGACCGAACGGCGCCAACGAGTTCGTCTTCTACGACGGTCCGCCGTTCGCCAACGGCCTGCCGCACTACGGCCACCTGCTCACCGGCTACGCCAAGGACGTGGTGCCCCGCTACCAGACGATGCGGGGACGCCGGGTCGAGCGGCGGTTCGGCTGGGACTGCCACGGCCTGCCCGCCGAGGTGGAGGCGGAGAAGCAGCTCGGCATCACCACCAAGGCGGAGATCCTCGACCTCGGGGTGGCCCGGTTCAACGAGGCGTGTCGTACCTCCGTGCTCGCCTACACCAACGAGTGGGAGCGGTACGTCACCCGTCAGGCCCGCTGGGTCGACTTCGGCAACGACTACAAGACGCTTGACCTGAGCTACATGGAAAGCGTCATGTGGGCGTTCAAGCAGCTGTACGAGAAGGGCCTGATCTACGAGGGCTTCAACGTGCTGGCGTACTGCTGGCGCTGCGAGACCCCGCTGTCGAACACCGAGACCCGGATGGACGACGTCTACCGGGACCGGCACGACCCGACGCTGACCGTGTGGTTCACCCTGACCCCGGACGAGGCCGCCCCCGAGCCGGTGCGCGGTCCGGTCCGGGTGGGGGTCTGGACCACCACGCCCTGGACCCTGCCGTCGAACCTCGCACTCGCCGTCGGACCGGACATCGAGTACGCCGTGCTGGAGCGTGACGGCCAGCGGTACGTGGTCGGGGCGGCACGGCTCGGGGCGTACGCCACGGAGCTGGAGGGATTCGAGCGCGTCGGCACGGTGTACGGGCGGGACCTGGTCGGCCGCCGCTACACGCCGCTGTACGACTTCCTCGTGGAGCGGGCCGGGCCGAACGCGTACCAGGTGCTGGGCGCCGACTTCGTCACCACGGAGGACGGGACCGGGGTGGTGCACCTGGCGCCCGCCTTCGGCGAGGACGACCAGAAGGCCTGCACCGCGGCGGGTATCCCGACCATCGTCACCGTCGACGACCACACCCGGTTCACCTCGCTGGTCCCGCCGTACGAGGGGGAGCAGGTCTTCGACGTCAACCGGTCGGTGATCCGGGAGCTGAAGGAGCGCGGGGTGGTGCTCCGGCAGGACACCTACACCCACGCGTACCCGCACTGCTGGCGCTGCGACACCCCGCTGGTCTACAAGGCGGTCTCCTCCTGGTTCGTCGCGGTGACGAAGATCAGGGACCGGATGGTCGAGCTGAACCAGCAGATCAACTGGACTCCGGGGCACGTCAAGGACGGCTCGTTCGGCAAGTGGTTGGCCAACGCCCGGGACTGGTCGATCAGCCGGAACCGGTTCTGGGGGTCGCCGATCCCGGTGTGGAAGTCCGACGACCCGAACTACCCCCGGGTGGACGTCTACGGCTCGCTGGAGGAGCTGGAGCGTGACTTCGGGGTGAAGGTCACCGACCTGCACCGTCCCGGCATCGACGAGCTGACCCGGCCCAACCCGGACGACCCGACCGGCAGGTCGACGATGCGCCGGGTGCCGGAGGTGCTGGACTGCTGGTTCGAGTCCGGGTCGATGCCGTTCGCCCAGGTCCACTACCCGTTCGAGAACCGCGAGTGGTTCGAGCACCACTATCCCGGCGACTTCATCGTCGAGTACCAGCCGCAGGTGCGGGGCTGGTTCTACACCATGCACGTGTTGGCGACCGCGCTGTTCGACCGGCCGGCCTTCCGCAACGCCGTGGTGCACGGCATCGTGCTCGGGTCCGACGGGCGCAAGATGTCCAAGAGCCTGCGTAACTACCCGGACGTCTACGAGATGTTCGACACGTACGGCTCGGACGCGATGCGCTGGACGCTGATGGCCTCGCCGGTGTTGCGCGGTGGGGACGTCGTGGTCAGCGAGGCGGCGATCCGGGACTCGGTGCGCCAGGTGCTGCTGCCGTACTGGAACGTCTGGTACTTCTTCTCGCTCTACGCGAACGCGGAGGGATACACGGCCAGGTGGCGGACCGACGCCGGCTCGACGGCGGGTGGCGGCGACGCCGCCGGCAGCCTGTTGGACCGGTACGTGCTGGCCAAGACCCGGGAGCTGATCGAGTCGGTCACGGCGCAGCTCGACACGTACGACATCTCCGGTGCCTGCGCCTCGGTCCGGTCCTTCCTGGACGCGCTGACCAACTGGTACGTCCGGCGGTCCCGGGACCGTTTCTGGTCCGGTGACCGGGACGCCTTCGACACCCTCTACACGGTGCTGGAGACGGTGAGCCGGGTGTTGGCCCCGCTGGCCCCGCTCACCGCCGAGGAGGTGTGGCGCGGGCTGACCGGGGAACGGTCGGTGCACCTGACCGACTGGCCGGATCCGGCCGCGTTCCCGGCCGACCCCGAGCTGGTCGCGGCGATGGACGCGATCCGTGCCGTGGCCTCGGCCGCGCTGTCGCTGCGCAAGACCAAGGGGCTGCGGGTTCGCCTGCCGTTGCCGAAGCTGACCGTGGCGACCCCGGCCGCGGAGACCCTGCGGCCCTTCGCCGACCTGGTCGCCGACGAGGTCAACGTCAAGTCGGTCGAGTTCAGCACGGAGCTGGGCAGCTACTGCGAGCAGGTGTTGACCGTGGTGCCCCGGGTTCTCGGCCCCCGGGTCGGCAGGCAGGTCCAGGCGGTGATCAAGGCGGTGAAGGCCGGCGACTGGACGCTGGTCGACGGCGTTCCGGAGGCGGCCGGGGTGCGGCTGGAGCCGGGTGAGTACGAGCTGAGGCTGGTGCCGGCCGACCCGGCGCAGTCGGCACCGCTGCCCGGCGGCGAGGGCGTGGTGGTGCTGGACACCACCGTGACTCCGGAACTGGCCGCCGAGGGCCTGGCCCGGGACGTGGTCCGGGTCGTGCAGCAGGCCCGCCGGGACGCGCGCCTGGACGTGTCGGACCGGATCGACCTGCTGATCGGGGCCGGGCCGGAGGTGACCGCGGCGGTGGCGGCGCACCGGGACTTCGTGGCCCGGGAGGTGCTCGCCGAGTCGATCGACTACACGACGCCGGAGCAGGTGACGGACGGCTTCGCCGGCGAGGTCGGCGAGGACGAGCCGGTGACGGTCCGGGTACGCCGGCGCTGACCTGCCTGACCGGCCCGCCGACGACGCGTCGCACGGCGTAGCCGTGCCTGCCGGTACGGGTGACCGGTGTGGTCGCCCGTACCGGCGCGCCGGGCGTCGGCTACCGTGACAGCCGCCCACCAATCCGACCGCCGGAGGCCCCGTGCCGCTGCTCTACACCATCGGTCAGTACACCGTCGCTCCTGTCCTGCGGGCTCTGTGGCGCCCCGTCGTCGAAGGCCTGGAGAACGTCCCGGCGACCGGAGGCGCGATCTTCGCCGGCAACCATCTCTCGGTCGCCGACGAGATCTTCCTCGGTGCGGTGATCCCCCGGCACCTCGCGTTCTGGGCCAAGTCGGAGTACTTCACCGGCACCGGGCTGCGGGGTTGGCTGACCCGGTCGCTGGTGACCGCGCTCGGGGCGATCCGGGTCGACCGCAGCGGCGGTCGGGCCGCGCTCTCCGCGTTCGACAGCGCCATCCCGGTGTTGCGGGCCGGGGATCTGGTCGCGCTGTATCCGGAGGGGACCCGTTCGCCGGACGGGCGGCTCTACCGGGGTCGGACCGGGGTGGCCCGGCTGGCCCTGGCCGCCGGGGTGCCGGTGATCCCGGTGGGGACGCTCGGCACGGACAAGGTGCAGCCGATCGGGGCCCGGATGCCCCGGCTCGGCGCAGGGAAGATCATCATCCGTATCGGCAAGCCCCTCGACTTCACCGGCCGGCCGATGGACCGGACGTCGCTGCGCGAGATCACCGACGAGATCATGATGGAGATCCAGAAGCTGACCGGCCAGGAGTACGTGCCCCGGTACGCCCCGGCGCGCGGCGCCCCGGGCGGTGCGGCACCCCCGGCGACGCCCTGACCCGCGCCCGCGCCCGCCGGGCCGCTCGCCCCGGTGCCGTCGCGCCCGCCACCGGCCGGCGCCGTTGTGCGGTGCCGGCCGTCCTCCCCGCCGGTCAGTCCCGCTGGATGATCTCCTCGCGCATCGTCACCAGCAGTTCCGCGCTCTCGTCGACGTTGCGGAACGTGAACGACCCGGTGATCAGGCTGCCGTGGTCGGCCACGGTGCAGACCACCACCGATTCGCCCCGCTCCCGGCCGACTCCGCACCGCCGGTGTTCACCCCGCACCCCCGTGTCGACGTCACGGACGTCCCTGAGGTCGTACTGCTTCGCGAGCTCGCCGAACTCGTCCTCCAGGTCGGACTGTGGGTCCAGTCGCAGGCCGGTGGTGCCGAAGACCGTGACCCGCTTGCCGCGCCCGTCCCGGTAGACGGCGGCGAAGGTCGTCTCCGCGATCCAGTTCCGCATCCGCAGGCTCGTCTTGAGGTCCTCGGCGACCTGCTGGTCCTCCCGGCCGCTCTGCAACCGGAGGTCCAGCACCCGCTCGGGCAGCGGATCCGCCGGCCGGGCCGGGTACTGGTTCCAGATGGGCCAGAGGTAGTACCCGGGAAGGCCGCAGCAGCAGGCGACGGTGAGCAGGGTCAGGGTCAGCATGACCCAGGGCCAGCGGCGACGGCGGCGTACCGGGATCGCGACGTGGTCGCGTGGTGGCTTCCAGTCCGGCGGGGGTGGTGCGGGCCGTTTCCGCCTCGACCCCGCCGTCCGGGGCGGAGCCACCGGTGGCGGTGGTGCGACCGGCGCCGAAGACCGTCGGGCCGCGGGCGGCTGGCGGGGCGACGGAGCGACGGGTACGGCGGTTCCGGCGGTTCCGGCCGGCATGGGCGGCGCCGGCTCCGTCGACGTCCCGTATCCGGCCGCGGGTTGGGGGGACACGGGATCCGGATGCGGGTGCGGCGGCGTGGCCCAGGGGTCGTGGGCGACTCCGGCCCAGGGGTCGACCGGCGTCGGTATCTCGGCCTCCTCCGGGTCCACCGCCGGCATCCGCAACGTGGGGTCGAGACGACGCGGCGTGGGCGGGGCCGGAGCCGAGCCGGGTGCGGCCGGCGCCGGTACGTCCGGCTCGTCGTCCTCGTCGTCGTCGAACCAGCGGCGTCCGCGCCGCCGTGGCGGCGGCACGGCCGCCGACGCGGTCCAGCGGGGGGCGACCACCCGGGTCGGTGCGGAGTCCCGTTCGGGCGTCGCGGCCGTGAGCGGGCCCGGTGTGTCGGGGCGCGGTCGCGCGTCCGCCGCCGGGCCGTCGGCCGCGGTGGCGCGGGTGGGTTCGTCGTCGGCCGCGGCGGCGCGGGTGGGTTCGTCTCCGGGCGCGGCGGCGCGGGTCGGCTCGTCCCCGGGCGTGCCACCACGGGTGGGGTCGCCGGTCTCGACGGCGCGGGGCGTCGCGTCCCGGCACGCGCTGCCCGCCGGTTCGGTCGCGTCCACCTCGGGCGAGCCGCCGTCGCCCGCGGTGCGGGTCCCGGCCGCCACCGCGTCGGCCGGGCCGGCCGCCACACCGTCCGCGCGGGTCCCGAGGCGGACGGTGGCCTCCGCGGGCGGGCCGGGAACGGCCCCGTCGTGGTCGTCGCGGTCACCGTCCGACGCAGGCTGGGCCGGTTGCGCGTGCCCCCCCACGGTGGCCTGGCCCGCCGACTGACCCTCCTCCGGCAGAGGCGGAAGCATCCTGGCTCTCCTCTCGCGCTCGTCCGAGGTTAGTACCGTGGTACCAGTTCGTCCGGTCGTGGTCCGGCCGTGCGTGGCCGGACCACGCCGCGTGTGCCGGGGATGGGTTGGCACCCGGGTTAGGGTTCCTTGCCGTCCGGGGCGCCGCGTTCCCGCGTACTCTGGATGGTCAATCGTGTCCAGCACACTCTTCCGGGAGGTCCCATGAGCGCCGCGTCGACTGCCGCGAGCAGGTCAGCGGCGATGACGGTGTGGCCGCAGCTCGAACCGTTGCTGCCCCTGGTGAGCAAGCCGATCCAGTACGTCGGCGGCGAACTGGGCGCGGTGGTGAAGGACTGGGAGTCGGCGGCGGTCCGCTGGGCGCTGATGTATCCCGACGCGTACGAGGTGGGCCTGCCCAACCAGGGTGTGCAGATTCTCTACGAGGTGCTCAACGAGCAGCCGGACGTGCTCGCCGAGCGGACGTACGCGGTCTGGCCGGACCTGGAGAGGCTGATGCGGGCGCACGGCGTCCCGCAGTTCACCCTCGAGGCGCACCGGCCGGTCGGGGCGTTCGACCTGCTCGGCGTCTCGTTCGCCACCGAGCTGGGCTACACCAACCTGCTCACCGCGCTCGACCTGGCCGGGATTCCGCTGCTGGCCGCCGACCGGACCGAGGCGCACCCGGTGGTCCTGGCCGGCGGGCACGCCGCGTTCAACCCGGAGCCGATCGCGGACTTCCTCGACGCGGCGGTGCTCGGCGACGGCGAGGAGGCCGTCCTCGAGATCACCGACATCGTCCGGCGGTGGAAGGCGGAGGGACGCCCCGGCGGGCGGGACGAGCTGCTGCTGCGGCTGGCCCGCACCGAGAGCGTCTACGTGCCGCGCTTCTACGACGTCGACTACCTGCCCGACGGTCGGATCCAGCGGGTCGTGCCGAACCGGCCGGACGTGCCGTTCCGCGTTCGCAAGCGCACGACGATGGACCTGGACGCCTGGCCGTACCCGAAGAAGCCGCTCGTGCCGCTCGCCGAGACGGTGCACGAGCGGTACGCGGTGGAGATCTTCCGGGGCTGCACCCGGGGCTGCCGGTTCTGCCAGGCCGGCATGATCACCCGGCCGGTCCGGGAACGGTCGATCACGACCGTGGGGCAGATGGTGCAGCAGGGTCTGGAGTACTCCGGTTTCTCCGAGGTCGGGCTGCTGTCGCTGTCGTCGGCCGACCACTCGGAGATCGGTGACATCTGCTCCGGCCTGGCCGACCGGTACGCGGGGACGAACATCTCGCTCTCGCTGCCGTCGACCCGGGTCGACGCGTTCAACATCGAGCTGGCCCAGGAGCTGAGCCGCAACGGGCGGCGGACCGGCCTCACCTTCGCCCCGGAGGGCGGGTCCGAGCGGATCCGGCGTGTGATCAACAAGATGGTGACGGAGGAGGATCTGATCCGCACCGTCGTCACCGCGTACACCAACGGCTGGCGCCACGTGAAGCTCTACTTCATGTGCGGGCTGCCGACCGAGACCGACGAGGACGTCCTGCAGATCGCCCGGCTCGCACACGAGGTGATCAAGGCGGGTCGGGAGGCGACCGGCTCGAAGGACATCCGCTGCACGGTGTCGATCGGCGGGTTCGTCCCCAAGCCGCACACACCGTTCCAGTGGGCGGCGATGGAACGGCCCGAGGTGATCGACAACCGGCTCAGGCTGCTGAAGGAGGCGATCAACGCCGACCGCTCCCTGGGCCGGGCGATCGGCTTCCGGTATCACGACGGCGAGCCGTCGCTGATCGAGGGCCTGTTGAGCCGGGGCGACCGCCGGGTGGGGGCCGTCATTCGGAAGGTCTGGGAGAACGGCGGCCGGTTCGACGGGTGGAGTGAGCACTTCTCGTTCCAGCGCTGGGTGGACGCCGCCGCCGAGGTGCTGCCGCCGCTCGGCGTGGACCTCGACTGGTACACCGTGCGGGAGCGCGGGGAGACCGAGGTGCTCCCCTGGGACCACCTCGACTCCGGCCTGGACAAGGACTGGCTCTGGCAGGACTGGCAGAACGCGTTGGCCGAGTGCGAGCAGGACGACTGCCGGTGGACGCCCTGCTACGACTGCGGGGTGTGCCCCTCGATGGACACGGAGATCCAGATCGGGCCGACCGGCCGGAAGCTGCTGCCGCTGACCCCGGTGCGGGGTCTGCGGACGCCGGCCGCCTCGCCCCGCTGACCACGTCGACCCGACTCGTCCCGGAGCGGCGGTGTATCGCTCCGGGACGACCGTCGGGAACCTTCCGCACACCAAGGAGCAACGATCAGTAGCAAACCACAGCCCGAGGGCGGTCAGGCGCCGGTTGTCCAGCGGATCCGGATCAGGTACGCCAAGCGGGGTCCGCTGAGATTCACCTCGCACCGGGACTTCGCCCGCGCGTTCGAGCGCGCGTTGCGCCGGGCCGGCGTACCGGTCGCGTACTCGCAGGGCTTCACGCCCCATCCCAAGATTTCCTACGCCAGCGCGGCGCCAACAGGTGTGGCCAGCGAGGCGGAGTATCTGGAGATCGGGCTTCGGGAGGAGGTCGACCCGACGGAGCTGCGGCTCGCGCTCGACGCCGCGTTGTCTCCGGGTCTCGACATCCTCGACGCCGTCGTCGCCGGGCCCGGAAGCCTCGCCGACCGGATCGACGCGTCACGGTGGCGGCTGGAGCTGCCGGGTGTGGAGCCCGACGTCCTGCGTCACGCCGTATCGGCCTTTCGGGCCGCCTCGGAGGTCCCCGTCGAGCGGATGACGAAGCAGGGCCGACGCGTCGTCGACGCGCGCAAGGCCGTGCTGAGTATCGATGTGATCACGCCGACCGAGGCACCTTCCGAGGTCGGAGGCGTACCGTGTGCGATACTCGAGGTGGTCGTGCGACAGGTCACCCCGTCCGTACGACCCGATGACGTCCTTTCCGGCCTCCGCGTGGTGGCCGACCTGGAGCCGCCGGTGCCGCCCCGGGCGACCCGGCTGGCGCAGGGCACGGTGACCGCGCAGGGGGAGATCGTCGATCCGTTGGAGGCGGATCGCGACGGGGCAGCCATCGGCGAACGCTAGCCGGAGGTCCGGCCGGCGGTCAGGCAGGCAGACTTCGGTGGCCCGGTCACCTCGACGCGTCGCCGGAAACATCTTGCGGCATCCCTGCGTGGCAGCGCTCACCCGCGCCCGGGGAGGCCAGAACTGGAGAACGTCCATGCTCGAAAACGAGCCCGAGGGCGGGGAGCGTACCGGTTCGGAACCGGTTGACGCGACCGCCGAAGAAAGAGAAACCAGTAGCAGCAAGGCGCCGACCCGGCGTACCCGTACCTCCCGGCGCCGGACCCCGGCGCCGCCGAGCGAGCCGGCTCCGACCGGCGCGCCGGTCGAGGCGTCGACCTCGCTCCGCTCGACCAGCGGCGAGGCGACCGACGCCGAGGTGTTGACCCCGGTGGCGGGTGACACGGAAAGTCCGCCGAAGACACCGCGTCGGCGCCGCAAGGCCACCACCGCGGACACGAGGGCCGGAACCGGGCCGGCGGAGGCCGACGCGTCCGTCGTCACGGGTGCTTCCGGCCCGGCGGCCGATGCCGGGTCCGCCCCGGGCGGCGCTTCCGGCACCTCGGCTGTGGAGGGCGCCGCCGGAGCCGGCCAGGGCGGTCCGGCCACGGCGGCGGACGCCACGACCGTGCCGTCGGGTGCCGGTGCGACGGCATCCGACGGCGGTGCGGCAACGGGCCCCGCCGGTGGTACGGAGACGACACCCGACCCCGTGGCGGGAACAGCCCACGACGCCGGCGCCCCGACGGCGGCCGGTGAGGCGGCCGCGCCGGTCAGGGCGACACGCACCCGCCGGAAGAGGGTCACCGTCACGCCGGCTGCCCCACCTGCGGCGTCCGCCGGCGAGACGACGGTCGGCGAGGAGCGGGGCGACGCCGGTCGGCGTCCGGTGGTGACGCCGAACGAGACGTCCGAGCCCGCGGCGGCCGGCGACGCGGTGGTCACCGGTGGGCCGTCGGGCGGCGCCCCGGTCGGCGGCGCCGTGACCACCCCGGGCGCGTCGGAGCCGACCGGGAGCGGTGTCGAGGCCGCCGCGGCCCACACGACCGGTACGGGCGGGGTCGGCGAGGAGCAGCCGCGGCCCCGTCGCGCGGTGCTCTCCGCGCCGACCGTGCTGTTCATGGCCCCGCAGCCGGAGGCGTCGACCACGCGCGCCGAGACCGAGCCGGCCGGGTGGCCGGAGGCCGCCGAGACCGAACCGGGTGAGTCGGTGACCGTCCGTCGCCGGCGTCGCGGCCGTCGCGCCGCGGAGCCGACCGAGCCCGAGACCGGGGTGGAGCCGGAGGCGGAGCTGGCCGACACGCCCGAGGAACCCGCGGACGAGGCGGAGCGGGGCGAGGGCGAGGAGACGACGACGGGCCGCCGCCGCCGGCGGCGTGGCCGCCGCGGCCGGGGACGTGGCAAGGGCACCCCGGACGAGCTCGAAGAGGTGGTGGAGGAGCAGCAGCCGGCCGCCCAGACCGAGACGCCCGCCGCCGAGCCCGGTGAGGGGGACGACGAGGAGGAGGAAGCCGAGGCCGCGGCCGACGGGGTGACCACCCGGCGGCGTCGGCGCCGCCGCCGCAAGGGTGCCGTGGACACCACGGAGACCGTCGCCGACGACGGCGTGCCGACGGTCATCAAGATCCGGGAACCGCGGAAGGTCGTCGACGAGGTCCAGGGCGTCTCCGGCTCGACCCGGCTCGAGGCCAAGCGGCAGCGTCGACGCGACGGTCGCGAGCAACGGCGTACCCGGCCGCCGATTCTGACCGAGTCGGAGTTCCTGGCCCGCCGGGAGGCGGTCGACCGGGTGATGGTGATCCGCCAGCGCGGCGACCGGACCCAGATCGCCGTACTGGAGGACGGGGTGCTGGTCGAGCACTACGTCAGCCGGGCGTCCTCCGGCACGATGGCCGGCAACGTCTATCTGGGCAAGGTGCAGAACGTGCTGCCCAGCATGGAGGCGGCCTTCGTCGACGTCGGGCGCGGCCGGAACGCGGTGCTGTACGCCGGCGAGGTCAACTGGGACATCACCGGGCTTGAGGGCCGGGCCCGCTCGATCGAGCAGGCGCTGCGTTCCGGCGACTCCGTGCTGGTGCAGGTCACCAAGGACCCGATCGGGCACAAGGGGGCGCGGCTGACCAGCCATATCGCCCTGTCCGGTCGGCACCTGGTCTACGTGCCGCACGGCAACGCCTCCGGGATCAGCCGGAAGCTGCCGGACACCGAGCGCAAGCGGTTGCGCGACATCCTCAAGAAGCTGGTGCCGGAGGGGGCCGGTGTGATCGTCCGGACCGCCGCCGAGGGAGCCACCGAGGACGAACTGGCCCGGGACATCAAGCGGCTCCAGGCGCAGTGGGAGGACATCCAGGCCAAGGCCGCCGCGGGGAACGCTCCGGTGCTCCTGTACGAGGAGCCGGACCTGGTGATCCGGGTGGTCCGGGACCTCTTCAACGAGGACTTCCGCGAACTTGTCATCCAGGGCGCCGAGGCGTACGACATGGTCGAGTCGTACCTGTCGCACGTCTCGCCGGACCTGGTGCCCCGGCTGCGTCGGCACACCGGCCCCGTCGACGTCTTCGCCGAGCGCCGGATCGACGAGCAGATTCTCAAGGGCCTGGACCGGAAGGTCTTCCTCCCCTCCGGCGGTCACCTGGTGATCGACCGTACCGAGGCGATGACCGTCATCGACGTCAACACCGGCAAGTACACCGGTGCGGGCGGCAACCTGGAGGAGACGGTCACCCGTAACAACCTTGAGGCGGCCGAGGAGATCGTCCGCCAGCTCCGGCTGCGTGACCTCGGCGGCATCATCGTGATCGACTTCATCGACATGGTGCTGGAGTCGAACCGCGAACTGGTGCTGCGCCGGCTCACCGAGTGCCTGGGCCGGGACCGTACCAAGCACCAGGTCACCGAGATCACCTCGCTCGGCCTGGTCCAGATGACCCGCAAGCGGATCGGCGCCGGCCTGCTGGAGGCGTTCAGCGAGACCTGTGAGCACTGCAAGGGCCGTGGGGTGATCATCCACCCCGAACCGTGGCCGGAGAAGTCCCGCTCGGGCGGGGGTGACAAGGTCAAGGCGGTCGCCTCGTCGGCCACCAGCGCCCCGGCCGCCACC
>CALGAM010000096.1 GCA_937951935.1 uncultured Micromonospora sp. | reverse complement strand
GCGCCGGGGATGTGCCCGGCGGCGTACTCGTCCCGTCCGTCGTCCCGCCCGTTGGCGTTCCGGACGTCGAGGACGACCGGGGGTCGGTCTCCGTCGAGCAGGCGGACGAGTTCGTCGACGGAGACGAAGTGTGCGGATCGTGCCACGGTGACGCTCCCTGTCAGGCGGCGGCCGTCGCGGCGGGCGCCGACGTGAACTGGTTGGCGGGCCTGGCGAGGCCGAAGAACTCCCGGAAGGTGCGCTCGCTGCCGTAGTCGGTACGGAACAGTCCACGCCGCTGCAGCTCGGGCACGACCAGGTCGACGAAGGCGTCCAGCGGCCCGGGCAGGTACGGCGGGAAGATGATGAAGCCGTCGACGGTCCGCTCGTGGAACTGCTCCTCGATGTAGTCGGCGACCTGCCTGCCGTCGCCGATCGCGACCTGCTTGCCCTGGGTGCGCTTGAAGAACAGCGCGGTCTCGCGCAGGGTCGGTGACTCGTCGCCGTACGCGTGGCGCGCGCGGTCGAGGATCAGCGCGGGCCGTCCGGTCAGCTCGGCCAGCTCGGGGATCTCCCCGATGGGGGTGTCCAGCCGGTAGCCGGTGAGGTCCACGCCGAGTGCGGCCGACAGGGGCGCCAGCGACGCCTCGACCACGGTCAGGTGCTGGATCTGGCGGAACTTCTCGTGTGCCTCCCGGGCGGTGCCGGCGACGTAGACCGGCAGGCCGGCGACGATGGACTGTTCCTCCTCGGCGCGGCCGTACTTCGCCAGCCGGGCCTTCGTCTCGGCGTAGTAGGCCTTCGCCTCGGCGGTGTCCCGCAACAGGATGAACCGGATGTCGGCGTACTTGGCGCCGAACTCGTGCGACTCCTCGGAGGTGCCGGCGTGCAGGATCGGCACGTGTCCCTGGACCGGCCGGGCGATGTTGAGCGGCCCGTCGACGGAGAAGTAGCGGCCCCGGTAGTTGATTTTGTGTACCTTCTGTTCGTCGATGAACAGCCCGGACGCCTTGTCCGCGACCAGCGCGTCGTCCTCCCAGCTGTCCCAGAGGCCGCGGGCGATCTCGATGAACTCGCTGGCCCACTCGTAGCGCTTCTCGGCGTCCCAGTGCTCGCTGCGGCCGAAGTTGCCGGCCGCCTCCTCGTTCTTGCCGGTGACGATGTTCCAGGCGATCCGGCCGCGGCTGAGGTGGTCGAGCTGGGCGGTGGCCCGGGCGATCGTGTACGGGTCGGCGTAGGTGGTGTTGACCGTCGTGACGATGCCGATCCGGCTGGTGACCGCGGCGATGAACGCGGCCGTGGTCAGCGCCTCGGGGCGGAGCACCTCGTTGGGGCTCTCGTACTGTGAGGCGGGCAGCCCGACGACGCGGTCCCCGATGAAGTAGAAGTCGAGTTTGCCGCGCTCGGCGGCCCGGGCGGTGTCGCGGAGGAAGTCGGGGTCGAAGGTGCCGTGGGCGTTTGCCTCGGGTAGCCGCCACCCGGCCGGGTGGAAGCCGGTGGCCCAGATGGAGAAGCCCAGTTTCACGTGTCTGCGCTCGTCGCTCATCACTGTCTCCTCGGAGTCGTTTCGGGTGGTACGCGGTCGTTCGGGAGTCGGTTCGGGTGGCGCGCACGGCCGGCCCGACCGGCGGTCCGGCTGGCCTCGGCGATCCGGCCGGGCCGCGCCGACCGGGAGCCCGCCGGGGTGACGGTCCGGCCGCCACCGGCGGTCGGGCATGGCGGTCGGGCCGAACCCGGCGGTCGGACCGGCCGCGGGCGGGTGGCGCTCAGGTGCGGAAGCCGAGGTCGGCGCGGATCTGCTCGTGGATCTCCACGAAGTGGGGTGTCTGGAGTTCCCGGTGGCTGCGTGGGCGGGGGAAGTCGGTCAGGACGTACTCCCGCAGGATCCGGCCGGGCCGGGGGGCGAGGGTGATGATCCGGTCGGACAGCCCCATCGCCTCGAACACGTCGTGGGTGACCAGCACGGTGGTGGTGCCGAGCTCGGCCTGCACGTCCAGCAGCAGCTCGTGCAGGGACTCGCGGGTCCAGGCGTCCAGCGCGCCGAACGGCTCGTCCATCAGCAGCACCGCCGGCCGGTACACCAGGGCCTGGGCGATCGAGACCCGCTGCCGCATCCCGCCGGACAGCTCGCTGGGCCGGCGCTGGGCGAAGTCGGCCAGCCCGACCCGGTCGAGCAGTTCGTGGGCGCGGGCCAGCCGTTCCCGTTTGCCGACGCCGTGCAGCTCCAGGGGGAACGCGACGTTCTGCACCGCGGTACGCCACGGCAGCAGCCGGTCGTCCTGGGTGATGTACGCCCGGCGCGGCAGCCGGGCGTCGGCGTCCTGCGCGGCCGGGGTGATGGTGACCGTGCCCCTGGTCGGGCTGAGCAGCCCGGCGACGATGTTGAGCAGCGTCGACTTGCCGCAGCCGCTGGTGCCCACGAGCGAGACGAACTCCCCCGGGGCGATCCGCAGGTCGATGTCGCGCAGCGCCTCCACCGGGCCGGTGTCGCTCGGGAACACGTGGCCGACTCCCTGGATCAGGATCTCCCCGCCCGAGCGGGTGGCCCGGTCCGGTGCGCCGGTGCCGGCCGCCGCGGTCCCGGACGTCTCCGCCGTCGCGCGCGGTCTCTGCTCGGTCGTCGTCATCGCTTCTCCTTCGGTATCCAGCGCAGCAGCCGGCTCTCCAGGAAGGCGGCGGCCAGCGACAGGGTCTGGACCAGCACGGTGAGCACCACGACCGCGGCGAACAGGGCCGGGATGTCCAGCAGGTTGCTGGCGCGCACGACCAGGTAGCCGACGCCGCGGTTGGAGCCGAGGAACTCGGCGATGACGACCGCGAGGGCGGTCTTCGGCAGCGCCATCTTGACCGCCGAGGCCAGGAACGGCATGGCCGCCCAGATCCGGATCTTCAGCAGGGTCTGCACCGTGTTCGCCTCGAGGATCCGGGCGAGTTCGAGGTAGCGGGCCTCGGTGTTGCGCAGCCCCTGGAAGGCGGCGATGAAGATGATGAACGACGCGGTCAGGTAGCCCATCAGGATCTTGGTTTCGATGCCGAAGCCGAACCAGACGATGAAGATGGGCACCAGCGCGATGTTCGGGATCGCGTTGAACGCGATGATGTACGTCTCGGTGAACCGGCCGAGCCGCGGCAGCCTGGTGAAGACCACCGCGAGCAGCAGCGCGGCCACCGCGCCGCTGACGAAGCCGAAGAACAGCGCCTGGAGCGTGAACGACAGGTGGAACAGCAGCAGGCCGTTCTCGGTCCACTCCAGCAGCTGCCGGCCGACCGACACCGGGTCGGTGATCAGTAGCGGGTCGACGAACCGGCCGGAGGCGTACTGCCAGGCGGCCAGGAACACCGCGACGACGAGGGTGTGCTGCGCGGCCTTCACCAGCCAGGACCTCCCCGCGGCCGCGCGCCGCCTCTCCGGCAGCAGCGTCGCGGGGTTGTCGAGCTCGGTGCTCAGCTTGGGATCAGTGAGGACGCTCATGTCGCCGTCCGCCCCTCACCCGACCGGCGGGAGGTAGGCGTCGGTGTACGCCTCCTCGACCGTGAACGACCGCTTGATGTTGCCGCTGGCCAGCGCGAACGCGATCTGCGCCTCGATCGCCTCCGCCGTGTGCCGGCTGTCCCGGGGGGTGTTCTTCTTGTTCGCCTCGACGATCGCGGTGATCCGGTCGTCGGACAGGTCCGGGTAGATCTTCCGCAGCGAGGCGATGATCTCCTCG
>CALGAM010000095.1 GCA_937951935.1 uncultured Micromonospora sp. | reverse complement strand
GCCGCGTACACCCTCTACGGCGGTCCGTCGATCGTCGTCGACTTCGGCACCACCACCAACTTCGACGTGATCAGCGGGCGTGGCGAGTTCCTCGGCGGGGCGTTCGCGCCGGGGATCGAGATCTCGTTCGACGCGCTCGCCGCCCGAGCCGCCCAGCTGCGGAAGGTCGAGCCGACGGTGCCCCGCTCGGTGATCGGCAAGAACACCGTCGAGTGCCTCCAGGCCGGCATGTACTTCGGCTTCGGCGGCCAGGTGGACCGGATCGTCGAGCGGATGATCGACGAACTGGGCGGGGTGCGGGCGGTGATCGCCACGGGTGGACTGGCCCCCCTGGTGATCGGCGAGTGCCGGACCATCACCCACCACGAGCCGATGATCACGCTGATCGGGCTCCGGATGGTCTACGAGCGCAACCGCTGAGCCGATCCCGCCCGATCCGCCCCGTCCCGGTGCGGACGGTGCGGGTCGGCGGTGACCCGGTACGCCACCGGTTAATCCCGCTGCCTGCCGTTCCGGCCCTTGAGTACGCTCGGGGCCGAACTGACGCCGACACCTTCCGAGGAAGCATCCGTGACCCAGCAGACCTCCCACCCCATCGACCCTGCCGACGACCTTCCCGAGCAGATGCGGGTCCGCCGGGAGAAGCGGGAGCGCATGCTCGCCGACGGCGTCGAACCGTATGCCCTGGGTTATCCGCGTACGGCCACCCTGGCCGAGATCCGGGCCCGCTACGCGGATCTTCCGACCGACACCGCCACCGGCGACACCGCCGCCGTCACGGGGCGTGTGATCTTCATCCGGAATACCGGGAAGCTCTGCTTTGCCACCCTTCGCGACGGCGACGGGACCGAATTGCAGGCGATGCTCTCGCTGGACCGGGTCGGCCCGGAACGGCTCGAGGCGTGGAAGCGGCTGGTGGACATCGGCGACCACGTCGGCGTGACCGGGGAGGTCATTACCAGCCGGCGGGGTGAGCTTTCCGTGCTCGCTGATTCCTGGTCGCTGACCGCGAAGGCGCTCCGGCCGCTGCCGGTGGCGCACAAGCCGTTGAGCGAGGAGGCGCGGGTTCGGCAGCGTTACGTGGATCTGATCGTCCGGCCGCAGGCGCGCCAGATGGTACGGACGAGGGCGGCGACCCTGCGCAGTCTGCGCGATTCGCTGCACGCCCGAAGTTTCATCGAGGTCGAAACTCCGATGCTGCAGACGCTTCCCGGAGGGGCGACCGCGCGGCCATTCGTGACGCACAGCAATGCACTGGACACCGATCTGTATCTGCGAATCGCCCCGGAGCTTTATCTGAAGCGGGCGGTGGTCGGCGGCATCGATCGGGTCTTCGAGATCAACCGCAACTTCCGTAATGAGGGTGTCGACTCTTCGCACTCGCCGGAGTTCGCCATGTTGGAGGCGTACGAGGCGTACGGTGACTACGACACCATGGCCGAACTGACCCGCCACCTGGTCCAGCAGGCCGCGTTGGCGGTGGCCGGGTCGCACGTGGTGACGCACGCCGACGGCACCGAGTTCGACCTGGGCGGGCAGTGGCGGTCGGTGACCCTCTACGGGTCGCTCTCCGAGGCCCTGGGCGAGGAGGTGACCGTACGGACGCCAATGGCTGACCTGCTGCGCTACGCGGAGAAGGTGGGGTTGGCCGTCGACCCGAAGTGGGGGCCGGGCAAGCTCGCCGAGGAGCTCTTCGAGGAGCTCGTGGTGCCGGGCCTGCGCCAGCCCACGTTCGTCCGGGACTACCCGGAGGAGACCAGCCCGCTGGTTCGCCAACACCGGTCCGAGCCGGGACTGACCGAGAAATGGGACCTCTACGTGCTGGGATTCGAGCTGGCCACGGGCTACTCGGAGCTGGTCGATCCCGTGGTGCAGCGGCAACGGCTGGTGGCCCAGGCGCAGCGTGGGGCCAGGGGCGACGACGAGGCGATGCGGCTCGACGAGGACTTCCTGCGCGCGTTGGAGTACGGAATGCCCCCGACCGGGGGCATGGGAATGGGAATCGATCGGCTGCTCATGGCCCTCACCGGCCTGGGAATTCGGGAAACCATCCTCTTCCCGATGGTCCGGCCCGAGTAGTAGTCGGTCCCGGCGCGCGGTGGGCGACTTCGGTCGCGGCTCGTCGGCGAGTTGGGGTACGGTGAGGCGGCGAAGTGTGCGTGGCCTGTCCCGTACTTTAGCCGTCCTATTGACGGAGCAAGCATCTCGCGAGCTATTGTGCTCTTGTTTGCGGAGACCCTTGCTCGAAAGGATAGCGACGCGTGGCCAAGCAGATCATTCACAAGCTGGTCGATGACCTGGACGGCGGAGACGCGGACGAGACCGTCAAGTTCTCGCTCGACGGCGTGCAGTACGAGATCGACCTGTCGACTAAGAACGCCACCAAATTGCGGGAACTATTCGCCCCATACGTCGCTGCCGGAACCAGGGTCGGCCGGGGTGGGGTGGTCGTCGGCGGTCGGGCGGCCCGGGGCCGTGGTAGCGCCACCGCCGACCGCGAGCAGAACAGGGCGATCCGGGCCTGGGCCAAGAAGGAAGGCAAGGACATCTCCGACCGTGGGCGAATCCCTCAGGAGATCGTGGACGAGTACCACGCCAAGGCCGGTCGTTAGTCGCAGCCACCACCCGACGGGTGCGGAGTGGATGGGTGTCGCCCATCTACTCCGCATTGTCGTTTTGGCAACCTTACTTGCTAAATCACACCATCCAGGTGACCTGAGCAAATAATCCTAACTGCCCGAATTTGTGCTCCGTGGGCGTGTTGCGACGGGGGACCCGTCCCGGCGGTGGCCCCGGTGCGCGGCCCGTCACCCGGGCCGCGGTGGCCACCCAAGGTCGCGGCCACCGAGGTCGGCGCCCGCCGGTTGGCGCCGACCGGGAACATCTCGGCGGCCCAGGCGTTGTCCACAACCAGTGGACAGGGTTGTCCACAGCCTGTGGACGACGTGGGGTCGCGTCGTCCTGTCGGAAGGTGGGAATTTCGCTCTGCGCGTACAGACGGTGGTCAGGGAAGCACCGCTGAGCGTGGGCGGTTGGACAAAACGTCGCGTATGTGGCTCATTGCAGCAACACACGACCTCGGGAGAGTCGGCTCGCGGCGATAGAGTAAGGGAGCACGGTCGTCCGCCCGGACGTCCGAGTGGTGGCCCCGCCACGATGCTTGACGATCAAGATCGAGTGCGCACGGCACGTGAGGAGCACGAGGGCATGTTCGAGCGGTTCACCGACCGAGCGCGGCGGGTTGTCGTCCTGGCTCAGGAAGAAGCCCGGATGCTCAACCACAACTACATCGGTACGGAGCACATCCTGCTGGGTCTCATCCACGAGGGTGAGGGCGTGGCGGCCAAGGCCCTGGAGAGCCTCGGTATCTCCCTGGAGGGCGTCCGCCAGCAGGTGGAGGAGATCATCGGCCAGGGTCAGCAGGCGCCGAGCGGGCACATCCCGTTCACCCCGCGGGCCAAGAAGGTGCTGGAGCTGTCCCTGCGGGAGGCGCTCCAGCTGGGCCACAACTACATCGGTACGGAGCACATCCTGCTCGGCCTGATCCGGGAGGGCGAGGGCGTCGCCGCCCAGGTTCTGGTGAAGCTCGGCGCGGACCTCAACCGGGTCCGCCAGCAGGTGATCCAGCTGCTCTCGGGCTACCAGGGCAAGGAGCCGGCGGCCGCCGGCACCGCGTCGGGTGAGTCCGCCCCGTCGACCAGCCTGGTGCTCGACCAGTTCGGTCGGAACCTGACCCAGGCCGCCCGGGAGGGCAAGCTCGACCCGGTCATCGGGCGGGAGAAGGAAATCGAGCGGGTGATGCAGGTGCTCTCCCGCCGGACGAAGAACAACCCGGTGCTGATCGGTGAGCCCGGCGTCGGCAAGACCGCCGTCGTCGAGGGTCTCTCCCAGAAGATCATCAAGGGTGAGGTCCCGGAGACGCTCAAGGACAAGCAGCTCTACACGCTCGACCTGGGTGCCCTGGTCGCCGGTTCCCGGTACCGCGGTGACTTCGAGGAGCGCCTGAAGAAGGTGCTCAAGGAGATCCGGACCCGGGGCGACATCATCCTGTTCATCGACGAGATCCACACCCTGGTCGGCGCGGGGGCCGCCGAGGGCGCGATCGACGCGGCGAGCATCCTCAAGCCGATGCTGGCCCGCGGTGAACTGCAGACCATCGGTGCGACCACGCTCGAGGAGTACCGCAAGTACGTCGAGAAGGACGCCGCCCTGGAGCGGCGGTTCCAGCCGATCCAGGTCGGTGAGCCGTCGCTGGCGCACACCATCGAGATCCTGAAGGGCCTGCGGGACCGCTACGAGGCACACCACCGGGTGTCGATCACCGACGGCGCGCTGGTCGCGGCCGCGACGCTGGCCGACCGCTACATCTCCGACCGGTTCCTGCCGGACAAGGCGATCGACCTGATCGACGAGGCCGGTGCCCGGATGCGGATCCGCCGGATGACCGCACCGCCGGACCTGCGCGACTTCGACGAGCGGATCGCCCAGGTGCGCCGGGAGAAGGAGTCCGCGATCGACGCGCAGGACTTCGAGCGGGCCGCCCAGCTGCGGGACAAGGAGAAGCAGCTGCTGAGCCAGAAGGCGCAGCGGGAGAAGGAGTGGAAGGCCGGCGACCTGGACGTCGTCAGCGAGGTCGACGACGAGCAGATCGCCGAGGTCCTCGCCAACTGGACCGGCATTCCGGTCTACAAGCTGACCGAGGAGGAGACCTCCCGGCTGCTCCGGATGGAGGAGGAGCTGCACAAGCGGGTCGTCGGCCAGGAGGACGCGGTCAAGGCGGTCTCGAAGGCGATCCGGCGTACCCGCGCCGGCCTGAAGGACCCGAAGCGGCCGTCGGGCTCGTTCATCTTCGCCGGCCCCTCCGGTGTCGGTAAGACCGAGCTCTCCAAGGCGCTCGCGGAGTTCCTGTTCGGCAGCGAGGACGCGCTGATCCAGCTCGACATGTCCGAGTTCCACGACCGGTACACCGTGTCGCGGCTCGTCGGGGCGCCTCCCGGCTACGTCGGCTACGACGAGGGCGGCCAGCTGACCGAGAAGGTGCGGCGTCGGCCGTTCTCGGTGGTCCTCTTCGACGAGATCGAGAAGGCCCACCCGGACGTGTTCAACACCCTGCTCCAGATCCTGGAGGACGGGCGGCTCACGGACGGCCAGGGTCGGATCGTCGACTTCAAGAACACGGTCATCATCCTGACCACCAACCTGGGAACCAGGGACGTGGCCAAGGCGGTGTCCATGGGCTTCCAGGCGTCGGAGGACCAGGAGTCCAACTACGACCGGATGAAGCAGAAGGTCAACGACGAGCTGAAGCAGCACTTCCGGCCGGAGTTCCTCAACCGGATCGACGACACGATCGTGTTCCACCAGCTCAGCCAGGCCGAGATCCTGTCGATCGTGGACATCATGATCCAGCGGATCGAGACCCAGCTCAAGAACAAGGACATGGGCCTAGAGCTGACCGACAACGCCAAGAAGTACCTGGCGAAGAAGGGCTTCGATCCCGTGCTGGGCGCCCGGCCGCTGCGCCGGACCATCCAGCGCGACATCGAGGACAGCCTGTCGGAGCGGATCCTGTTCAACGAGCTGACCCCGGGCCAGATCGTGGTCGTGGACTGCGAGGGCGACCCGGACAACATCGACAAGTCCCGCCTGGTGTTCCGCGGTGCGGACAAGCCGGTCGCGGTGCCGGACGCGGTGCCCGCCAGCCTCGGCGACACCGCCGCCGCGGGCGCGGACGAGTAACAGCGGTACGACCGGTGGGGCCGGGCGGCGTACGCCGCCCGGCCCCACCGCGTCTGTGCCCGAGGTACGGTGCCGGGACCTCGACGCCAGGGCCGTACACCGGCGAGGGGGAGCCCGGCCGGCGACGTCCGCACCGCCGCCGGCGGCGCGCAGCCACGGCGCCAAAGGAGCGGGGCGTCACGCGCTACAGCCGCACGGCCTCGCCGCCACGGTCGCCGGCCAGCGCGTAGACGTCGGCGCCGACCATCTGCACCAGGCCGTCCTCCACCAGGCCGGCCAGTGCCCGGGCCCGCTGGACGTCGTCCGCCCAGACCAGGTCCAGCCGCTCCCGGGACACCGGCCCGGTGGACTCCCGCAGCACCGCCAGCAGCCGCCCCCGGACCTGGCGGTCCGTGCCGGCGTACCGCTGCGGCCGTCGGGTCGGTCCGGTCGGCGCGGGCCGGCCGGAGGCGCGCCAGGCACAGCGGCCGGCCAGCGGGCAGTCGCCGCACCGCGGCGACCGGGCGGTGCAGACGAGCGCGCCGAGTTCCATGAAGGCGGCGCTGGCCCGGGCCGCGACGGCGGGCTCCGCCGGTAGCAACGCCTCGGTCGCCACCAGGTCGGCCGGCCGGGTCGCCGGGCCCGCGTCGGGTTGACCCCCGACCGCCCGCGCCACCAGCCGGCGGACGTTCGTGTCCACCACCGGGTGGCGTTGCCCGTAGGCGAACGCCGCCACCGCCCGCGCGGTGTAGCTGCCCACGCCGGGTAGCGCCAGCAACTGCTCCAGGTCGGTGGGTACCTGGCCGCCGTGCCGCTCCACGAGCGCCACCGCGCACTCGTGCAGCCGCAACGCCCGCCGTGGATAACCGAGCCGGCCCCACATCCGGATCGCCTCGGCCGGGGTGTCGGCGGCCAACGCCGCCGGCTCGGGCCAGCGGGCGAGCCAGGCGTGCCAGGCCGGCAACACCCGGGCCACCGGGGTCTGCTGCAGCATGATCTCGCTGACCAGGATCGGCCAGGCCCCGACGCCCGGCTTCCGCCACGGCAGGTCGCGGGCGTTCTGGTCGTACCACCTGATGGCCAGGGCGGCGAGTTCGGCTTCTGGCATGGCGTCGTCGATCCTGCCATGTCGACACCCCGCGGGACCGGACCGGGCCCGCACCCGCGCCGCGGTCCGGTGCCGGCCCGGAATCCGGCCCCGCCCGCGTGTCCGGTGTCTCGCAGCGTGGGCGGCGGCCGGGCCGGGCTGAGCGAGCCGCGCCGGATCGGGCAGACTGCCCTGATGAACGAGCTGGCGATCACCGTGATCGGCCCGGACCGTCCCGGCATCGTGGCCGACGTCGCGGAGGCGCTCGCCCGGGTCGGCGCCAACCTCACAGACTCGACCATGACCCGGCTCCGCGGCCACTTCGCGATGACCCTGGTCTGCGCCGGACCGACCCCGGACGAGGCGGAGGCGGCGCTCGCGCCGGTCGTCGGCGACGGGCAACTGGTGGCGACCGTACGCCCGGTCGGACCGGAGGCGGCCCGGACGTCGGTCGGCGAGCCGTACCTGATGTCCGTGCACGGCGCCGACCGGCTCGGCATCGTGGCCGCCCTGACCCGGGTCCTGGCCGAGGCCGGTGGCAACGTCACCGACCTGACCACCCGGCTCACGGGGTCGCTCTACGTGCTGCTGGCCGAGGTGGAGCTGCCGCCGGGTGTGGCCGACCGGGTCGCCGAGCGACTCGGTGCGGTGGCCGCCGACCTCGACGTCGAGGTCAGCCTGCGTCGAGCCGAGTCGGATCTGCTCTGATGGTGGACAAGTCCGAGGTGGCGGTGCAGGGCTCCGGTCTGGGTGACTGGACGCTGGAGGTGCTCGGTGAGCCCGGCCGGGTACGACCGGTGGTCACCGCGCCGGCCGCGGTGCTGAGCCGGGCCAGCGAGACCGTCGACCCACTCGCCGCCGACGTCGTACGCCTCGCCGCCGATCTGGTCGCCACCATGCGGGTCTCACCCGGCTGCGTCGGGCTGGCCGCGCCGCAGATCGGCGTCCCGGCCCGGGTCTTCGCCGTCGACGTGTCGCGACACCCCAAGACCGTCACCTCGCACGGCACCTTCGTGCTCTGCAACGCGGAGGTCGTCGAGGCGAGCCGGTGGCGGCTGGGCCGGGAGGGGTGCATGTCGGTGCCGGACCTCACCGGGGACGTCAAGCGGGCCAGCCGGATCGTGGTGCGCGGGGTGCTGCCCGGAACGGGCGCCGAGGTGCGGCTGGTCACCGACGCCTTCGAGGCGCGGGCGCTGCAACATGAGATCGACCACTGCGCCGGGAAGCTCTTTCTCGACCGGGTGGCCGGGGCACACGCCGTCTACCAGCGCAAGGTCTATCTGTGACGGTGGGTGGGCCGCCCACGCCGGTCCGTCGCCCCGCCGAAGCCCGCGATTCGTCGGCGCGTCGCGGGGATCGGTGGCGCGGCCACCCGATACGGTGAGCACATTATGCGTCTGACGGTTGGCCCCCTACCGCCCGCCGTGTACTGGCGGCGGCGCGCCGTCGTACTCGGTGCCGTGGTGCTGTTCGTGACGGTGCTGGTCTACTCGTGCACGGGTCCGGGTGAGACAGACGAGACCGGCAGGGACGCCTCGGGCAATCCGACTCCGGGTTCGACACTCCTCACACCGGAGTCGGGTGCTCCGCAGTCCGAAGCCCCGGCCGGCGGCGGATCCGAGACCGAGGCGCCGCCCCCGGAGCCGACCGGTGCTCCGGCCGGCGGTGGCGCGGAGCCGCCGATCGATCCGGTGGGAGGGCCGGCCGGCGGACCCGCCGGCGGCGGGCAGCAACTGCCGGAGGGGCCACCGCAGGTCGACAACGAGTGCACCGACGAGGAGATCTCGGTGATCCCGGTACCCATGCGGGCCACCGCCCGGCGGGGTGAGCCGATCGAGCTGCGGCTGCGGATCAAGAACGTGTCGGACCGCACCTGCAACCGGGACGTCGGCGCGGACCTGCAGGAGCTGTACATCAAGTCGGGGGCCACCAAGATCTGGTCCTCGGACACCTGCAGCACCGTACAGTCCAACGACGTCCAGCCCTTCCCGCCGTACCACGAGAAGGAGTACACCGTCACCTGGAACAGCCGGCGGAGCTCCCGGTGCGACAACGGGCTGGCCGCCGGCCCCTTCGTCGAACCCGGCACGTACCAGCTCTTCGGCCGGCTCGGCAACAAGCACAGCGACCCGGTGCGGATCACCATCACCGACTGACGACCGTCGGTCCGGCGCGGAACCTGTCGCCTTCCGGGCGGTGGGTGGCGCCGGGCCGACGGCGGCGTCCTCCCGCCGGGTGGTGTCGCGCGGCGCCCGGCGTGGGTCAGACGTAGCGTTCCAGGATGGACGCCTCGGCGAGCCGGGACAGCCCCTCACGTACGCTCCGGGCTCGCGCGTCGCCGACACCCTCCACGGCCTGCAGGTCCTCGACGGTGGCGCCGAGCAGCCGTTGCAGACTGCCGAAGTGTTCGACCAGCCGCTCGATGACCGCGTTGGGCAGCCGGGGAACCTTGGCCAGCAACCGGAACCCCCGCGGACTCACCGCCGCGTCGAGCGCGTCGGAGGCGCCCGGGTAGCCGATCGCCTTGGCGACGGCGACCAGGTCGATCAGCTCGGTCGCGGAGAGGAGGTCCAGCTCGACCAGGGCCTCGTCGAGGGTCCGGGCCTTCCGGCCGCTGGGCAGGTAGTCCCGGATCACCAGCGTGCGGTCGGCGTCCACGCCGGCCATCAGCTCGTCGAGCTGCAGCGCGAGGAGCCGGCCGTCGGTGCCGAGCTCCACCACGTACCCGGCGATCTCGTCGGCGATCCGACGGACCATCTCCAGCCGCTGCACGACGGCGACGGCGTCCCGGACCGTGACCAGGTCCTCGATCTCCAGGGCGGAGAGCGTGCCGGAGACCTCGTCCAGCCGCAGTTTGTAGCGTTCGAGCGTGGCCAGTGCCTGGTTGGCACGGGAGAGGATCGCCGCCGAGTCGTCCAGCACGTGCCGCTGGCCGTTGACGTAGAGGCTGATGATCCGCATCGACTGGCTGACCGAGATCACCGGGAAGCCGGTCTGCCGGGCGACCCGCTCGGCGGTGCGGTGCCGGGTGCCGGACTCCTCGGTGGGGATCTTCGGGTCGGGCATCAGGTGCACGGCGGCGCGGACGATGCGGGAGCCGTCGCTGGAGAGCACCACCGCGCCGTCCATCTTGCACAGTTCGCGGATCCGGGTCGCCGAGAACTCGACGTCGAGAGGGAATCCACCGGTGCAGATGCTCTCGACGGTCTTGTCGTAGCCGAGCACGATCAGGGCGCCCGTCCGGCCCCGCAGGATGCGTTCGAGCCCGTCACGAAGCGCCGTACCCGGCGCCATCAGCGCGAGGTTGGCTCGCAGCGGATCCCCGATCGGTCCACCGCCATTCATGCTCACACCGATGCTGCTGGGGCGCGCCGCTGAGCCGACGGTGGTGCTGCGGGCAGGGGAAGCCGCGCTAGCGGTTCGGGTCGCGTCGCGGTCGATCGGCACTCGGACATTCTAAGGACCGCCCTGCGTTGGGTGCTGTTGCGGTTACTGTGACATGCCACGTGCCGGTTCCTCCCGTCGCGTGTGTTCTCGGTATCCCGAGTGGCATCGGCGATGATGGTCCAGTCTGTACTTGGTCGCGGCTCTTGTCATAGCCTGCCGTGCCACGCTGACCGGCCAGCGTGGGGGGTGTGAGCATGGTACGGCGGACGGTCGAACACCTGTAGTGACCTTACGGTTGCTCGGCCGACACCCGAGCGACGCACTGGAGCGCCGATCGGACGTCCGTGACTTCCATCACCCGCATGTTCTCGGGGGTCACCCCGCTGGCTTCCGGCCCGCAGCCGGCCGGCACCAGCGCGTACCGGAAGCCCAGCCGGGCCGCCTCGGCGAGGCGCCGTGGCACCGCCGACACCCGGCGTACCTCGCCGGTCAGCCCCACCTCGCCGATCGCCACCAGGTCGGGCGCGATGGCGAGGTTCAGCCCGCCGGAGGCGACCGCGAGCGCCATCGCCAGGTCGGCGGCCGGCTCGACCACCCGAATCCCGCCGACGGTGGCGGCGAAGACCTCCCGGTCGTGCAGCGTCAGCCGCTCGGTGCGCCGCTGCAGCACCGCGAGCACCATCGCCAGCCGGGCGCTGTCCAGCCCGGAGACGGTCCGCCGGGGTGAGCCGGCGACGGTGGCGCCGATCAGCGCCTGCACCTCGGTGACCAGCGCCCGTCGCCCCTCCATCGCCACCGTGACGCACGTGCCCGGGACCGGGTCGGCAGACCGGGTCAGGAAGAGCCCGGACGGGTCCGCGAGGCTGGTGATCCCACCCTCGTGCATCTCGAAGCACCCCACCTCGTCGGCGGTGCCGAAGCGGTTCTTCACGCCCCGGATCATCCGCAGCGACGAGTGCCGGTCGCCCTCGAAGTGCAGTACCACGTCGACCAGGTGTTCCAGCACCCGTGGGCCGGCGACCTGGCCGTCCTTGGTGACGTGGCCGACCAGCACGGTCGCGATGCCCCGCTCCTTGGCCACCGAGACCAGCGCCGCCGTCACCGCCCGGACCTGGGTGACACCACCGGGCACCCCCTCGGCGCCGGCGATGGAGACGGTCTGCACGGAGTCGAGCACCAGCAGACCCGGCCTGACCGCGTCCAGGTGGCCGAGGACGGCGCCGAGGTCGTTCTCGGCGGCCAGGTAGAGCCGCTCGTGCAGGGTCCCCATCCGTTCGGCCCGGAGCCGGACCTGGCTCACCGACTCCTCGCCGCTGACCACGAGGGACGGGGAGCCGGCGTTGGCGGCCCACTGCTGGGCGACGTCGAGCAGCAGGGTCGACTTGCCGACACCCGGCTCCCCGGCGAGCAGCACCACCGCTCCGGGGACCAGGCCCCCGCCGAGCACCCGGTCCAGCTCGGGAACCCCGGTCGGTCGCGCCCGGGCCGGGGCGGCGCTGATCGTGGCGATCGGACGGGCCGGCTCGGCCGGCACACGGGAGCTCACCACCCGGCCCGACACGGTCGGCCCGGTGAGCGTGGACTCGACGACGGAGCCCCACTCACCACACTCCGGGCAGCGCCCGACCCACTTCGGCGGCTGGTAGCCGCAGGCATCGCACTCGTAGGCGGGCCGGGGGTCGCGGGCGGTGCTCCGGCCGCGACCGAGGGCGGAACGCGAGGTCGCTCGGCTGGTCACCCCAGCACGCTAACCAACCCGTACGACGCGGCGTGCCCCGCCCCGCGGCGAGCCGGGCCGGGCGCGTCGTGGCTCTGATCGCCGGCTCAGTCGTCCTCGCTGCCGTGCAGCCCGTCGTTCAGCGGGCTGCCGGCCGGGGCCGGCGACAGCGGCACCGCCACCGGAGCCCCGACGTCGACCCGGGTGCCCTCGAAGTCGAAGGTCACCGGCACGGACGAGCCCGGGGGAACCGCCGCGGTCAGCCCGGTGAGCTGCAGCCAGGTGCCCTGGGCCCGGCTCAGGATGACGAACTGCCCGGCCGGGATCCGGATCTCGGCGGGCACCTCGGGTGCCGCGGTGGGGCTCGGCGAGGGCGTCTCGGTCGGTGAGGCGCCCGGTGACGAGTTCTCGGTTTCCGTGCCGGGCGTCGCCGACGGCGACCCCTCCGGGGCGGTGGGGAGCGCACTGGCGGTCGGCGACGGGCTCGCCGAGGCGGCGTCGACGAGTGTCACCACACGGGCGTTCGGGCTGCTGACCCGGACCGTCACGTCTCGGTTGGAGTCGTTGTAGAGGGCGACGGTCACCGGGGCGTCGCCGCCGGCCGGGTACCCGGTGGTGTCGAGGTAGTCGATCGAGAGGTTCCGGACCTTGAAGAGGTTGTCCGCCGACTCGGCGTTGGTGCCCACGCTGGTGGGAACCCGCACGCTGGTCTCGGCGTAGTGGCCGGCGCCGCATCCGGAGAGCAACAGGGTGGTGGCGACCGCCGGACCGGCCAGCACCGCGGTGGCGCGCCAAACCCTCCTGAACGACCCGGTCACTGGTCCTCCTCGTCGCGTTCCGGTCGCATGTCGCGGTCGCCGACGGCGGCGCTCCTGCGGCACGCGTCCGCCCCGGCCTGACAGGCTCCAGGGTAGTGGGCCGTGATCGGCCACCGTACGCGGACCCGGTATCCGGCCGGTCACGACGGCGCGGTCACCCGAGCCGACCGTTCGTCACCAGCAGGACGACATCGAGGAGGGCGACCAGCATCACGGCCCGGAAGACCGCGACCGGGCGTCCGGCCCGGGGGCGGGCGGCCCGGCTGGCGTACCAGACGACGGGCGGCACCACGGCGGCGACCGTGATCGCCGCGAGCCCGGTCCAGGACGGTGGTCCGGGCGGCCCGAGCACCAGTGTCGCGGTCGCGGCCAGGAGCAGCCCGACCGCCGCCGCCCGGGTGCCGGTCGGCCCCAGGCGGTGTGGTAGCCCCCGGATCCCGGTCCGGGCGTCGTCGGCCAGGTCCGGCAGGACGTTCGCGAAGTGCGCCCCGGCCCCGAGCAGCGCGCCCGCGGCGACCAGCCAGGCCGGTGGGGCCGGCGCGCCGGGCAGCGCGAGGACGACGAACGCCGGCAGTGCCCCGAACGAGACCGCGTACGGCAGCACGGAGGCCACGGTCGACTTCAGCGGCCAGTTGTAGAGCAGCGCCGATACCAGCGCGACGGTCGCCCAGAGCGCGGCGGCCGGGTGGAGGGCGAACGCCGGCAGCGGGGTGACCACGGCGGCCAGCACCCCGGCGACGGTGGCGGTACGGCGACCGAGCTGGCCGGTGGCGATCGGCTTGTCCCGCCGGCCGACGGCGCTGTCGCGGTCGGCGTCGAGGCGGTCGTTGATCCAGCCGATGGCGAGTTGGCTGGCGAGCACGGTGAGGGCTACCGCGGCGATCCCGGCGGGTGGGTGGCCGACACCCCAGGCGAGCAGGGCGGCGACGGTGGTCACCGCGACCGCCGGCTCCGGGTGGCATGCCCGGACCAGCCCTAACACCACTTGCGACATATGGGAAGTCTGGTGGTTACCACCCGGTCGTGCCAGGCTCGGTGTCATGCGCGACGACCAGGCCGGGAAGGTGGCGGAGTCCGCGCCCTCGGCTGCCCGCGCCGGGGCTGCCGGGGGTGGCCCGCGGCCCCGCCGGGGGTTGTCGCGCAACGACCCCCGGCAGTACGACGACCTGGCCGACGAGTGGTGGGACCCGGATGGCGCGTTCGCGATGCTGCACTGGCTGGCCCGGGCCCGGGCCGAGCTGATCCCGCCGGCCCGCCGACCCGGGGCGGTCCTGGCCGACCTCGGCTGCGGGGCGGGTCTGCTCGCGCCCTGGGTGGCGGACCGGGGTTACCGCCACGTCGGGGTCGACCTGGTGCGGTCCGCCCTGGTGCAGGCCGCCACGCACGGGGTGCGTCCGGTCCAGGCCGACGTCGCCGCCGTGCCGCTGGCGGACGGCAGCGCCGACGTGGTCGCCGCGGGCGAGATCCTCGAACACGTACCCGGGTGGCCTCGGGTGGTGGCCGAGGCGGCCCGGATTCTCCGCCCCGGCGGCCTGCTGGTGCTCGACACGCTGAACGCGACCGCGCTGAGCCGCCTGGTGGCGGTACGGCTGGCCGAGCGCCTGCCGGGGGTGCCCCGGGGGATCCACGACCCGCGGCTGTTCGTCGACGCCCGCGCGTTGGTCCGTGAGTGCGGCCGGTTCGGCATCACCCTGCGGGTCCGGGGTGTCCGGCCGGCGGCCCGGGGGCTGGTCCGCTGGCTGGTCCGCCGGGCGGTGCGCCGCGCGGCGCGGACGGGGGACGACCCCGGCGACGCGCCGCGGATCGTGCCGACCTGGTCGGCGGCGGTGCTCTACCAGGGGTGGGGAGTCAAGGAGCGCTAGTGCGGCGGCCCGGCGGGTGAGCCGGCCGGTGCGGGAGGGGGACAGATGACGGTGGACGCGCTGGCGGCGGCGCGCCGGTTGGTGCCGCGCCTGGCGGCCCGGGCGGCCGGGTACGACCGCGACGGGAGCTTCCCGGTGGAGGATTTCGCCGATCTGCGGGACGCCGGGCTCCTCGGCCTGATGGTCCCGTCCGAGCTGGGCGGGCTCGGGGCCAGTTTCGCCGGGTACGCGGCGGTCGCCACCGAGCTGGCCCGGGGCAACGGGGCGACGGCTCTGGTGTTCAACATGCACGCCTCGGTGACCGGGGCGCTCGGCGCACTCACCAAGGAGCTGGCGGAGGCACTCGGCGTACCGGACACGGCGCTGGCCGCCCGGGACCGGTTGCTCGCCGAGGCGGCGGCCGGGGCCTGGTACGCCGTGGCCATGAGCGAGCGGGGCGTCGGTTCGCGGCTGTCGCGGTTGACCACGACGTACGAACCGGTGGACGGGGGCTACCGGATCACGGGGGTGAAGACCTTCTGCTCCGGCGCGGGGTACGCGGACGCGTACCTTGTCGCGGCCCGCAGTGCCGCCGACCCGTCGGTGGTCTCGCAGTTCCTGGTGCCGGCCACCTCGGACGGGCTGCGGGTGGAGCAGACCTGGGACTCTCTCGGAATGCGGGCCACCGCCTCCCACGACCTGCACCTGGACGTGGTGGTGCCGGCCGACCGGCTGCTCGGTGGGGTGGAAGGGCTGGCGCTGGTGGTCGCGCAGCTGCTGCCGCACTGGCTGGTGGCAAGTTACGCGGCGGTGTACGTCGGGGTGGCCCGCGCGGCGATCGACGCCGCGGTGGAGCACCTGACCGCCCGTGGGCTGGACGGGCTGCCGGCGGTCCGGGCCCGGGTGGGGCGGGCGGACGCGGCCGTCGCCGCGGCCGGGCTGACGGTGGCGGAGGCGGCGCGCCGGGTCGACGAGGCGCCCGGTGACCCGGAGACGAACCGGTGGGTGTGGCGGGCCAAGCTGCTCGCCGGCACGACCGCGGCCGAGGTGGCGGCGTCGATGGTGGAGGCGGCCGGCACGTCGGCGACCCGCCGGGGGCATCCGCTGGAGCGGCTCTACCGGGATGCGAGGTGCGGCTCGCTGCACCCGGCGACGTCGGATGTCTGCGCGGACTGGCTGGGCGTGGCGGCGCTCGGCGGCGACCCGGACCGGGACGCGGCGACGCCCCGGTGGTGAGCGCGGGCCGCGCCCGGTGAAGCGGGTGTCGCATCCGACCGCCGGGTGCGACGCTTGTCGATGGGGTCACGGTGTGCGCGCGGCGGGCGGGCGTCGCGGGCCCGGTGACGGGTACGAGGTGCCCGCGAGTCCCCCGGTCGCGTTGCGGGGTTGGGCTCGGTGGGGCCGGCGAGCTGGCGCGCGGTCGCGATCGGAGGGTGGGCATGGGCAGCGGTGACGGTGGCCACGGGACCGGGGTGATCGCCGGGGTGGGGGTGGCGCTGCCTCCCGGGTGCGGTCAGGACGAGCTGTGGGAGGGCTTCTTCGCCCGGCACTTCTCCGGGCCGACCCGGACACTCGCGCACCGGATATTCCTGAACGCGGGGGTCAGCCGGCGGCAGGCGGCGGTTAATCCGTTACTTGAGGACGTCTCGGAGTGGCCGACCGAGCGCCGGATGCGGCGCTACCAGATCGAGGCGCTGCCGCTGGGCAAGGAGGCGGTCGAACGGGCGCTGACCGACGCCGGGCTGCGGGCCGGGGACGTCGGCCTCTTCGTGGTCTGCTCGTGCACCGGGTACGCGACGCCCGGGCTGGACATCCTGCTGGCCCGGGACATGGGGATGGCCCCGGACACCCAGCGGATGTTCGTCGGTCACATGGGCTGCTACGCGGCCCTTCCCGGGCTCGGCGCCGCCACCGACTTCGTGGCGGCCCGGGGTCGTCCGGCGCTGCTGCTGTGCGCGGAGCTGACCAGCCTGCACCTGCAGCCCGCGTCGGCCCGGATGGACACCCAGCAGATCATCTCGCACGCGCTGTTCTCCGACGCCGCCGTCGCCGTCGTGGTCGTCCCCGGCGACCGCCCCGGGTACGCCGTCCGCGAGGTGACCGCGGTGACGGACACCTCGACGGCGGACCACATGACCTGGGAGCTGACCGACACCGGGTTCCGGATGGGGCTGTCGCCGAAGGTGCCGCAGGTGCTGGCGCTGCACGTGACGGGCCTGGTCAACGGACTGCTGGCCCGCAACGGTCGGCAGATCTCCGAGGTGGACGGTTGGGCGGTACATCCGGGCGGACCCCGGATCCTGGACGTGGTGGAGGAGGAGCTCGGCCTGCCCCCGGAGGCGTTGGCAGCGTCCCGGGCGATCCTCGACGAGCACGGGAACTGCTCGTCGCCGACCTCGCTGTTGATCCTCGATCGGCTCTGGCGTTCCGCCGCGCCCCGTACCGTGGTGATGCTCGCCTTCGGACCGGGACTGACCCTGTACGCGGCGCTGCTGGACCGGCTTCCGGGGGTGGGTGGGCCGGTCGGCGGCCGGACGGCCGGGTGAGACGGCCGCCGCGCGGCGGAAGGGGGACGGGATGCGCAGGCTCGCGCTGACGATGGCCGCCGTGCTGGCCGTCGGGACCGGCGGCTGGTGGTGGGCCCGGTCGGCGGCCGAACCGGCGCCGGCGTCTCGGCCCGCCGGGGCGCTCTGGCGGGGTGGTCTCGGCGGCGGCGCGGGCGCGGTCGGCGGGCGTCCCGCGGTCGGCCTGCTTCTGCCCCGGCTTCCCGGCGTCACCTGGCGGGAGGCGACGGCGCTGGAGGGGCGCTGGGTCGTCTACTGGACGGCGCCCAGCCGCCCCGGTCACCGCTACCTGGTGCAGTACCTCTGTTCCGGGCGGGGCCGGGTGCAGGTCCGGTTGCAGGCCACCGGGCGGGGCTTCGCACAGGTGGCGGATTGTCCGACAAAGCTCCGCACCATCCTGGTTGTGGCCACCGGTGACCGAGTGGGCGTCGTGGTGCGGCGGTTGGACCGCCGGCCGGTCGAGGTGGCGGCCCAGATCGTCGCGCTGCGCACCGGGGCGACCGCGTCCGGGCCGGCCAGGGCGGCGGGATCCGGGTTGCCCGGGTCGACGGCGATCGTCAGCCTGCCGTGGCCAGCCTCGCCAGGTCGGCCCGGTAGTCCACGGCCGGGGTGAGTTCCAGCACGGTCCGGATGATCTCGCCGGACCGGCTCACCAGCAGGGCGCTCGCGGCGTCCGGTGGCGTGGTCAGGCGCAGTGAGGTCCGCAGTTCGGCGGCGGGGTCGGTGAGGGTGCGCGTGCGTGGGCCCTCGCCCGGGGCGGTCGTCGGCCCGGTGCCGGGCGTGCTCTGGCGGGTGCGGACCATCACCACGGTCACCTCGGGCGGAGCGGCCCGGCGGGCCGCGTCGAGCTCCTCGGCGCAGGTGCAGCCATCGGAAATGATGATCATGGCGGGCAGCAGGCTGCGCAGCGGGACCAGCCGGCCGTCCTCGCCGAGCAGCTCCAGGGCGGGCAGGGTGCTGCCGGAGGAGCGGGGCGTGGTCGCCCTGGCGGTGGGCGCGGAGCGCTGGCCGGGCCAGGTGATGGCGAAGAGACTGACCAGGGTGACGATGGCGCCGATCGACACGATCCACAGCGCGAGCCGCAGCGGCGCCGGGCCGGTGGCGGTCGGGCTCAGCCCGAGACGTCGCCGCCAGGCGTCCCGCCGTGCCCGGCGGCGGAGCTCACGACGTACCTGAGCGGCCTCGGCGGCCAGTTCGGCGGGATCGTCGGGGATCACCACCGGGCCCCAGTCGTCGGGCAGGTCGGGCAGGTCGTCGTAGCCGCCGTTGTCCGGTCGTCCGTCGCCGTCGGCAGACGTGCTCATAGCGCGCCCCCTGGCCGTCAGCTGAGGAGTGTCGGTGTGGTACCAGGGTCCCCCACCGGCGGGCGTACCGCCAGTGGGGGACGTGGGCTGTGCGGAAGCGATATGCTGAGAGGGCCGCGACTCCGTAGATCCGATTTTCCCGACCCGCCTTGTCGACCCGTGATCCGTACGTCACTCAGCGTGTCGAAATATGCGGATCGCTGTCCTGTCAAGCCTGAGAAAGACCTCTCACAGGGCCTCTGAGCTGCGCTAACGGTCAGGACTGTGGTGGGACATCGGTGCCTGAGCGTGTTACCCTAGACACAGCGAAAGGGGTTTCGAACCTATGGCTTTCAGTGTCGGCGAGACCGTTGTTTACCCCCACCACGGGGCCGCACTCATCGAGGCAATCGAGACTCGGATCATCAAGGGTGAACCCAAGCAGTACCTCGTCCTCAGGGTCGCGCAGGGTGATCTGACGGTCCGGGTGCCTGCCGAGAACGCCGAGATCGTGGGCGTGCGCGAGGTGGTAGGCGAAGAGGGCCTGGGCAAGGTCTTCGACGTGCTCCGCGCCCCGCACACCGAGGAGCCGACCAACTGGTCGCGGCGTTACAAGGCGAACCTGGAGAAGCTGGCTTCCGGCAACCCCCTCAAGGTGGCCGAGGTCGTTCGTGACCTGTGGCGTCGCGAGCGGGAGCGGGGCCTGTCGGCCGGCGAGAAGCGAATGCTCGCCAAGGCCCGCGACATTCTGGTCGGTGAGGTCGCACTCGCCGAAAAGAGCACCAAGGACGAGGCCGAGGTTCTCCTCGACAAGGTGCTCGCCGAGGCATAGGTCTCGGACGGCACGATCCGCCCGTGTCGTATTCGACAAAGCAGACGAGGACCGCGACGTGACCGCGCAGCTCAACCCGTGCGGTGACGTCGCGGTCCTCGTTCCTGCTGCCGGGGCCGGGGTGCGCCTCGGTCCCGGCGCTCCCAAGGCGCTGCGTCAGCTCGGCGGCGAACCTCTGCTGACCCACGCGGTGCGCCGGGTCGCCGCGGCCGCGTCCGTGCACACCATCGTGGTCGCGGCCCCGGCTGCCGAGGTGGCGGCGGTCCGGGAGCTGCTCGCACCGGTCGCCCCGGTCATCGTGGTGCCGGGCGGTGCCACCCGGCAGGCCTCCGTCGCCGCCGCGCTGGCGGCGGTGCCTCCGGGGCCGGAGATCATCCTGGTGCACGACGCGGCCCGCGCCCTGGCCCCGGCCACGCTCGTCGAGTCCGTCGCCGCGGCGGTGCGGGGCGGGGAGGACGCCGTGATCCCTGTGCTTCCGGTCGTCGACACGATCAAGGAGGTCGCGGCCGACGGGGTGGTGCTCGGCACCGTCGACCGGTCCGTGCTGCGGGCCGTGCAGACCCCGCAGGGGTTCCGGCGCGCGGTCCTCACGGCGGCGCACGCCGCGGCTGTCGACCCGCTCACCGACGACGCGGGCCTGGTCGAGAAACAGGGCGTCCGGGTCGTGTGTGTCCCCGGCTCCGAGTACGCCATGAAGATCACTCGCCCCTTCGACCTGACCCTGGCCGAACACCTGCTGCGCGTCGCGCCGGACACCGGGCAGTCCTGATCATCCCCGCCGGCCACCGTCACTACGCTTGGCGCACATGACCGTTCCTGTCGTCGGTATCGGCACCGACGTACACGCGTTCGAGGCGGGGCGCGACTGTTGGGTGGCGGGCCTGTACTGGCCCGGCGTGGACGGGCTGGCCGGGCACTCCGACGGCGACGTCGCCGCGCACGCGGCGTGCGACGCGCTGCTCTCCGCCGCCGGTCTGGGCGATCTTGGCAGCAACTTCGGGGTCGCCGAGCCGGAGTGGGCCGGTGCCTCCGGGGTGCGACTGCTCGCCGAGACCGCCCGACGGGTTCGGGCCGCCGGGTTCACCATCGGCAACGTCTCGATCCAGGTGATCGGCGTACGCCCCAGGATTGGGCCGCGTCGGGCCGAGGCACAGGCGACGCTGACCGAGGCGGTGGGCGCTCCGGTCACCGTCTCGGGCACGACGACCGACGGGCTCGGCCTGACCGGTCGGGGCGAGGGGCTGGCCGGCATCGCGGTGGCCCTGCTCCACCGGCGGGACTGAGCGGGGCGGACGCCGCGACACCCGCCCGGGTCACGCCGACCGACCGGGTACGCCGGGACGGCGTTCACGATCTCCGCCAGGACCGGCGTGCCGCCGCCGGGTCGGGTACGCCGCGGCCGGACGCGACGTTCGTCCCGGGACCGGTGGGCATGGCCGCCCACGGTCGTCTCGTCAGGTCGGGGATGACCGCCGTCGATCGGCCCGGGCTGACCGTGAGCCGTGATCAGGCAAATGATCAGGAAAAACGAGGACCAAGCCTGACGCCACGGGGGAAGCGCCAGGCTTGGTCCCGTCTACGGTACCGCTGATTGGCGCCGATGGGGAGAGGGTGTTTCGGCGGGTCGTGCGAGAAGCCACGGCGTGTCGCTCGGCCGGGCCGGCCGCGCGGGGCCGCGACCGGGGTGGACGGTGGGACGGGGGACGAGACACGCCTGGATACGCTTCGAGACGTGTCCAGCGACGCCGAATCCGACCAGTCCGCCACCGCCGACAGCTACGTCCAGAGGGCCGAACTCCTCGCCGAGCTCGGGCGGTACGACGAGGCCGCCGCCGAGGTCGGGTTCGCGCTCGCGCTCGAACCCGACAACCTGCGGGCGCTGCTGACCCTGGCCCGGATCCGGCTCGCCGCCGGGGATGCGGCGCGGGCGCTGGAGGCCGCCGACGCGGCGGTCGCCGCCGCGCCGCAGCTGTTCCACCCGCTGGTGCTCCGGGGCTACGCCCTGGTCGACCTGCGCCGGTTCCCGGAGGCGGCCGCCGTCGCCGACCGGATCCTGGCGCTCGGCCCCGACGACGCGTACGCCCAGCGCAGCGCCGCCGCGATCCTCGGCGAGGCACGCAACGGCCAGCAGGCCCTCAACGCCGCGTGGCGTGCGGTGGAACTGGACCCGGAGGAGCCGCAGGCGCACCTGGTGTTGGGCCTGGTGGCGGCCCGGATGGAGCTCTTCGACCTGGCCGAGCGCGCCTACCGGGAGGCACTGCGACTCGACCCCGAGCTGGCCGAGGCGCAGCACAACATCGGCGTGATCCGACTGGAGCAGCGGCGCTACGCCGAGGCCCTGGAGCATCTGGCCAACGCCGCGGCGCTCGCCCCCGACCGGGTGGGCGGCGCCACCATCGCCCACGCGCTGCGCCGGATCGTGACGTACGCCCTCGGCTACACCATCGTGGTGGTGGTGCTGGTCGCCTGTATGGCCCGGCTGAACCCGCTGCCGAGCCGGGTCTGGGCCGGGATCGCCTCGCTGGCCGGTGGGATCCTGCTGTGGCGGTTGGTCCGCGGGGTGCCGAACCTGGATCGGGGACGGCTGCCGGAGCTGATCCGGGGCGACCGTACCCTCGCCGCCGCCGTGTACGGGGCCGCCGCCGGTCCGGTGCTGATCCTGCTCTACGCGGTGGTCGGCAGCCCGTGGCTGCTCGTGCTGGCGATGGTCGCCGCCACCGCCGCCGAACTCGCGGTCATCTTCGTCCAGGACCCGGACGGCGGCACGAAGCGGTGAGGCGGGCCGTGCCGTGCCGCGCCCGTCGTTGTTGATCGTGGGGTTGCCCCCGGTCGCGGTGGCGAGGACGGGGACAACCCCACGATCGACGGAGGGGGGATGAAGGTCAGGTGAGGGTGCGCCGGGACCAGGTCCAGGCGTAGCCGCTGTCCTCGCAGGACAGGGCCGGCTCACAGAGGTCGAGCGGGCGGAACGTGTCGATCATGACGGCCAGCTCGTCGAAGCGCTCCGCGCCGATGGACCGCTCCGGGGCACCGGGCTGGGGGCCGTGGGTGAAGCCGGCCGGGTGCAGCGAGATCGACCCCTGCTCGATGCCGGAGCCGCGCCGCGCCTCGTAGTTGCCGCCGGTGTAGAAGAGCACCTCGTCGGAGTCGGTGTTGTGGTGGTTGTACGGCACCGGGATGGCCAGCGGGTGGTAGTCGACCTTGCGCGGGACGAAGGAGCAGACGACGAAGTTCGGGCCCTGGAACGTCTGGTGCACCGGTGGCGGCTGGTGGATGCGGCCGGTGATCGGCTCGAAGTCGTGGATGGAGAACGCCCACGGGTAGAGGTGGCCGTCCCAGCCCACCACGTCGAACGGGTGGTGCGCGTAGACGTGGCGGGTCCAGCCGCGACGGTGCTGGACGTACACCTCGACGTCGGTTCCCTCGACCAGCAGCGGTTCCTCCGGGCCCCGGATGTCGCGCTCGCAGTACGGCGAGTGCTCCAGGAACTGGCCCCGCACGGAGAGGTAGCGCGAGGGCGGGCCGATGTGCCCGGTCGCCTCGATGGTGAGCATCCGGACCGGGTCCGGCGCCACCGGCACGACCCGGTAGATCACCGAGGTCGGGATGATGACGTAGTCGCCGGCGGTGACCCCGAGGACGCCGAAGGTCGACTCGATCCGGGCGGCGCCGGACTCGACGTACAGGCACTCGTCGCCGACGGCGTTGCGGTACAGCGGGGAGGGGCGGTCGGCGACCACGTACGAGATCCGGACGTCGTCGTTGACCAGCAGGTGCTGTCGGCCGAGCACCGCGTCGGCGCCGGAGGTGTCGAGCTTGTGGGTTCGCAGGTGACGCGGTTTGAGCGGCAGGTTCGGCACCCGTGCCCAGGTCGGCGGGGTGAACTCCTCGGCCGCGACGATCGCGGTCGGCAGGTGGCGGTGGTAGAGCAGCGACGAGTCCGACGAGAAGCCCTCCTGCCCCATCAGCTCCTCGGCGTAGAGGCTGCCGTCAGGCTGCCGGAACTGGGTGTGGCGCTTGCGGGGCACCTCGCCGACCCTGCGGTAGTACGGCATTGTCGCCTCCCTTTCGTCCCAGTCAGCGGCCGATGGTGTCCGATAATCGGACGCTGTTGTCCGCTAGACGTAGCGTCCCGTAAGTTCTTTGTTCGTGTCAACGCAGGTGCCTCGGCTCTTCTCCGGGCTGGTCGACGACGCCGCGGTCTTTCCGCCCGGCAGCGCCGCCCTGCCCGAGGCCGTCGCCGCCCACCGGCGGCACCGGGCGGCCTGGTACGCCGACCTGATCGGCCCGCTGGTGCTCCCCGCCTCGGCCCTGCCGGAGCTTCCGGCGCTGCTCGGCGACGACGAGCGGATCGAGATCGGTGTCGTCGCCGACGTGCCGATCGCCCGGCTGTACCAGCTCCGCGACCAGGTCGATCCCCGGATCCGGATCCGTCGCGTCGAGGCGGCGGTGGCCAGGCGCGGTGAGGACCCGCAGCCCGGCCTGGCCGAGCTCGTCGGCCTTCCCGACCACCTCGACGGCACCGACGTCTACGCCGAGATCCCGCTGACCTGGGGGCTGCACGGTGCGCTCGACCGGCTCGCGGCCGAACGAGCCGCCGGGAGGCGGATCGCCGCGAAGTTCCGCACCGGTGGCCTCGCCGCCGAGCTCTTCCCCGCCCCGACCGAGCTGGCCGCGGTGATCGGCGCCTGCCGGGACCGGGAGCTGCCGTTCAAGGTCACCGCCGGGCTGCACCACGCGATCCGGCACACCGATCCGGAGACCGGCTTCGTGCACCACGGCTTCGTCAACGTCCTGGCCGCGGTGGTCGCCGCCGACGCCGGGGCCGAGGTGAGGGAGCTGGCCGAGCTGCTGGCCACGACCGATCCGGTACCGCCGGTGGAGGCGGTCCGATCCCGGCGGGAACAGGACCGGCCGCTCTGGGTGGGGTTCGGCTCGTGCAGCGTCACGGAGCCGCTCACCGACCTGGTGCGGCTCGGGTTGGTCAGCGCGGGGCACGAGGCGTGACCGCACGGCGTGGGACAGGGACGAACGGAGGGTACGAGGCGTGACCTGGGTGACCGGGGCGGCGGATTCCCCGTACGGGGTGCACAACCTGCCGTACGGCGTCTTCGTCGAGCGGGGCGGGGCGCCCCGGATCGGCGTGCGGGTCGGCGATCACGTGCTCGACCTCGACGGCGCGGAGGCGGCGGGTCTTATCCTGGCCGGCGGCGCGCTGCGTCAGCCGACCCTCAACGCCTTCCTGGCGCTCGGGCACGCCCAGTGGACGACGGTGCGCCGCCGGATCGTCGAGCTGCTCACCGGCGAGGAGCACCGGCCCGCGGTGGCGCCGCTGCTGCGTCCGCTGGCCGAGGTCGAGCTGGTCCTGCCCTTCGCGGTCGGCGACTACGTCGACTTCTACTCCTCCGAGCACCACGCGGCGAACGTCGGGCGGATCTTCCGCCCCGACCAGCCGCCGCTGTTGCCGAACTGGCGGCACCTGCCGGTCGGCTACCACGGCCGGGCGGGCACGGTCGTGGTCTCCGGTACGCCGATCGTCCGCCCGGCCGGCCAGCGGGCCACCCCGGACGGACCGGTCTTCGGGCCGTCCACCCGCTTGGACATCGAGGCGGAGGTCGGGTTCGTCGTCGGGGTGCCGTCGCCGCTCGGCCGGCGGGTCGGCGTCGGTGACTTCGAGTCGCACGTCTTCGGGGTGGTGCTGGTCAACGACTGGTCGGCCCGCGACATCCAGGCCTGGGAGTACCAGCCACTCGGCCCGTTCCTCGGCAAGTCCTTCGCGACCTCGATCTCGCCCTGGGTGGTGCCGCTGGAGGCCCTGGCGCACGCCTGGGTTCCGGCGCCGGAACAGGACCCGCCGGTGCTGGACTACCTGCGCGACGTGCCGCACCGCGGGCTGGACCTGCGTCTGGCCGTGGACTGGAACGGACACCGGGTCAGCGAGCCGCCGTTCGCGACGATGTACTGGACGCCGGCCCAGCAGCTCGCCCACCTGACCGTCAACGGCGCGGCCCTGCGGACCGGCGACCTGTACGCCTCCGGCACCGTCTCCGGGCCCCGGCGCGACCAGACCGGCTCGTTCCTGGAGCTGACCTGGGGTGGCGCCGAGCCGGTCCGGCTGCCGGACGGGTCGACCCGGACCTTCCTCGCCGACGGGGACACGGTGACCATCAGCGGCAGCGCGCCGGGCCCGGACGGCACCGTCGTCGGCCTCGGCGAGGTCACCGGCACCGTCGTCCCCGCCCTGCCGGCCTGACGACCTGCGCCGGCCTGCAGGGGTGCCGTCGACCACGTCGACACACACACGCTGTGTGCGATTGGTTGACTGCGATGAGTAACAGGAATCTCCGTGCCGCGTTGAGCATCTCGGCGGACGACGTCCGACCACACGGTGCCCTACTGCCTGAGAGGGCCTGACCGCCTGAAGGGGTTCGACGATGCTTGACCGTGCGCGCGCGGTGTGGCGCAAGAGCAGCCGCTCCAACGACCAGGGCCTCTGCGTCGAGGTGGCGGACAACCTTCCCGGAGTCGTCGGGGTGCGCGACTCGAAGGACCCGGATCCGGTGCTGGAGTTCACGCCCGCCAACTGGGCCGCCTTCGTGGCGGCGATCCGGTCCGGACGGTTCCACCACTGACCGCACCGCACGCTGCGGCGGCCCGCGGACCTGCGCGGCAGCGATCCGGCGCTGATCGGTAGGGTGCCGGCGGAGGTGCGGGAATGGCGACGCCGCGCGGTGGTGCGGAATCGGCCGACAGGAGGCCGTGGCGACGGATCGTCCTCGCCGTCGCCACGGCCGTGCTCGTCGTCGCCGCGGTCGCGATCGGCTACCGGGTCCTCGCCCCCGCCGAGGTGGTCACCCCGGCCCGGGGAGACTACCCGGCCGTCCCGGACCCGGCACCCGCGGTGATCGGCACCCTGAACGCGGCACCGCTGATCGTGGACGATCGGCTGCGGGTCTACGCCACCCGGCGGACGGTCTGGGCCGACCGGCCGGTCGACGCGCGGACCCGGCGGACGCCGTACTGGGCGTACCGGCGGTGGCCGGCGCAGGTGGCCGGCGTGGTGGCGGCCGGGACCACGGTGGTGACCCGCTGGTCGGACGGGAGGCTCGTCGCCCTCGACGCCCGCACCGGGAAGCCCCGCTGGCGGGCCGCCGGGCCGCGCCCCGGGCACGGGTACGTCGGGCGGCGCACCGGGGCCGCGACCGTCTACGCCCCGACCGGCCTGCTCACCGCCACCGCCACGGACGGCACCCGGGTCGTGATCGTCGTCGGTACGACCGAACGCCGGGGCGTCGACCTCGACTCCGGCCGTCTGCTGTGGCGGGCGGAAACCGACCCGGCCTGCGCGAACGGCGACCCGGCCGGCGGGCTGACCACCGACGGCGGTTACCTCATCGTCTCCCGGGCCTGTGCCGACGTACCCGCCCTCGACGTTGTCGACGTGGCCACCGGCCGGCTCGCCGTCCGGTGGCGCCCGAACGGGGAGGCGCCCGCCGACGGACCCGCACGCGGCGGTGCGGAGCCGGCGGCGGCCGGCCTGCGGGTCACCCCGCTCGCCTGCGTCGTCGGTCGCTCCCGCTGCGCGGCGATCCGGGTCTCCGTCGGCGGCGTCAACCGGGGGTGGCTGGTCGACGGTCCGGTGCCGTCGGCCGCCCCACCGTTGGACGGGCCGGAGACGGTGCTGGTCGACGGGCTGGCGGTGACGCCGGACGGGACCGGGCTGGTGGCCCGGTCGGTGTCCTCCGGGGTCGAGCGGTGGCGGTGGGACGCCGGCGGTCCGGTCCGGATACTCGCCACCCAGCCGGGGCGGCTGCACCTGCGGACCGGGACCGGGGACCTGGTCACGCTCGACACGGCGACCGGTGCGGAACGTTCCCGCTTCCCGCTGACGTACGGCCGGGACTCCACCGTCTGGTCGCCCGGGTTCGCGTACGCGGCCGGCGGGTTCGTGGCGGTGGAACGGCTGGCCGAGCCGGTCGACCCGAGCGCCCCCGACGGCCGCTACTACCTCGCCGAGCAGCCGGTGATCCTCGCCGCCACCTGAGCCGGTGTCACGGCGCGCCCGGTCACCGGGCGCTCTCGGCGGCGGCGAGGAAGGCGTCGTTCTCGTCCGGGGTGCCGATGGTGACCCGCACCCCGTCACCGGCGAACGGCCGCACGATGACCCCACGTGCCTCGCACGCCTGGGCGAACGGCACCGCCCGGTCGCCGAGCGGCAACCAGACGAAGTTCGCCTGGCTCTCCGGCACCGTCACGTCGGCCGGCAGCCGCTTGCGCAGCTCCTCGGTGACCCGCCCCCGTTCGGCGACCACCAGTGCGCACCGGCGGCGTACCTCGTCGGCCTGCCCGAGCGCGGCCAACGCCCCGGCCTGGGCGGCCAGGCTGGTGGAGAACGGGGTGACCACCTTGCGCACCGTGGCGGCCACCTCGGGGCTGCCGACCAGGAACCCGACCCGCAGCCCGGCCAGCCCCCACGCCTTGGAGAGGGTCCGCAGCACGACCACGTTGGGCCGGTCGCCGTACGCCACCAGCCCGTCCGGCACCTCCGGGTCGGTGACGAACTCCCGGTACGCCTCGTCGAGCACCACCAGCACGTCGTCGGGCACGGCGTCGAGGAACCGGTCCAGCTCGGCCCGGCGTACCGCCGTGCCGGTCGGGTTGTTCGGGTTGCACACGAAGATCAGCCGGGTCCGGTCGGTCACCGCGTCCGCCATCGCGGCCAGGTCGTGGCCGTGGTCGGCGTCGTTGGGCACCTGCACGCTGGTGGCGCCGCTGGTCGCCACGATGATCGGGTACGCCTCGAAGGAGCGCCACGAGTAGACGACCTCGTCCCCGGGCAGGCAGGTGGCCCGGACCAGGTGCTCGGCGAGCGCCACGGACCCGCAGCCGGTGGCGATCCGGTCCGGGCTGACCCCGTACCGCTCGGCCAGGGCGTTCCGCAGGGCCAGCACACCCATGTCCGGGTAGCGGTGTGTTCCCGCCACCGCCTCGGCGACCGCCTCGACGACCCCCGGGAGCGGACCGTACGGCACCTCGTTGCTGGCCAGCTTGATCGCCTCGGGCAGCCCCAGCTCGCGGGCGAGGTCCGCCGGGTTGCGCCCCGGCACGTAGCTGGGCAGTGCGTCGAGGTCGGGGCGGGTCAGTCGGGGGGGTCGGACGGTCCGGTCGGGGGTCGGGCGGGTCATGACTCGGTGCCTCCTGAGCGGTCGGTGGGGGTGTCGGCGTTGCCGGCGGGCGAGCCGGGCGAGCCGGACGGCGCGGTGGGGGTCGTCGGACCGGCGGGCGAGCCGGGTGGGGTGGTGGTGGGGGTCGTGGGTCCGGCGGCGCCGGCGGGGGTGGTGGTGCGGCGGGGAAGCTGGACGACGACGGTCTGGGCACGCTTGTCGTGCAGCGTCTGCTGCAGCGGTCGGTCGACCAGCGACAGCCCGCAGTCGAGGAGCTGGATCAGGAAACCGATGCCGCAGCAGCTCCAGAGGAACACCGGCAGGCCGAGCATGTTCCAGCGCCGGAAGGAGCGGCCGAAGCTGACCTGCTCGGTCTCGAGCACCGGTACGACCTTGATCCCCACCAGCCGCTTGCCGAGGGTCTGCCCGGTGTTGGCCACCGACGGCACCTCGTAGGCGAACCAGAGCGCGACCGCGATGAGCAGGATGACCACCTGCAGCCAGTCGGCCTGCCGGCTGACCTGCGGCACCGTGGCCGGGTCCGTCCCGCCGGACATCAGCCACCGGTTCAGCTCCCGGGAGACCGGTTCGACCTCCTGGACGAACCGCCAGACGAACCAGCCGTTGACCAGGACGTTGAGCAGGAACACGACGCCGATGTCGATGATCCGGGCGACCACGCGGGCACCGAACGACGCCAGCGGTAGCCCGTGGGGCCGCGGCGGCGGTGCGGTCCAGTGCGGCCACCAGCCCGGCGGCGGAGGGCTGCCCGGCGGCCAGCCCGGTGGCGGGCCGGGTGGGGCGCCGTGCGGCGGCAGACCCTGTCCGTACGGCGGTGGCACGCCGGGCCCGACCGGCGGTGGTGGCACGCCGGGGCCGAGTACCTGCGGCGGGGCGGGGGAGCCGGGGGTTCCGGGTGGGGTGCCCGGCGCGGTGGACGGGCCCGCGGGTGTCCCACCCGCGGGGGCGGGCGACCCGGGCTCCGGCTCGGCCGGCGGCGGGCCCGGTGGCGGGGTGGCGTCGACGGGCAACGGCGCACCGATCCAGCCCTCGCCGTCCCAGTACCGCTGGGTGGTCGGCTCGGCGGGATCGGGGTACCAGCCCGGCTGCACCGTCACCGCGACGACCTCGGTTCAGTCCTGACGTTCACGCTGGAACCTTAACCACCACGGTCTGAGCGAACTTGTCGTGGAGGCACTGCCGGTACGGCTTGTCCCACAGCTGCCAGAGACCGTCGACATAGTTCAGGGCCGGCAGCATGCTGCAGCCGAGTTGGGCGACGAACCGCCGGGCGAGGATGCCCCGGGTCAACTGCCGTGTCGGGTCCAGCGGCACGATCCGGATCCTCATCACCCGCTTGCCCACGGTCTGTCCGGTCCGTCGCGACAGCTCGACCTGGTAGACGTACTGCACGCCGACCAGGACCGCGATCAGCATGACCTCCATCAGGAGGAACGGCAGGAGGACGGAGAGGAAGGCGGGCGTGGCGGCGGTGCCGTCCGACGCGTACCCGGCGTCGCCGAGGTCCGGCACGACGGCGACGACGAAGATGATCACCGCGGGGATCGCCAGGACGAGGCCGACCCCGGCGAGGATGGCGCTGTCGATCAGCACGGCGAGGAGCCGGTCACCGAACGAGGCGAGTGGTTGGCCGCCGGGACTCGTCGGCGGCGGGGGCGGCAGCGGCAGGCCGGGCGGAGGCACGGGTCCGGGCCGGCCCGGGAGAGGGGTGGGTCCGGGCTGGCCGGGGACGGCGGCAGGTCCGGCGTGGTCGGGGGGAACCGCGTGTGTGGGCTGGCCCGGCGGGCTGGCGTGACCGGGCGTGGCGGCGGGAGGGCCGGCCGACGGCCGGCCCTCGCCGAGTGACGGTGCCGGGTGCACAGGGTGGTCGGTCACGCCGGACAGTGTTACAGGTTCCCGCGAGCCGCCTGCTCCCGCTCGATCGCCTCGAACAGCGCCTTGAAGTTCCCCTTGCCGAAGCCGAGGGATCCGTGCCGCTCGATCAGCTCGAAGAACACCGTCGGCCGGTCCTGCACCGGCTTGGTGAAGATCTGGAGCAGGTAGCCGTCCTCGTCCCGGTCGACCAGGATGCGGCGCTTCTTCAGCTCCTCGATCGGCACCCGGACCGTGCCGATCCGGGCCCGCAGCTCCGGGTCGTCGTAGTACGAGTCCGGGGTGTCCAGGAACTCGACCCCGGCCGCCTTCATCGCGTCGACGCTGGCCAGGATGTCGTTGGTGGCCAGCGCGACGTGCTGGGCGCCCGGCCCCTGGTAGAACTCCAGGTACTCGTCGATCTGGGACTTCCGGCGGCCGATCGCCGGCTCGTTGAGCGGGAACTTCACCCGGCGGGTGCCGTTCGCGACCACCTTCGACATCAGCGCCGAGTACTCGGTGGCGATGTCGTCGCCGATGAACTCGGCCATGTTGGTGAAGCCCATGACCCTCTGGTAGAACTTCACCCATTCGTCCATCTTGCCCAGTTCGACGTTGCCGACGATGTGGTCGATGGCCTGGAAGAAGCGCTTGGGCTGGACCCCGGCGTCGATCATCGGCTGCCGGTCGACGATCGGCGGCCGGGTGACGAACCCGGGCAGGAACGGCCCGTTGTACCGGGACCGGTCGACGAGGCTGTGCATGGTGTCGCCGTACGTCGCGATGCTGGCCACCCGGACGGTGCCGTGCTCGTCGGTCAGGTCGTGCGGCTCGACCAGACCGGTCGCGCCCTGCGCGGTGGCGTACGCGTACGCCGCGTCGACGTCCGGCACCGCGAGGGCGATGTCGCGGATGCCGTCGCCGTGCTTGGTCACGTGCGCCGCCTCCGGCGCGTCGGGCCGGACGGCCCCGGTGAAGACGAACCGGGCGGAGCCGCTGGTCAGCACGTACTCCGCGTGGTCGCGGTAGCCCTGCTCCGGTCCCCGGTAGGCGACGCAGGTCATGCCGAACGCGGTCGAGTAGTAGTGCGCGCTCTGCTTCGCGTTGCCGACGACGAAGCGGACGTGGTCGATGCCCAGCACCGGGAAGGGGTCGGCGGAGTCGTCGTGCGCGACGGCGCCGACGAGCCGGTCGACGTCGACGTCGGCGTCCGGGTCGGTGGTGGCGGGCTGCTGGAGTGCGCTGGTCATCGTCGTGCCTCCCTGACTACCGTGGCCGGCCGGGTGGGCGGCACGGCCGTCCTCCGCGCGGGGTCCCGCGGGCGTACCCGCGGCCCCGCGACTGCCTGCCGCGTCGCCGCCCGGGTCTGGCGACGGTGGCGCGGCCATCCTTCCCGTGAGCATCATGGCCGGGTGCGATCTGGGCAACACATTCGCAACTCGCTGATCAGGTTGTGCATTTCGTACGGCCAACTACCGTGATAGCTATGCAAGATGTCCAGCTCGACCAGCTCGATGTCAGGCTGATCGATCTCCTCGCCGCCGAGCCCCGGATCGGGGTCCTGGAGTGCTCACGCCGGCTGCGGGTCGCCCGTGGCACCGTGCAGGCCCGGCTCGACAAGCTGATCGCCCGGGGCGTCATCCAGGGGTTCGGGCCGGACGTGGATCCGGCCGCCGTCGGGTTCGGGGTGACCTCGTTCGTCACGCTGGAGATCAACCAACGGCACGGCCACGATCCGGTGACGAACCACCTGCGGGCGATACCCGAGGTGCTGGAGGCGCACACCATCACCGGCTCCGGCGACGTGCTGTGCCGGATCGTCGCCCGGTCCAACGCCGACCTGCAGCGGGTGCTCGACCAGGTCATGTCGCACGAGGGGATCGCCCGGGCGTCGAGCATCATCGCGCTCGCCGAGAAGATCCCCTACCGGGTCCTGCCCCTGCTGCGCGCGATCACCGGCACCGCCCCGGCCGGATCCGGTCCGGCCTCCGCGGCCGCGTCCACGAGCCCGGCCTCCGCACCGGCCGCCTCCGCACCGGCCGGCTCCGCACCGGCCGGGCCGGCCACCGACACCGACCCCGTCGACCCCGCCGCCTCGGGTGCCTCGCCCGCGAGCGCCTCACCGAGCGGGGTGCGCTCGTAGCGGACCGACCGGCCGACCCGGACCCGGCTGACCAGGCCGGCACGCAGGAGCACCGCCAGGTGCCCGCCGACCGTGCCCAGGCCGGCACCGAGCTGGGCGACGAGCTGGGTGGTCGTCGCGGGAACGGCCAGGGCCCGCAGGATCGCCGCCCGGGTCGGGCCGATCAGCCGGTCCAGCGCGTCCGGAGCGCGTCCCGGGCGCGGTGCCCCGAGCAGGTCGGCGACGCCCCGGGCGGGATAGACGATCGCGTACGGCCAGGGAGGTTCGACATAGGTGATCATCGGCCCGAAGACGCTCGGTACGAAGAGCAGTCCCCTGCCGGCCAGGGCGTAGGTGCCCCGGTTCCGGTTCTTGATCTCGATACGGCTGCCGTCCCGGTCGGTGACGAAGCGCAGCCGCGGATCGAGGTCGGCCAGGGCCGCCGCCCAGCCGTACGCGGCGAGCTGCCCCGCCCGCCGCACCACGTCCCGTTCGAGGATCGCCCGCAGCCGCGGCCAGTCCGGCGCCACCAGGGCCGTCCAGGCCGCCTCGATCGCGTCGGCGATCCGGGCCACCACGTCCGGTGCCGCGAGGATCTGGCGGGCGTGCGCCGGCGGGCTCGGGTGCCCGGCCAGGTTCCGGGCCAGCTCGTCGCGGGCCTGCGCGACCGGGGTGGCCCGGACGACGGCGAGTTCGTCGGCGAAGCTCATCCCGACCCCGGCCGGGGGCGGCTGGATGAAGTCGGCGTTGTACCCGTTGCGGCGCAGCAGGCCGAGCAGTGTGCCGAGCGCCGGGTACTCGCGGCGTAGCCTCAGGTAACGCTCGCGGGTCCGGGCCAGCCACGGCCGCAGTACCGCCGACGAGTTCTGCCCGGCGTGCAGCCGCAGGGCCGACATCGTCTCGCCGAGCGGCGAGATGGCGAAACGGCTCGCCGCCACGTCGGCCGGCGTGACCTCGATCCGCACGCCATGCAGCCTAGGCACCCCGGGCCGCGGTCCGGGTGACCCCGCCCGGATCGCCGTCACCGCCACGCCCTCGGCCGACGTTTCGTCCCTGGCCGAAAGTGTGGCCTGCTCGGCGTCCCCCGGAGACCCTGACCCGGTGAGCTCCTCCCACAGTGCCGGACCGGGCGCCGGGGAGCGGCCGGCGACCTTCCGGGCCGTGCTGGCCGTGCCGGAGTTCCTGGTGCTCTTCACCGGCTTCGGTGTCTTCATGGTCGGCGAGACGGCGAAGATGCTCGCCCTCGCCGTGCTGGTGTACGACCGCACCGGGTCGCCGCTGCTCTCCGCGTTCGCGTACGTGGTCGGGTTCCTGCCGCACGCGGTGGGCGGCCTGTTCCTGATCTCCCTGGCCGACCGGTGGCCGCCCCGGGCCCTGCTGGTCGGGTACGACCTGCTGCGGCTGACCAGCGCCGCGCTGCTCGCCTGCGGGGTCCTGCCGCCGGCCGGGATGCTCGGGCTGGTCTTCGCCGTCGGCCTTCTGGCGCCGGTGAGTACGGCGACCCGGAACGCCCTGCTCCCGGAGTTGCTGTCCGGGGACTCCTACGTGCTGGGCCGGTCCCTGTTCACGGTCGCCGCCGGCGCGACCCAGGTGCTGGGGTTCGCGGCCGGCGGGCTGCTGCTCAACCTGGTCGGTCCGTACGGCGCGCTGTGGCTGACCGCCGCCACCTGCGCGATCTCGGCACTCCTGACCCGGTACGGGCTCACCGCGCGCCCGGCCCGGTCCGCGACCGCGGCGGCGGGCGCGGGAGGGGACCCGGCCGGCGGGCGGTCGGGGGTGGTCGGCCAGACCTGGCGGGTCAACCGTCTCCTCCTCGCCGACCCGCGGATCCGGGGACTGCTGCTGGCCCAGTGGCTGCCCGGGGCACTGGTGGTCGCCGCCGAGGGCGTCATCGTGCCGTACGTCTCGGCGCTGGGCCGGGCGGCGGACGCCGGCGTCCTCTTCGCCGCCTCCGCGCTCGGCATGCTGACCGGTGAGCTCGCGGTGGGCCGGCTGCTCGCGCCGGCCCGGCGGGAGCGGCTGACGCCGTGGCTGGCGCTTCTCCTCGGGGCGCCGATGCTGGCCTTCGTCGCCCGGCCCGCACTGGCGACGGCCACCGCGCTCTTCTGGCTGTCCACCCTCGGCTTCGGCTACCAGCTCGGGCTGGCCCGCCGCTTCGTCTCCGCCGTGCCCGAATCGCGGCGCGGCCAGGCGTTCGGGCTGCTCAGCACCGGGTTGATGACCACGCAGGGGGTTGCCGCGGGTCTCGCCGGGGCACTCGCCGAGGTGCTCGCGCCCGGCACGGTGATGGCGCTCGCCGGCCTGGCGTCGCTGACCGCGACCGGGCTGCTCTGGCGCCGGCTGCGCCCGCGGCCCGCCGACGCGCGCGACGCGGACACCGGTCCGCCGGCGCCGCCCCGCCCGGCCCGCCCGCGCGCGCGAGCTGGGCGTTCGCCCTGGCGACACGGACCGTCCTAGCCATCCGAACCGGGCGATCTCGTTTACGGTAGCGGAATGGCGAAGGGGAGCGCCGGTGGTCTGGGCGTGAAGATCGCTCTGGCCGTCGCGCTGATCGCGGTGATCGTGCTCGCCGCCACGAACATCTGGAACCCTTTTCCGACCATGTGGTCGTGGATCGACCGCGATCAACCGCTCTCCGAACCCGACGTCGTCTGGCAGCAGCGGATCGGCGGCACGCCACAGAACGTCACCATCGTCGGCAACACGGTGGTGGTCCGCTACCGCACCCGGGTCGAGGCGCGCAGCCTCGCCACCGGCCTGCGGCTGTGGGAACGCAAGGCCGACTGGGCGGCGGTGGCCGGCGGCGACCGGGACGCCGTCGTCGCGGTCGGCAAGCTGCTCAGCAGGGGCTACGAACTGCTGGACCCCGAGACCGGCGCGGTCCGGCGCAGGGACGGCGCGGCGTCCGGCGTCTGGACGTACCGGAACGCGGTGCTCGACGTTCGCTGCCGCGCTCCGCGGGACTGCCAGTTGACGGCGTACGAGCCACGCGGGACGGTCCCGATCTGGACCACCTTCCTGCCCGGGGTGGAGACCGGGCCGCTGGCCGGCAATCCGGAGGTGCAGGGCACCCGGCGGCTGACCACCCGGGGGGTCCACGACGGGGCGGCCGGCCCGGTGGAGATGCCGCCGCTGATCGGGTTCCCGGTCGACGGGCAGGTGCACATCGTCGACACCGCGACGGGCCGTACCGTGCAGAACGTCAGGCCGGGGGCGCGCGACCGGATCGTGGTGGTCGGCGGCCGGATGCTCCGGATCGAGGCGCGTGCCGCGGACGGCACCTGCTACTTCACGGTCGTGGCGCGCGACCCGCTGACCGGGCAGGAGGTGTGGCGGCGCGACGGGCTGAACCTCCGTACCGCCGACGGCGCCGGCTGCCCGCAGCGGGAGGATCCGCAGGGCGGGGAGAACGTCATCGTCGGCGTCACCGGCGACGGCCGGGAGGCGATCGTCGACGCGTACGACGGGCGGATGCTCTGGACCGGCGCCCGGGGCCAGCGGCTCCTCGCCGTCGACGACCGGTACGCGCTGGCCCGCTCCGCCGACGGGAGGACGGTGACCGGCCACGAACTCGGCATCGACCGGCCCCGGTGGAGCCGACCGGTCCATCCCGACGGTGGCGCCGCGCTCGCCCCGTACGCCGCGGTGGTGATCGATCGTGAGCCGCAGCGGATCGTCGCGCTGGAGCCGCGCAGCGGACGGGAACTGGCCAACGTCCGCTCATCGGCGAAGGTGCTGGCGGTGGGACGGGCCGGCATGGTGATCGGGAAGGGCCGCGACCTCGGGTACGTCCGCTTCGGCGGCGTGTCCGGTGAGCCGGGTGGGCCGAATCCGGATCCCGGTTCGGGGCAGGACTGCGGCGGCCCGAAACAGCCGGCGTGTCCGCCGGCCGGCGGCGGCAAGGCCGGCTGAGGGTCGACCGGTTGAGGGTCGGCCGGCTGCTCCTCGCACGGCGGTCGCACCCGCGGCGTGGCGCGGGCGGTCGACGGCCGCCGATCCTCCGGCGACCCGGGGGCCGGGTGGCGGCGAGGTGGGCGTGTCGGACGCGTGGGATGAGAGCGGTGTCGCAGCGCCGCCCCGGTGGGTGGGCCGGACCAGGGGGACTGCCCTAGGCTTGCCAGCCATGAGCAGTGGCGCGCCGTTCTCCTACTCTCCCCTGTTGCCCGTCGGCGCCGACCAGACCGAGTATCGCCTGGTCACCGACGAGGGCGTCGACGTGGTCCACGGGCCGGGCGGCCGGCGTTTCCTCACGGTGGAGCCGGCGGTGCTCACCGCGCTGACCGCCGAGGCGATGCACGACATCGCCCACTACCTGCGGCCGGCACACCTCGCCCAGCTTCGCGCCATCATCGACGACCCGGAGGCCTCGCCGAACGACCGCTTCGTGGCGCTCGACCTGCTGCGCAACGCCAACATCGCGGCCGGCGGCGTCCTGCCGATGTGCCAGGACACCGGGACCGCGATCGTCATGGGCAAGCGTGGCCGGCACGTGCTGACGGACGGGTCCGACGAGGAGGCGATCTCGCTCGGGGTCTACCAGGCGTACACCCAGCTCAACCTCCGGTACTCCCAGCTCGCCCCGCTGACGATGTGGGAGGAGCGCAACACCGGGAACAACCTGCCGGCCCAGATCGAGATCTACGCCGAGGACCCGGACGGCCACCCGGACACCTACAAGTTCCTCTTCATGGCCAAGGGCGGCGGCTCGGCCAACAAGTCGTTCCTCTACCAGGAGACGAAGGCGCTGCTGAACCCGACCCGGCTGATGCAGTTCCTGGAGGAGAAGCTGCGGTCGATCGGCACCTCGGCCTGTCCGCCGTACCACCTGGCGATCGTGGTCGGCGGCACCTCCGCCGAGTACGCCCTGAAGACCGCGAAGCTCGCCTCGGCGAAGTACCTGGACAACCTGCCCACCTCGGGTTCCGTGCTCGGGCACGGCTTCCGGGACCTGGAACTGGAGGCCGAGGTGCTGGCGATGACCCGGGAGTTCGGCATCGGCGCGCAGTTCGGTGGCCGGTACTTCTGCCACGACGTGCGGGTGATCCGGCTGCCCCGGCACGGCGCCTCCTGCCCGGTGGCGATCGCGGTCTCCTGCTCGGCCGACCGGCAGGCGATGGGCAAGATCACCCCGTCGGGGGTGTGGCTGGAGCGGCTGGAGACCGACCCGGCGCGGTTCCTGCCCGACATCACCGACGCCGACCTCGACCAGGGCGCCGGGGTGGTCCGGATCGATCTGAACCGCCCGATGGACGCCATCCGGGCCGAGCTGTCGAAGTATCCGGTCAGGACCCGTCTCTCCCTCACCGGTCCGCTGGTGGTGGCCCGGGACATCGCCCACGCCAAGATCGCCGAGCGGCTGGACGCCGGTGAGCCGATGCCGCAGTACATGCGGGACCACGCCGTCTACTACGCCGGCCCGGCGAAGACCCCGGAGGGCTACGCCTCGGGATCGTTCGGCCCGACCACGGCGGGGCGGATGGACGCCTACGTGGAGAAGTTCCAGGCGGCCGGCGGGTCGTACGTGATGCTGGCCAAGGGGAACCGTTCCGCCCAGGTGACCCGCGCCTGCCAGAAGTACGGCGGCTTCTACCTCGGCTCGATCGGCGGCCCGGCGGCCCGGCTCGCCCAGGACTGCATCAAGCACGTCGAGGTGCTGGAGTATCCGGAACTCGGCATGGAGGCGGTCTGGAAGATCGAGGTCGAGGACTTCCCGGCCTTCATCGTCGTCGACGACAAGGGCAACGACTTCTTCGCCGAGGTCACCAAGCCGGTGCTGACCATCGGGCGCCGCTGACCGTCGGTTGACCGCCGGTCGCCGGTCGGCCGTCCCCCCCGGGGGCGGTCGGCCGCCGGTCGCCGGTCGGCCGTTGACCGGTCGTCGGCCGGCCGCTGCTGACCGCCGACGACTGTTGATCCCCGACGGCCGGCGTTGGTCGCTCCACCGGGGACTCGGTCGCCCGTCCGGCGGGCGTCCGGCCCGCGAGGGCGGTGGCCGCCGGCCGGATGCCGGCGGCACGGCTGCCGGGCCGTCCCACGAGCGGCCCGGCAGCCCGCCGTCACCGCCGTCCGGGTCGGGCGGACGCGGAGCCTCAAAGTTCCGGCGGGTGAGCCGCCGTCACCGCCCACCCGGGTCGGGCTGGTACGGCTCAGGCGGCGGGAGGCAGTGCACTGGTGCGGACCAGCACCTGGCGTTCGGGGCCAACGCTGCCATCCTCACGCAGCTCCACGCCGTGCAGCGAAAGCCATTCGAGCCGCGGATAACGTCGCGGGTCGGCACCGACCCGAGTGACTCGCAACACAAGTGGGCCGACCCCGTAGCAGTAGTCGGACTCGGCGAAGTGGAGGACGTCCCCGACGGCCGGTGCCCTCCGGCTCGTCGCGGGTGCGGCGGCGGCGTCCATCAGTGGTGTCTCCCTCAGGTGTGGAAGCCGACGAAAGCGCTGCTCCGACCCGGTGCGTCCACCAGCCTGCGGCGAGGACCGGACGCACCGCCCCCGTCGGTGTTCGTCGCGTGCTGTCAACCGTCCCGCAGGGAGTGTCCCGGCACGCGCTATCGATCCGCTCCCACCTCGCTCTCATTCCGTTCCTGCGGGCTGTGACCGGCGGGTTACTCTGCAGCCGGACACGACCACGCTCGGGGAGCCGCCATGCGATTCGGGGTCCTCGGCCCGCTCCAGGTGGGCGGCGGTGAGTCGGTGGTGACGGCCAACCGGGACCGGACCGTCCTCGCCGTGCTGCTGCTGAACGCCAACAAGGTGGTGCCGGTCGACGATCTGGTGGACGCCGTGTGGGAGGCCAAGCCACCGGCGACCGCCCGGGGTCAGCTGCAGACCTGCGTGTCCCGACTTCGCCGGCTCCTCAGCAGCGTCGGGGTGCCGGGCGACACCATCGTCACCGGTCCCGCCGGCTACCGGGTCGTGCTCGGCCCCGACGACCTCGACGCCCAGGTTTTCGAACGGATGGTCGCCGAGGCCCGCGCGGCCGCCGCCGCGCGGCGGTGGGCGACGGCGCGCGAGACGTACCGGGCCGCGCTCGCGCTGTGGCGTGGTCCGGCTCTCGCCGGGCTCTCCGGCGAGGCGATCCGGCGCGGCGCCGCCTTCCTCGACGAGCAGCGCATGCTCGCGCTGGAGGAGCGCTTCGAGGTGGAGCTGCGGATCGGCGGCACGGGCGACCTGATCGCCGAGCTGACCGACCTGGTCGAGCGACACCCGCTGCGGGAACGGCTGCGCGGCCAGCTCATGCGGGCGCTCGCCGACAGCGGCCGGCGGGCCGAGGCGCTCGCCGTGTTCCGCACCGGCCGGGAGATCCTGCACGCCGAACTCGGCATCGAGCCCGGGGCCGCGTTGCGGGCCATCCACCGGCGGCTGCTCGCCGGTGAGGACACCGGAGAGGAGATCGCCGACCGCCTCCCCGAGGGGGAGTCGGGCGGACGCCCTCCGGGCGGGGAGAGCGCCGACCGCGTGGCCGAGGGGGATCCGGGCGGGGAGGGCGCCGGGGCGGGTCGGGGTGCGCCCACCACCGCAGACGAGGCGGGGGTCGACACCCCCGCCGTCGCGGTACGTCGGGACGGCGCGGTGACGTCCCGGCCGCCGGTCCGCTGCCTGCCCCGGGCGATCGTCGACTTCACGGGCCGGCAGGACACCGTGGCGCGGCTGCGCAAGGAGATCGAGGACAGCGAGCCGGACGTCTCGGCGGTGTACGTGGTCGACGGCATGCCGGGCAGCGGCAAGACGACCCTCGCCGTCCACCTGGCCACCGCGCTCGGCCCCCGGTACCCGGACGCGCACCTGTTCATCGATCTTCAGGGGCACAGCGTGCGGGGCCCACTCGCTCCGTCCACCGCCCTCGCCGTGCTGCTGCGCCAGCTCGGCATCCCGGGGGAACGGATTCCGGCCGACCCCACCGACCGGGTGGCGCTCTGGCGGACCGAACTGGCCAGCCGGCGGGCGCTGGTCGTGTTGGACAACGCGGCCAGCACCGCGCAGGTCAGTCCACTGTTGCCGGCCGCCCCCGGCTGTCTGACCCTGATCACCAGCCGGCGGCGGCTGGTCGGCCTCGACGGGGTCCGGGCGCAGTCGCTGACCGTGCTGGAGCCCGGTGAGGCGGTGGAACTGCTGGCCCGCATCGCCGGCCCGGAGCGGATCCGGGCCGAGCCGGAGGCCGCCGCCGACGTGGTGCGCCGCTGCGGTTACCTGCCGCTGGCGATCCGGCTCGCCGGGTCCCGGCTGGCGCACCGGCCCCGGTGGCGGGTCGCCGACCTGGCCGAACGACTCGGCGAGGGGGACCGGCCGGTCCTCGCCGAGTTCGCCGTCGAGCACCGCACCCTGGTGGACGCGTTCGCACTGTCGTACGCGCAGCTTCCCGCCCCGGTGCGGCGGACGTTCCGGCGTCTCGGACTGCATCCCGGCGAGGGGTTCGACCGGTGTGCCGTGGCGGCGCTGACCGGGCTGCCGCTGGCGGTCGCCCAGGAGCACCTCGACGAGCTGGTCGACGCCCACCTGGTGGACGAACTGGACGCCGGTCGGTTCCGGCTCCACGACCTGGTCCGGCAGTACGCCGCCGAGCTGGCCGCGGTCGCCGACGCCGAGCCGGACCGGCGGGAGGCGCTGCGGGCGTTGCTCGACTTCTGCCTGCACACCGCCGTCGAGGTGAGCCAGACGTTCGAGGCGACCGGGAACCTGCACTCGATCGTGTCCGGGGAGCCGGACCGGCCCGACCTGGTCGCGGTCGCCGCCCGGGGCGGGCGGAGCTGGCTGGACGCCGAGCGGGGCAACCTGGTCCCGCTGGTCACCCTCGCGGTCGAACAGGGCCTGCACCGGTACGGCTGGCAGCTCGCCAGGGCCAACTGGCGGCAGCTCTTCGACGGTGGGCACCTCGACGAGCTCATCCAGACCCACACGCACGGACTGCGGGCCGCGGAGGCACTCGGCGACGACCGCGGCATCGCCACCATGCACAACTACCTGGCCTCGGCGTACTTCCGGTTGGGCGAGTTCCGGCGCTCGGCGGACTCGCTCCGGGTGGTGATCGGGATCTGGGAACGTCTCGGAAATCTCGCCGGGCAGTCGGTGGCGTACGTCAATCTCGGCCTGCCGCTGCTCATGCTGGGCCGGACCAGCGAGGCGGTGCGGCTGCTGGAGCACGGGCTGGCCCTGGCTCGGCAGACCGACGACTGGCGCACCATGCCCAACGCGCTGACCAACCTCGGCAACGGCTACATGGAGCTGGGGCGGTACGCCGACGCGCTGCGGGTGCTGCGGAACCGTCTCTTCCTGGCCCGGCAGCACGGCAAGATCGACGTGGTGGCGGACACCCTGGGCGCGATCGGCGCGGTGTACGGCCGGATGGGCGCGTACGACGCGGCGCTGAGCCGGATGCACGCCGCCCTGCGGATGCTGCGGACGCTGCGCAACCACTTCGCCGAGGGCGACCTGCTCAACGAGATCGGCGCGGTCGAGCGGGCCCGCGGGCGGCCGGCCGAGGCGGCGGAACGGCACCGGGCGGCGCTGGCCGCGATGCGTGACGCCGGGGACCGGGGTGGCGAGTGCACGGCCCGGAACCTGCTGGGTCGGGACCTGTGTGACCTCGGGGAGATCGACGCCGCCCTGGAGTTGCACCGGCAGGCCCTGCACGTGGCGACGCGGATCGAGTGCCTGCTGGAGCAGGCGCGGGCCCTGGACGGTATCGCCGCCTGCCTCCGCCCGACCGACCCGGCCGCCGCCCGGTCGTACTGGACCCGGGCGCTGGCCCTGTACGTCCAGGTGGAGTCCCCGGAGCAGCACGAGGTTCGCCGCCGGCTCGGGGAGCTGGAGCAGGCCGCCGTCGTCGCCGGCCACGGCCGGGCGGGGGCGCGGGACGAATCCTGGGTGGGGTGACCGCGATCTCTCGCGGGCGACACGTCCCCGGACGGTGAGGCTGCCGCGGAGGCGGCGTGACCCCCGGGTGGTGGGGCTGCCGCGGAGGCGGCGTGACCCCGCATGGTGAGGTCGGCGCGATCATCTGCGGGGCGGGTCGGCGCGGGGCAGGATGGAGCCGTGAGCACACCAGAGGCCACCGGCTACCGGGTCGAGCGCGACACGATGGGCGAGGTGGAGGTGCCCGTCGAGGCGCTGTGGCGGGCCCAGACCCAGCGCGCGGTGCAGAACTTCCCGATCTCGGGGCGTGGGCTGGAACCCGCCCACATCAGGGCCCTGGCCCAGATCAAGGGCGCGGCCGCCCGGGTCAACGCCGAGCTCGGGGTGATCGGCGCGGACGTCGCCGAGGCGATCGCGACGGCGGCGGCGCACGTCGCCGCCGGCGGCTACGACGACCAGTTTCCGGTCGACGTCTTCCAGACCGGTTCCGGCACCTCGTCCAACATGAACGCCAACGAGGTGATCGCCACCCTCGCCGCCCGCGAGCTGGGCCGGGAGGTGCACCCGAACGACGACGTGAACGCCTCGCAGTCCAGCAACGACGTCTTCCCCTCCTCGATCCACCTGGCCGCCACCCAGGCGGTGGTGCACGACCTGCTGCCCGCGCTGCGTCACCTCCAGTTCGTCCTGGAGGCCAAGGTGGACGAGTTCGCCGAGGTGGTGAAGGCGGGGCGGACGCACCTGATGGACGCCACCCCGGTGACCCTGGGGCAGGAGTTCTCCGGCTACGCCGCGCAGGTGCGGTACGGGATCGAGAGGCTGGAGAGCTGTCTGCCGCGCCTGGCCGAGCTGCCGCTCGGCGGGACCGCGGTCGGCACCGGCATCAACACCCCGGTCGGCTTCGCGCCGAGGGTGATCGAGACGCTGCGCGAGATGACCGGGCTGCCGCTGACCGAGGCGCGCAACCACTTCGAGGCGCAGGGCGCCCGGGATGCCCTGGTGGAGGTCTCCGGGCAGCTCAGGACGTACGCGGTCGGTCTCTACAAGATCGCCAACGACATCCGGTGGATGGGCTCCGGGCCGCGCGCCGGTCTGCGCGAGGTGCAGATCCCCGACCTCCAGCCCGGCTCCTCGATCATGCCGGGCAAGGTGAACCCGGTGGTCTGCGAGGCGGTGCGGCAGGTCTGCGCGCAGGTGATCGGCAACGACGCCGCGGTCGGCTTCGCCGGCTCGCAGGGCGACTTCGAGCTGAACGTGATGCTGCCGGTGCTGGCCCGCAACGTCCTGGAGTCGATCCGGCTGCTGGCCGCCGCGAGCCGGTTGCTCGCCGACCGCTGCGTGGTCGGGCTGGTCGCCAACGTCGACGTCTGCCTGGCGTACGCCGAGGGCTCGCCGTCGATCGTCACCCCGCTCAACCGGTACCTCGGGTACGACGAGGCGGCCTCGATCGCCAAGGAGGCCCTGGCCAAGGAGATGTCGATCCGGGCGGTGGTGGTCGAGCGGGGCCACGTCGAGGACGGCCGGATCACCGAGCAGCAGCTCGACGACGCCCTGGACGTGCTCCGGATGACACA
>CALGAM010000094.1 GCA_937951935.1 uncultured Micromonospora sp. | reverse complement strand
GCGGCGTCCTCCACCGCCGGCGCGGTGTCGGCGGGAACGACCGGGACCAGGTCGGCCAGTTCCTCGGGCACCGCCACGTCCGGGCAGACGAGCAGCGCCCTCGCGGAGGCGGCCGCGGCCTGGCGGGCGAGCCGGGCGGCCGGCAGCGTGGCGTCCAACACCGCCCACCGGGCACCGGCCGACAGCACGCCGAGCAGCAGCGCCGGCAGCGCCACGTGCCGGCTGGCCAGGACGGCGACCGTCTCCGCCGGGCCGATCCCGGCGGCGGTGACCGCGGCGGCGGTCCGGCGCCGCAGCGCGTCGAGCGCGCGGTAGGTCAACTCGCCGCCGACCCCGACGACGGCCGGGGCGTCGGGGTGCTCCGCGACCCGCTGCGCGACCCGGCGCAGCACCGGCACCCCGGCCCGGCGTGGCAGCGGGGTGTCCCAGCCCGGCAGCGCCGCCCCCGGCGGCCGGGCCGGGGCCCGCCCGACCGGCGTGTCGGGGGCGGCGGTCAGCTCACCGACCAGGTGGCGGTACGTGTCGAGGAGCGCGGCGACGCGGGCGTCGTCGTACAGGTCCGGGTTGTAGACCGCCTCCAGGCGCAGCCCGTCGCCGTGTTCGGTGACGTACAGCGTGAGGTCGAACATCGCGCCCGGCAGGCCCGCCGGCACCGGCTCCGCGACGCAGCCGCGCAGTTCCAGCCGGGCCTGGCCGAACGTGTACATGTTGAACATCACCTGGACCAGCGGGTTGCGGCCCAGGTCGCGGGGGACCCGCAGCGCCTCGACGATGCGGTCCAGCGGCGCGTCGCGGTGCTCGGCGGCCAGCTGGAGTTCCTCGGCGCAGCGCCGGACGTGGTCGGTGAAGGTGTCCTCGTCGGCCACCCGCAGCCGCACCGGCAGGATCTGCAGCAGCAGCCCGACCAGCGGCTCGAACGCGACGTGGTCCCGGTCGGCGAACGGCACCCCGACGACCAGGTCCGCCTGTCCGGTGAGCCGTCGCAGCAGCTGGGCGAACGCGGCGAGCAGCACCGCGTACGGGGTGGCGCCGGCACGCCGCGCCACCGCCCGGACCGCGGCGGTGGCCGCCGCGTCCAGTTCGGCGTCCCGGGCGGCGCCGCGGTGGGACTGGGTGGCCGGGCGGGCCCGGTCGCGGGGCAGGTCGCAGACCGTCGGCGCGCCCGCAAGCCGCCGCACCCACCAGCGCAGGTGCGCGGCGCCGTTGCGGGCCGCGCGCGCGGCCAGGGTCGCGACGTAGTCGGCGAACCCGACACGCAACGGTGGGAGGTCGGGTGGTCGGCCGTCGAGCGCGGCGGCGTACCCGGCGGCGAGGTCGCGGTAGAACACCTGCTGCGACCAGCCGTCGAAGACCAGGTGGTGCACGGCGAACGCCAGAACGTGCTCGTCGTCGGCCAGCCGCAGCAGCGTCGCCCGCCACAGCGGGCCGGTGGCCAGGTCGAACGGGACGAGCGCCGCGGCGTCCAGCGCCGCGCGCAGCGCCTGTTCCCGCTCCCGGCGGGTGCCGGCGGTGAGGTCGCGTACCGGCAGCGGGACCTCGGCGGTGGCGTCGACGACCGCGACCGTGGGCACGCCGTCGCGCCGCGGTACCCGCCAGCGCAGCGCCGCGTGGCGCCGCACGACCGTGGCGAGCGCGGTGCGCAGGGCGGCCAGGTCGAGCGGCCCGCGCAGCCGTTCGGCGAACGTGATGTTGTGGGTCGGCGTGCCCGGTGCCACCTGCTCGACGAACCACATCCGCCGCTGTGCCGGGGAGAGCGTGGGGACCGCGCCTGCGACGGCGAGGTCGACGTCGTCCAGGGGCGGTGCGGCCTCGACCCGACGGATGAGTCCGCCCAGGGTACGGCCGGCGTGGACGTCCGCCACGGCGACGTCCCGGCCGAGCCGGTCCCGCAGCGCCGCGACCAGCCGCATCGCGGCCAGCGAGTGCCCACCGGAGTCGAGGAACCCGTCCTGTGGGGCCGGCGCCGGCACGCGCAGGACCTCGGCCCAGACCGCCGCCACGGTCGCCGCGACCGACGCCGCCGGCTCCGGTGCCGGCGCCGCCGCGTCCGCCGGCCCGGACAGCCGTTCGCGCAACGCCCGCAGGTCGGTCTTGCCGGCGGCGGTCAGCGGCAGCGCGTCCAGCCGCACCACCCGGGTGGGCAGCATGTACGCCGGCAGCCACCGCGCGCAGTACTCCCGAAGCTGCGCCAGGTCGGGGCCGTCGGCCGGGGTGACGAACGCGACGAGCTCCCCGGGGTTCGGGCCGGGGGCGGTGCCGTCCCCGGCCGGTGCCACGTCGACGACGGCCTGGGTGACCCGGGGATGCCCGCGTACCACGGACTCGACCTCGCCGATCTCGACGCGCTGTCCCTGGATCTTCACCTGCCGGTCCAGCCGGCCGAGGTACGCGATGCGCCCGTCGGCCTCCCACGCCGCCCGGTCGCCGGTGCGGTACAGCCGCGCTCCCGGCTCGTCGCCGTACGGGTCCGGCACGAACCGCTCGGCGGTCAGGCCCGGCTGCCGCCAGTACCCCTGGGCCACCTGTACACCGCCGATGTACAGCTCACCGGGGACGCCGGGCGGGCACGGCCTCATCCGCTCGTCGAGCACGTACGCCCGGCAGCCGGGCAGCGGCCGGCCGATCGGCACCGGCCGCCGCCACCGGCCGGTCAGCTCGCCGCCGACCACGCAGACGGTCGTCTCCGTCGGGCCGTACCAGTTGTGCAGCCGGCGGTGGGGTGGGGCGGACCACCGGGCCACCTGTTCCGGTCCCGGCGGTTCGCCGGCGGTGACGACGGCGCGCAGCGTGGGCAGCCGGGCCGGGTCGAGCAGCGGCAGCAGGGCGGGCGGGATGAACCCCCAGGTGACCTCGTGCGCGGCCAGGAACCGTTGCAGCCGGGCCGGGTCGGTCCGGTCGGCGTCCGGCACGAGCTGCACGCTCGCCCCGTGCGCCAGGGGCGTCAGCAGGTCCAGCACCGACACGTCGAAGCCCAGGGCGGCGAACGCGATGGCCCGGCAGGTGCCGTCGAGCCCGAAGTGCCGGCCCGCCGCGGTCACGAACGCGGTGAGGCTGCGCTGGCTGACCGCCACCCCCTTGGGCCGCCCGGTCGACCCCGACGTGTACAGCAGGTACGCGGTGTTCGACGGGTCGACGGCCGGGGACGCGGCCCCGGCGGGCCCGGCCGCGCCGGGGGCGGGCGGGTCGAGACTCGGCACGACCAGCCGTCCGCCGGTGCCGGCGAGCAGGCTGGCCCCGTCCTCGTCGGCCACGATGACGTCGATCCCGGCGTCGCGCCGGATGTGGTCCAGCCGGCTGGGTGGGTGCGCCGGGTCCAGCGCCACGTACGCGGCGCCGCTGGCCAGCACACCCAGCACGCTCACCGGCAGCTCCGGGCCGCGGCGCGTGCAGACGCCGACCCGGGTCTGCGGGCCGACCCCGAGCGCCCGCAGCCGGCCGGCCAGGGCCGTGGCCGCGCCGACCAGGTGGGCGTAGCTGAGCGTGGTCTGCCACTGTCGTACGGCGACCGCGTCCGGCTGCCGCCGTGCCTGCGCCACGACGAGATCCCAGAGCAGCACGGACGGAGGGTGGTGGTCCGGTCCGCGCGTCCAGTGCCATGGCACGGACGACCCGCCCGGTGGTTCTCCCGGAGCGTGCGTGTCGGCCGGTGCCACGGGAGCCTCCCCCTACCGTGGAAGTCCGCCGAGGATCTCGTACCGCAGCCGCCAGTTCCCGCCGGACGTGGCCACCGCGGCGACCGCGTCGTCCAGGTCGAGCTCGGTGACCCGCCAGTCGACCGCGGTGGGCGTGCCCGGGGCTGCTGCCGCCGCGGCGGTGGCCTTGCGTACCGCCTCCCTGGCCGTCCAGCGCCGTAACGCGGCCGACAGCTGGTGCTCCTCCGGCTCGGCGAACACCTCGGCCCGCTCGGCGGGGGTCAGGGCCCGGTCGCAGAAGTCGTCGAGATCCGTCACGGGCCGGAGCACCTCGACGTCGACGGCGAGCTCCCGACGGCCGAGCGCGACGAGGGCCGTGCCCGCCGACCTGCTGACCGCCCGGTGCAGCCCGGCCAGGGTCGGCCCGCCGAAGGCCGGGTCGCCCGGGTCCGCGCCGGCACCGTCCAGGTCGCCGTCCTCCACGCCGTAGCGCCGCAGCAGGTGGCGCAGCGCGGCGCGGAAGGCGGCGTCACCGCCCTGCCCGACCTCGTCGGCGGTGCCGTCCCGGGCCGAGCCCGTGCCCGGTGGACCCAGCGCCAGGCGCCAGACGTGGATCTCGTCGGGGGCCGGCGGCGGGACCGTCGGCGCGTCGTGGCGGCCGTCCCGGGCCGCCGCCAGGTCGGCCGCGATCATCGCGGTGAGGGTCGCGGTCTCGGTACGGATGAACAGGTGGTCGCCGACCAGGGTGTGCAGGCGGAACGAGGCACTGGTGTGCCGCGCCCAACCCAGCATGAGGTTGTCGGGCACCTCCTGGTCGTCCACGCCGGCGAACGCCACCACCGGTACGGGCAGCGGGCTCTCCGGTCGGTAGCGGTACGCCCGCAACCAGTCGAGGTCGATGCGGAGGGTCGGCAGGACCGCGGCCCGCACGTACGGGTCGTCCCGGACCACCGCCGGGGTGCCCGCGCGCAGGATCAACTGGTCCAGGAACTGCTCCTCGGTCAGGTGGGCCAGCCGGGCGATGGGCTCGACCAGGTGCGGCGGGTGCGCCCCGCCGACGTAGAGCCGCAGCGGCAGCGGGACGCCGCGGCGCCGCAGCTCCCGGACCACCTCGAAGGCCAGCCGCGCGCCCATGCTGTGCCCGTACAGCGCGTACGGGGCGTGGGCGTGCGCGGCGACCTGGTCGGCCACGTCGCCGACGACGATCCCGCCACGGTCGGATCGGCGTCCGTCCCGTCCGGGCAGCTCGACGACCACGACCCGGGCGGATCCGCGCAGCGCCTCGGACCACCGCAGGAACGCGACCGCGTCGCCACCGGCGTAGGGCAGACAGACGAGCGTGAGCTCCTGATCCGGTGTGGACCGCGCGACCTGCCTGGACAGTTGGGCCGTCTCACTCGTCTCCACGCGCATCCCGTCCCCCGCGAGGCCAACCGGACCGCATGCCGGGTCGGGCGTGGCCCCGGCGTGATGGTGGTCACCATTCGGCTGGAGCAGTGGGCGCCATTTTGCCACAGTGGTCTGACGTCTGTCGATCATGGATCGTCGCCCATGGACCGGGGATGGCGCCGGGGGAGGCGGCGTGTCCGCGCCGTCCGGCATGATGGCCGGATGGGTGAACACTCGGCGGGAACCGCCGACCCGGCCCTGCGGGACCGGGTCGCCGGTGGGCTGATCGGGGTACACGCGGGCGACTCACTCGGCGCGACCGCCGAGTTCATGTCCTGGGCCGAGATCCACGCGGAGTACCCGGAGGGTGTCCGGGAGATCATCGGCGGCGGGAGGTTCGGGTGGCCGGCGGGGCACGCCACCGACGACACCGACCTGACCCGTGCCGTGCTGTTGGCGTACCTCTCACCCGGCGGCGACGTGGTCCGGTCCGCGGCCGACCACATGGTCCGGTGGTGGCGCGGTGAGTGGCCGGGGCGCCGGCCGGGCAGCCGGCCCCGGGACTACGGTGGGGCGACCGCCACCGGGCTGCGGCGCTACCAGCAGACCGGGGATCCGCGTCGGGCCGGGGCGGGGAAGGGCCAGGCCGGCAACGGCTCGCTGATGCGCTGCCTGCCGACCGCTCTGGCCGTCCCCGACCAGGAGCGTCGGATCCGGGAGTCGATGGAGATCTCGGCGATCACCCACGACGACCCGCGGTGTACCGTCGCCTGCGCGGCCTACAACGAGATCGCCGCCGCGCTGCTGACCGGCGCGGGCCCGACGGAGGCGGTCGGCGTGGGCCACGAGGTGGCTGTCCGGCTGGGCGGTGACGACGTCGCGGACTCGATCGCGTCCGGCCGACGGTTGAACCTCGTCGAGGTCGCCACCACCGGGCGGTCCCCGCTTCCCGACGGCGGCCGGGGCTACGTACTCGACTCGCTCAGTCTCGGCGTCGCGGCGCTGCTCGACCCCCGAGCCCTGCCCGAGGTGGTGATCGACGTCGCCCGGCTCGGCGGCGACACCGACACCAACGCCGCGATCGCGGGGGGCCTGCTCGGCGTCCGGGACGGGCTTGCCGCCGTGCCCGAGCGCTGGCGCGCCCGGCTGCAGTTCGCCGACGAGTTTCTCGCCGCCGCGGACGTGTTGAGCAGCCGGTGGTGAGCGCCCGACGACCGCGCGGCGCCGGGTCCCGGCGCCCGGCGGCTTCCGGTCACGCCCGGGCTCGCCGCCGGAGACGTGCCGAGGGACGGCGCGGGCCCGGCCGAGGGACGTGGCCGGGCCCGGGTTCGCTGTCCCATCGTCGAGGTCGTCCGGTGGTCAGGCCGCCTTCGCCTCGGCCGCGCCCTCACCCGACTCGAGCGCCGGGGCGGTCGGCCTGCCGGAGGTGACGGCGATCCGCTGGGCTCCGGTGCCGGCGTACGCACCGGCGACGCGGATGTGCAGCACCCCCGCGTCGTACGAGGCGCTGATCGCGTCCGCCGTGACGTGGGTCGGCAGCCGGAACGACCGGTGGAACGAGCCGTACCGGAGCTCGCGCAGGGTCCGGCCGTCGTGCTCCTCGGACCGCTCGTCGCGGCGCTCACCACGGACGACCAGGTGGCCGCGGTCGACCTCGACCGTCACGTCCTTCTCGACGTCCAACCCCGGAAGCTCGACCCGGACCACCGCGTCGTCGCCGTCCCGGACGATCTCGGCGGCCGGGGTGAAGCCGGTCAGCCGGGTGGTCGGCCGGGTCGCGACGGCGTCGAAGGCCTCACGGATCAGGGTGTCGAACTCCGCGAACGGGTCACGCCGGGTCCACAGTGACAGAACGCTCATGGTGCCCCTCCCTCAGGTGCCTTCCGGCCGGTCGCCTCGACCGGCATCCATGACAACTTGAGTCGGGTCGACTCAATTCCCGGCTGTGACCCGGACAACACGCTGTCAGGCGGGCGGGTCGCCGACCTCCCGGTCCGTCGCCCGCGCCGCCGCCCGGGCCCGGACGTACGCCTCGATCCCGTCCAACACCCGGGGCAGGCCGAACTCGAACGACCGGGCCGGGTCGGTGGCCGCCTGGTACTCGACCCCGGCCGTCTCGCCGACCCGGGCCGCCACCGGGAAGCGTGCGACGTCGATGACCTGTGCCAGCAGCGGACCGTACGAGCGCCACCACTGCTCGTCGGTCATCCCGGTGCGCTGCTCGGCCTGGTCCGCCTCGACCGCGGCGCGGGCCGCCCCGTGCACGTAGTCGCCGAGCAGGGTGATCAGCAGGTCCATCTCGATGTCGGTGAGGCCGAGCCCGTCGATCGCGGCGAGCTCCCGGTCCCACCGGGCCAGCAGGTTCGGCCCGAGGACCGGGCGGCTGGTCGCGACCTGGAGCAGCCAGGGGTGACGCCGGTAGCGGGCGTAGTTCTGCCGCGCCAGTCGTTCGAGCCGGGCCCGCCAGCCCACCCCGGCGGCCGTCTCCGTGGCGCCGGTCTGGTCACCGGCTGTCGTCCCCTCCGGCGGCCGTCGCGTCGCCGTCGGCGGGTCGACGTCCTCGCCGTACACCGTGTCGAGCATGACGTCGAGCAGTTCCGCCTTGCCGGGGATGTAGGTGTAGAGGGACATCGCGGTGACCCCGAGGTGATCGGCGACCCGCCGCATGGAGAGCCCGGCCAGTCCCTCCGCGTCGGCGATCTCGATCGCGGCCCGGACGATCTGGGCCACGGTCAGCCTCGGTTTCGGCCCACGCCGGGGGCGGTCGGGCTCGCCCCAGAGCAGTTCCATGCTCCGCTTCGGATCACCGGTGCCGCTGTACTCCGTCGTCACCCCGGTCATTCTCCCGACCGTCATCGCCGGCCGGCCCGTCGTGCCGGCCCGGAATGGCGCCGGCGGGGCCGGGTATCCGACCGGCGGTCCAGTTCGCCGTGCCGGCCACACCGGCCGCTACCGCTCAGAAGAGGACATCATGCCCCTCATCCCCGCAGAACCGACCCCACCCGACAGCATCGTCCTGATCCACGGGATGTGGCTGACCCCGCGTAGCTGGGAGCAGTGGGCGGAGCGCTACCGGCGTGCGGGATTCCGGGTCCTCACGCCCGCCTGGCCCGGGCTGGAGGAGGCGGCGGAGGAGGTGCGGCGCAACCCGGCCGCGCTCGCCGACCTGGACACCGCCCGGATCGTCGACCACTACGAGGACATCGTCCGGAGCCTGGACACGCCACCGATCATCATGGGCCACTGCTTCGGTGGCGCGTTCACCCAGTTGCTGCTCGACCGGGGACTCGGCGCCGCGGGGGTGGCCATCGACACCGCCCCGATCCGGGGGGTGCTGCGGCTGCCGGTGTCGACGGTGAAGGCGAGCCTGCCGGTGCTGCGCAACCCCAGGAACCGGCACCGGGCCGTACCGCTGGCCTTCGACGAGTTCCACCACGCCTTCACCCAGACGATGTCCCGCGAGGAGGCCGAGCGGGTCTACCACCGGTACGCCGTACCGGCCGCCGGCAACGTGCTGTTCGAGGCCGCGACGGCGAGCCTCAACCCTCGTACGGCGTTGCGGGTCGACTTCGGCAACGCGTCGCGGGCGCCGCTGCTGCTGATCGCCGACGGCGCCGACCGCGTGACACCGCCGACGATCAGCAGGGCGACCGCCGGGCGGTACCGGAAGTCCACCGCGATCACCGGCTACCGGGAGTTCCCCGGCCGGCCGCACCACAGCCTCGGCCAGCCCGGCTGGGAAGAGGTGGCCGACTACGCGCTCGACTGGGCGTGCCAGGCGGCGAGGTTGCGCCGCCCGCTGCCCAGCAACCGCTGACGTCCCCGGGCCCGCCGACCGGCCGGGTCCGTCCCCGCCGCGTCGCTCAACCCACCGCGACCGCGATCTTGCCGACCGTCCCGCCGTTGTTGAAGTCCGCGAACGCCTGCGGCACCTCGTCGAGCAGGTAGGTCCGGGCGATCGACGGCCGGAGCCGGTCGGCCGCGACCTCGGTGGCGAGGTGTTCCAGGACGATCCGGTCCGGCACCGCCTCGATCGCGGTGGCGCTCACGTCCCGACCGCCGAGTTCCCCGGGACCGACGCCGAGGCTGGAGGCGAACCGCCCGCCCGGTACCAGCAGGTCGGCGAGCAGCCCCGGATCGCCGGCCAGGTGCACGACGGCGTCGACCCCGGCCGGAGCCAACCGCCGCACCTGGGCGGCCAGGTCGCCCCGGTGGTCGACGGTGTGCGCGGCCCCCAACTCGTGCATCAGGTCCGACTGCGGGCCGGGCGCGGCGGTGGCGATCACCGAGGCACCCCGGGCGGCGGCAAGCTGCACGGCGTAGTGGCCGACGCCACCGGTCGCGCCGGAGATCAGAACCAGCTCACCGTGCCCGGGTGCCACCGCGTCCACGCAGGCCAGGGCGGCGACACCGGCCAGACCGAGCACTCCGGCGGCCCGGTAGTCGATCCCGGCCGGCATCGGCGCCAGGCCGACCTCCGTCGGCACCACCACGTACTCGCTGAACGAGCCGTCGCCGAGCCGGGGCTTGGCGACGACGCCGAAGACCTTCTCTCCGGGCATGAAACCCGACACACCCGGACCGACCTCGGTGATGATGCCGGCGAAGTCCCGGCCGAGCACCACCGGGAACTGGTGTTCCAGTTCGCCGTCGAGATAGCCGCCGACGAGCTTCGCGTCGTACGCGTTCAGGGAGGACGCCCGGACCTCGATCTTCACGTCGCCGCCGACCGGCGACGGTTCCGGTACGTCCCGGACCTCCGGCATCGCCCCGTACGACTCCGCCATCACCGCGCGCATGGTTCTCCTCCCCACCGTCGCGTCCGTTGCCACCCCCGGTGCGTTCCCGCCGACCTGCCCGGCATGCCCTGCCGGGTCGCACGACCGCGGGCAGGCCCCGGCGGCGCGCCGGGTGGGTCGGTCAGTCGAAGAACCGGGCCAGGTGGGACGGGTCGGGGCCGGGATCGTCCGGCCCCAGCGGGGTCAGGTCGGCGAAGATCGAGGCTCCGTCGCAGCCGGCGTGCAGCGGGTACCAGCGTGGGGCGCCCGGATGGCGCTGGCAGATGTGCTTGATGGTCTGCACGTCGAGCAGCCGGACGTGGGTCGGGTCGGCCACCGCGTTGACGTGCCCCCACCACGGGCTCATCACGTGCAGGACGCCGCCCGGCCGCAGCACCCGGTGACACTCGTCGACCAGGGTCAGGAAGTCGACCAGGTGCTCCAGGACGTGCACCGTGAAGATCACGTCGACCGAGTCGTCCGCCAGCGGCAGCGACGTGGAGAGATCGGCCTGGGCGTCGACCCCGGGCGCCACCCGCAGGTCCAGCCCGAGGTTGTCCGGGTACTGCTTGGTGGCACCACAGCCCAGGTCGACGATGACCGGGTCGCGCCCGGCGACGCGAACCCGGGACCACACCGCCAGCACACCGGCGAGCCGGCCGACGAGCGTCCGTACCATCCGCAGCTCGTCGGCGTCCGCGACCTCGCCGGTCAGGTGCGCCACGCCCCGGTCGAACCTGGCCTCCACCGCGGTCCCACGCAGTCGGTCGTCGTGCTTGACCAGATCGGCGTACGCCATGCTGAGGAACTCGTCGATCGCCCGCAACCGGTCTCCGGAGGGCGCCCTGTGCAGTTGCGCGACCATGCCCACCTCCACGTCCGGCCTACCCGGAATCTCCCGGGTCATGCCTGGCGGTGCCCGGCGGTCCGCGGACCCGTCCGGCCCGCCCACCGGCGGTCGACGTCGGCCGGTGCCCGGATGGGCGGGCCCGCGGGACGGGGCGCACACTGATGCGGTGACCACGACCCTGGCGATCGACTGCGGCGGCGGGGGAATCAAGGCGTCGGTTCTCGACGAGGCCGGCACGATGCGGGCCCGGCCGATCCGGGTGCCGACGCCGTACCCCCTGCCGACCAGCCTCTTCGTCAAGACGCTGCTCGACCTCGCGGCCCGGCTTCCGGCGGCAGACCGGGTCACCGTGGGAATGCCGGGCATGATCCGGCACGGTGTGGTGGTGTCGACGCCGCACTACGTCACCCGCGGCGGGCCGCGCACCAAACCCGATCCGGTCCTGGTCGCGCAGTGGTCCGGGTTCGACGTGCAGCGCGCGCTCACCGAGGCGTTCGGTCTGCCGACGCTGGTGCTCAACGACGCGGAGGTGCACGGCGCCGGGGTGGTCGCCGGGACCGGCCTGGAACTGGTGCTGACCCTCGGCACCGGTCTGGGCTGTGCCCTCTTCGACGGCGGGGTGCTCGCTCCGCACCTGGAGCTCTCCCAGGCCCCGGTCCGGTGGGGGATGACCTACGACACGTACGTCGGTGAGCCGGAACGGCGCCGGCTCGGGGACGCCTTCTGGTCCCGTCGTATCCGGGCCGTCGTCGAAGGGCTGCGCCCGGTGTTCCTGTGGGACCGGCTCTACCTCGGCGGTGGCAACTCCCGGCTGATCCGTCCGGAGCAACTGGCCCGGATGGGCGACGACGTGGTGGTCGTGCCGAACAGCGCCGGCATCGTCGGCGGCGTGCGCGCCTGGACGATCCGTCGCGGTTGACGCTCCGCCCCGGCCGACACCTGCGGGCCCTCCCCGTACCGTCCGGGCACGGAACACTCGCGCCAGTGGCGGTGTTGTGTCAGCGTCGAGACAGGTGGGGCGACACGTGGAGGTGGGCCGAATGGATCTTCTGGCCGAGTACCGGCGGGCGACCATGTACTTCGAGAGCGGAAATCCGTCCGCGGCGGTTCGGCTGTTGGAGCCAATCCTGGAGGCGGCCCCGGAGAACAACGCCGTGCGACAGTTGCTGGCCCGGGCCTACTTCCAGACAGCCCAGCTCGGCCGCGCCGAGGAGCAGCTCCGGGCCCTGGTGAGCCGGGATCCGACCGACCACTACGCCCACCACGTGCTGGGCCGGACCCTGGAACGGGCCGGCCGACCGGTGGAGGCGCTGCGGCACCTGCGGATCGCGGCTGCGATGCACGCCGAGAACGACGACTACCGGGCGGCGCTGGAGCGGGTACAGACCCGGGTCAGCGGCCGGCGGTGAGCCCCGGACCGCGTCCGACGGCGGCGGTGAGGGCGGGTGTGGCCGTGTGCCGCCTAGCATGGGCCACCATGGACCGTGCGTCGTCGGTGGCCGTCTGATGAAGCTCACACTCGACCTACACGACATCTTCAACCGCGGGCGTGACATCGACCGCGCACTGCGCGGGATCATCGACGAGGCGGTGGCGAAGAAGGCCACCCTGGTCGAGATCATTCCCGGCAAGGGTTCCGGCCAGCTCAAGAAGCGGGTGCTGCGGTTTCTCGACCAGAAGGAGATCAGACAGCTCTACCACCGGGTCGAGAAGGACTCGCGCAACTTCGGGCGGCTCTTCGTGCACTTCCGCTGGAAGTGACCTCGGTGCGGCCGGCCAGGGTTCGCCGTCGGGATCCGTACCGGACGCGACGACCCGGACGCCCGGTGCCGGTGTGGTCAGGCGGGCTGGCTGGTGGCGGCCGGGCGGGGCGCGGGGTGGCCGGGGAGGGGGCGGATGGCCCTCACGGTGCCCGGCCCGGCGACGACGTGTCAGTCCTAGATCTTTCGATGTCGCCGGTCGTGCGGGCGCATCACCCGTCGGGGTGACGCGTCGGCGGTGCGGTGGTCGGTGCGACACCGGTCGCGTCGGGAAATTGACACCTCGCGGGCGGACGTCCGTCGGGAATCGCGACCGTCCGCGGGAACCGAACGTGAGATCGACAAGTGCACGTCGGGTGGCGATACTGCCGGTCCGATGTGATTTGCCGGCCCCCGTGGGATCTCCGCAACAATGATCGTGCAGTGGAATGGGACGAATTGATGGCCGTTGCTGGACGGCGACGGATTGGTGTGCTGTTGTGTGAATTGGCGGGATACTTCGAATTATACGGAAACTGTGATCGGGGTCGATCCCCGTTAATATTGCCCAATGGGGAGTTCTGGGGAGTGGGACGCGCTGGTCATCGGTGCCGGGGTGGCCGGACTGACCACCGCGATCCGCCTTGCGGAGGCAGGATTGAGGGTCCGGATACGAGCCGCCCGGCCACCGCATGAAACGACCTCCGCCGCGGCCGGGGCGAGCTGGGGTCCGTACCTGGTCAACGACGCCCGGGTGCTGCTCTGGAGCGAACAGACCCGGCTCGCGCTCGAGAAGCTCTCCGAGGACCCGACCACCGGAGTACGACTGGTCCGGGGCATAGAGGCGTCCCCGCACCCGGTCGAGGCGCCGTCCTGGATGCGCGGAATCAGCGACTTCGAGCACTGCTCGACGGACGATCTCCCCCCCGGATACGCCTGCGGGTGGCGGTACACCATTCCCTTGATCAGGATGCCGCAGTACCTGGATTACCTGGTCGCCAGATTACGTGCCGCGCGAGTTCCGATCGAGATCGCGCCGATCTCCTCGTTCCACGAGGTGCGTGACTCGGCGCGGGTGTTGGTGAACTGCACCGGGCTGGGCGCCCGGAGACTCGTTCCCGACGACGAGGTCTTCCCGACCCGGGGACAGCTCGTGGTCGTCGACAACCCGGGAATCGACCACTTTTTTCAGGACCACACCGAGAACGAGGACCTGACGTACTTCCTGCCCCACGGCGACTGCGTCGTGCTCGGCGGCAGCGCGATGCCGCGCTCGGAGAGCCTGGTCCCCGACCCCGCCGCCACCCGGGCCATCCTCGACCGCTGCGCCGCCGTGGAGCCGCGGCTGAGAGACGCGCCGGTACGGCGGGTCCTGGTGGGCCTGCGTCCGTCCCGTTCCCGGGTGCGGGTGGAATGGGGCACGGTCGACGGGGTGCCGGTGCTGCACAACTACGGCCACGGCGGGTCCGGAGTGACCCTGTCCTGGGGCTGTGCCGACGAGGTGCTGTCGCTCAGCGGTCTCCAGTGAGGCCCTTCGCGGCGGGCTGTGTCCGGCCCGGTGGACCGACCCGGCGCCGGCCCGCCCGGTGTCGGGAGTGTCGGATCTCGGTCCGACGTCGGAATCCCGCAGCCCGGCGGCGGTGCCGTCGCACCGCATCCCTCGTAGGGGGGATGGCGTACCGTGCGCCTTCCCAGGTTGACTGTGATCACTCTCCGACCGGTCGCACCGCTGTCGCCGGTCGGTCGCACCGAGACAATGCCGCGTCACCGGGCGCGGGCCGGCAGGGCAGCATCCGGTGACGCCGCGGACAGGGACGGCTCGACATGAGTGCGGTGGAGTTGCGCCGGGACCGGTCCGACGGCGAGCCGGGCGCCTTGCCGCACGGGCCGTCGAACGAGCAGGTCGACTGGGACCGGTTCGACTCTGAGGCGTACGTGGCGCACAACTACCGCTCGGTGCGCGACGACGACCGACAGATCATGTCCATCGTGCGTGACTTCTTCGCGGGCCAACAGCTGGCACCGGAGGCCCGTGCGGTCGACGTCGGGACCGGGGCGAACCTCTACCCGGCGCTCGCGATGCTGCCGTTCTGCGCGCATCTTGACCTGTGGGAGCTCGGCCGCGCCAACGTGAACTGGATTCGTCGGCAGCTGCCGAGATTCGACGACAACTGGCTGGAGTTCTGGGAGGTCTACCGTTCGCAGCCGGCCTACCGGGCCGTCGCCGACCCGCGGGCGCTCTTCGCCAGCCGGGCCGAGGTGCACCGGGCCAGCATCTTCGCGCTTCCCGCCCGCACGTGGGATCTGGGCACGATGTTCTTCGTCGCCTGCTCGATGTCGGCCAACATCGCCGAGTTCCGGCGCGGGGTGCACGCCTTCGTGACGGCGCTCAAGCCCGGGGCGCCCTTCGCCGCCGCGTTCATGGCGAAGTCCCAGGGCTACCACGTCGGCGGAGAGTGGTTCCCGGCGGTCGCCGTCGACGCCTCCGACGTCGCCGCGGCGTTGGCCCCGGTCGCCGACGACGTCCGCATCGAACGGATCGACCTCGGTGACCCCCTGCGGGAGGGGTACGCCGGCATGCTCGTGGCCACGGGTCGGTCCGGCCGGGCCGACTGACGCGATGTCAGCCGATCCCGCGGCCGTGTCGACGGGTGCCGCCGTCGCCGGCGACGCCGGGCGGGTCGCGCGTCGCCCGGGGGCACCGGGGCGTCGACGCGGCCGGGCGCGGGATCAGGCCGTACCGGGCGTGGCGGCCGGTCCGGGCGGATACCGGCGCGTGGCGTCCGGCGACGGGGCGGACGGCGGCCTGACCACCGGCCGGAAGACCAGCTTGTTCCGCGCGTCGAGAGTGACCGCCTGGACGCCCCTCGCCGACCAGAGATCGGCGAAGTCGCTCACCCGCCGGGCCACCCGCTCCGGTTCGGTGACCAGGGTGATGTTGACGACGACCGGGCTGAGCCGGTTGTCCAGGTTGGAGACCGTGGTGGTGGTCTCGTAGCTGAGCATCCGGTCGAAGAGCACGAAGTCGTGCGGCCGGCCGTGCGCCGCCGGCGCGACGGCGGCGTCGAGGATCCGCACCTCGATTCCGACACCGAGGTGCATCCGCAGGACATGGTGCAGCTCCTCCGAGTCGCGGATCCTCTGGTCGAGGATGAAGACGCGCTGCACGCGTACGTCCCGGGTCCGGATCGCGTGCCGTTGGGCCGCGAGATAGCGCTGGCCGAACTCGGTGAACCAGAGTCCGCCGTCGATGAAACCGCGTCCCTCGGCATTGACGGTGCTCAGACTCGCCGCCTGGATCTCGTGCCGGGCGACCCGGGTCAGGCCGAGGAGCCAGTCCCGGTCCTCGCCCTCGTAGGTGAGGTCGCTGCGGTCGCTCATCTGCTTGAGGTACTCGGCCATCCGGGCGAGTTCCGCCTGGGCGAAGTCCTGGATGAGCCGTGGCGCACCCGAGATGATCTTCGTGCGGTTGCGGACGAGCCTCGCTATCTGGCTGATCTCCTCGGGATGCAACTGCGATGCCTCGCGAAGCCCGAAGAGCTCCTCGGCGAGTTGAATCTTCGAAAAGCCCTCCCGCATGAGGCGCTCGGTTTCCCGCGCGTGTCGCTCGAACTGTCCGAGCATCCGGTTCTGGTGTGTGGCGAGTCCCTGCGTGAGGACGTCGATCCGGCTCTCCACCTCCAGGAGGTACTGGGCGATGAAGACCACGCCCGCGACGAACAGCGACGCCCCGATGCTCCAGAGGATTTCCGGCTGTTGGTTCTCCGGCAGCAACTCGGAGATCCCGAACGTCACCCAGAAACTGACGAGGCTGGTGGCGATTTTCGTGATCAGCCGTCGCTGGCCGGTGGGTGGGGTCCGCCTCTCGCGCGGCTTCGGTGGCACGTCATCCTCCGTTGACCGAGCAGGGTGCCCAGGTTTCCGGCTGGGCCGCGCTGCCCAGAGGGTCCGTCGCGCCACTCGCCACGGTGGGCGCCACGCCCGGCGGGCTCGGGGCCGGCCCCGCGTCGGGAAGGGACGGTGCCGGCGGTGCGGTCGCAATTTGACACCGGTGATGTCCTGACCGGGGCGAGGAGCTGCCTCCATTGTGCGAAACATCCTCCAATGGCCGGCGGCGATTCCCGGAGGATTTCTCGTGACACCCCGGATGGCCGTGCTCTGTTGCCGCGTATTTGTCGCGGCGGTCGTCTCCGGTGCCCCGGCCGGTCACCGAACGCGGAAAACGGGTGCCGCCCGTGCCCGGCGTCCCGGACACGGGCGCGGCGCCTGATCGCGGGTCGTCCCGCTCGGCGGGCACGCGTCGCCGGGGTGCAGGAGACTGTGGTGACGACCGGGCGGATCGACAGGAGGGCTGATGGAGGCGCCGGTGGACGGTGGGAGCCCGACCAGGGCTCCGCTGGTCGAGGACGATCCGGGTGACGCGCGCACGGGGCGTGCGGCGTGCGGGGAGCACGTGGACGTCCCGTACGGCCACCGGTCGCGCGCGGACGTGAACGTGTCGGCGCCGCCGCCCGGCGTCGCGGACCTCGGCCCGGCGGTGCGGTGGTCCGGCGGGGGCGTGGCCGGGGTCGTGGGAGCGCCGCACCATGGCTGACCGGCTCGTCAACGAGGTCGGGGCGCTGCTGCGCGAGGCGGCGTCCCGCGCCATCCTGCCGCTGTTCCGTCGGCTCGGCGACGCCGACGTGGCGGAGAAGGCCCCCGGCGAGCTGGTGACGGTGGCCGACCGCCGGTCAGAGGAGATCATCGACGCCGGGCTGCGGCGGATCCTGCCCGGATCCGTGGTGGTCGGCGAGGAACAAGCTGCCGCGGATCCCTCCGTGCTCGACCTGCTTCGCGACCCGGCGGAGGTGTGGGTGGTCGATCCGCTGGACGGGACCGCGAACTTCGCCGCGGGTCGGCAGCCGTTCGCGGTGATGGTGGCGCTGCGCAGGGCCGGATCGACCCGGATCGGCTGGATCCTCGACCCGATCACCGACACCCTGCTGGTCGGGCAGGCCGGCGGCGGGGCGTACCGGGACGGGCTCGCGGTGCGGACCTCCCCGGACCCGCTTGAGCCGGAGGCACTGCGGGGCGCGGCACCGACCCGGTTCCTCCCGGCGACGCTGCGGGAGCGGATCCGCGAGGGCGGGCGACGGCTCGGTGGCCTGCTGCCCGGACTGCACTGCGCGGGCAGGGAGTACGCCGACATCCTCGCCGGACACCAGCACTTCGCACTCTTCTGGCGGACCCTGCCCTGGGACCACCTGCCCGGGGCGCTGCTGCTCCAGGAGGCCGGTGGGGTGGTGCGGCGGCTCGACGGCAGCGCGTACGACCCGACGGACGGCCGGTCCGGACTGCTGGCCGCCGCCAACGAACAGATCTGGCGGACCGTCCACGCCACGCTCGTGGCACGGTGACCGCGCGGGCCGGAAACCGAGCGTTCCTCCCGTCGTCCGGCCGGTTCGGCGTGGGCGCCGCGTGAGCCGAAGCGGCTGCGGCTTCCGGTAGGCTGACCGGCGGTCTCCGCCGAGGGGCGCCACTGGGGCGCCGGCGGTGCCGCCGCCGAACGGTGACTGTGGATCCCGCGGGGTCGGCGGCCGACGCGGAAGGATCACTTTCGTGCGCATGACGGCCATCGCGCGGCTGTACGCGCCGCGCCGGGTCACGGTGTGGGTGGTCGCCACCGTGCTCCTCGCCGTGACCCCCACGTTCCTGCTGACGACGAGCGACCGCCCGGCGGTCGCCGCGCCGAGCAGCCCCGGCGACGAGGGCGGCACCAAGAAGCTGCGGGAGGCGCTGGAGGCCGCCACCAGGGGGCACGTCGAGGCCACCAACAGGCTGGAGAACTCCAAGAAGCGGCAGCAACAGCTCAGCGAGGAGCTGAAGCGCATCGAGGCCGACGTCGCCGTCCTCACCGAGGAGGTGGGGGTGATCGCCGCCGAGGCGTACCGGCGGGGGCGACTCACCCCGTTCTCGGCGCTGCTGAACAGCGCCTCGCCCGAGACGTTCCTGGAGCGGGCCGCCCGGCTCGACATGATCGCGCAGCGCAACGACAAGCAACTGCGGCTGCTCGGCGAGGCGCTCGACCGGGCGAGGCGGGCCAAGCAGGCGATCGACGCCGAGGTCCGGGAACAGAAGCGGCAGGTCGAGATCATCGCCAGGAAGAAGCGGGACGCCGAGCGCGCGCTCGCCGCGGTCGGCGGCGGAGCGGCGAGCGGGCTGGTCAGCGCCAACTCGCCGCTGGCGAAACCGGCACCGCGTAACCCGGACGGCTCCTGGCCCAAGGAGTCGTGCAGCGTCGACGACCCGACCACCTCCGGCTGCATCACACCCCGCACGCTGCACGCGCTGAACGAGGCCAGGGCGAACGGCTACCGGCGGCACGTCTCGTGCTATCGCAGCGGCGGTGGCGGCGAGCATCCGAAGGGGCGCGCCTGCGACTTCTCCGCCGCTGCCGGCGGTTTCGAGAACCGGGACGCGACCGGGGGCGACAAGAGCTACGGCGACGCCGTCGCGGCGTTCTTCGTCAAGAACGCCAACCGGCTGGGCGTGATGTACGTGATCTGGTATCGGAAGATCTGGATGCCGGGCACCGGGTGGCGGACCTACAACGGGGGCGGTGACCCCGCGTCGGACCACACGAACCACGTTCATCTGTCGATGCTGTAGCCCGGGTCGGGCCGTCGACTGCGTACCATCACTGCGATGGATGCTTCCTCACCCAGGGTGGCCGAACCGGACACCCCGCCGCAGGAGTCGGCGCCGGGTCCGGACCCGGCCCTGCCGCCGGGACTCGCCGCGGCGCTGGTCTTTCTCTCCAGCGGCGCCGTTCTCGTCCTGGAGACGGCGTCGCTGCGGCTGGTGGGTCCGTACGTCGGGGTCACCCTCCAGGTCACCAGTTCGGTGATCGGCGTGGCTCTGGCCGCGATCGCCTACGGTGCCTGGGCCGGTGGCCGGCTCGCCGACCGCCGCGACCCGCGTACCCTGCTCGCCCCGGTGCTGGTGCTGGCCGCGATCACCACCGCGCTGACCCTGCCGATCGTCCGGTACGTCGGTGAGGCGCTGCGTGGCAGCGCCGCGGTCGGCATACTGCTGCTCACCGCGCTGGCGATCTTCCTGCCGGCGGCGTTGCTCTCCGCGATCACCCCGATGGTGGTGAAGCTGCAGCTCGGGGACCTGCGCCGGACCGGTCAGGTGGTCGGCCGGCTCTCCAGCATCGGTACCCTCGGCGGCATCACCGCCACCCTGGTCACCGGGTTCGTGCTGGTCGCGGCCCTGCCGAGCAGTGCCATCATCGTCAGCCTGGCGGCGCTGCTCGGGCTGACCGGCCTGGCCGTCGGCGGCTACGTGCGTCGCCGGACGCGGGCTGCCCTGCCCCGGCCGTCCCGGGCCACCGCCGCGCTGGCGGTGCTGGGACTGGCCGGCGCCACCCTCTCGGTGGTCGCCCCGACCCCCTGTGACGTGGAGACCGCGTACCACTGCGCGTCGGTGGAGCCGGACCCGACGAACGCCACCGGCCGGCTGCTGGTGCTCAACTCCGCCTGGCACTCGTACGTCGACCTGGCCGACCCGACCCACCTGGAGTTCGCGTACACGCAGTGGCTCGGGGCGGTGGCCGACGTGCTCGCCCCGGCGGGGCGGGCGCTGGAGGCGGTACACCTCGGGGGCGGTGGCTTCACCATGCCGCGCTACCTCACCGCGACCCGTCCCGGCACCCGCAACGAGGTCTACGAGATCGACGGCGAACTGGTCGAACTCGGCCGCCGCGAACTCGACGTACGCCTCGGACCCGAGCTGCGGGCCCGCATCGGCGACGCGCGGATGCTGATCGGCGAGCGGCCGGACCGGAGCGCCGACCTGGTGATCGGGGATGCCTTCGGGCATCTCGTGGTCCCCTGGCACCTGGCGACCCGGGAGATGGCCGCCGAGATCCGCCGGGTGGTCCGCCCGGGCGGGATCTACGCGCAGAACGTCATCGACCATCCGCCGCTGCGGTTCATCCGCGCCGAGGTGGCCACGGTGGCGGCCGAGTTCCCCCACGTCGCGCTGATCGCGTCGCCGGCCGCCATCGCCGGCGAGCAGAAGGCGAACTTCGTCATCGTCGCCTCCGACGCTCCGCTGCCGCTGGAGGCGCTGCGCCAGCGGCTCGACACCACGGCGCGGGAACCGGTCACCCTGCTGTCCGGCGCCGACCTCGACGACTTCGTCGACGACGCGCTGGTTCTCACCGACGAGTACGCCCCGGTCGACCAGCTGCTCGCCGCCGACTGACGCGCCGCCGACCGGGCGGCGGGATGGTTCAGTCCATCGTGGCGAACCGCTGCACCTGTTCGATCGTGCCCTCGACGACGAGGTCGCTGTCCTCACCGATCACCGTGTCCGCACTGGTCGGCAGGATCGTCCCGTCGGGGCGGCTCACCGCGAGGATGGTCACCCCGTACCGTTCGCGGACGCTGATGTCGCGCAGCCGTCGGCCGCGCAACGACGCCGGCGCCCGGGTCTTCGCGATGGCGAAGTCGTTGCCGATCTCGATGAAGTCGAGGAGCTGGCTGACGATCAGGTGGGCCACCCGTTCCGCGATGGCCGCCTCCGGAAAGATCACGTGGTGGGCGCCGACCGCCGAGAGGATCTTCGCGTGCTGGATCGAGGTGGCCCGACCCCAGATCTCCGGCAGGCCGAGCTCGGCGAGGGCGAGGACGGTCAGCACACTCGCCTCGACGGCGGTCCCGATCGCCACCACGGCCCGCTGGAACTCGGTCACGCCGAGCTGGCGCAGCGCGTCGCCGTCGGTCGCGTCGGCCTGGACCACGTGGGTGAAGTGCTGGGACCATCGCTCGACGATCCCCGGGTCGTCGTCGAGGGCGAGCACCTCGTGGCCGAGCCGGGTCAGGGAGTCGGCGACCTGTACGCCGAACCGGCCGAGACCGATCACCAGGACCGTGTCCCCGCCGCCGTACCGTCTGCGTCTAACCGACAATGGGGCGCTCCTCCGGGTAGCGGTACCGGCGGTGCCGGGTGTTCAGGGCGAGCGCGGAGCCCGAGACGAGGGTGCCGACCCGGCCGACGAACATCAGCAGGATCAACACCACCTGCGCCCCGGCCGGCAGTTCGGCCGTGACGCCGGTGCCCAGGCCGGCGGTGGAGAACGCCGAGACCGTCTCGAACATGACCCGGTACGGCGATATCCCGGTGGTGAAGCCGAGGACGGCCAGGGTCGAGCCGACCACCAGGGCCACGCCGAGCAGGGCGACGGTCAGCGCCTGGCGTTGGGAGCTCGCGGCGACGCGACGCCGGCCCACCACCACGTCGGGCTCACCCCGCAACTGTGCCCAGATGACGAAGCCGAGCAGGAAGAAGGTGGTCACCTTGATCCCGCCCGCGGTGGAGCCGCTGCCGCCGCCGACGAACATCAGGCCCATGACGACCGCCAGCGTCTCGTCCGACATCGCGCCGTAGTCCAGGCTCTGTAGTCCCCCGGACCGGGGGATGGTCCCCTGGACGAAGGCGGCCAGGACCTTGCCCGCCGGGTTGAGCGGCCCCAGGGTGTCCGGGTTGCGCCACTCGAGTACCAGGATGGCGACGAAGCCGACCGCGAGCAGGGTGAGCGAGCCGAAGACGGTGATCCGGGTGTGTACCGACCAGCGGGCCGGGGTCCGCCAGGCGCGGCCGAGCTCGAACAGCACGGGGAAGCCGGTGGAGCCGACGATCACTCCGGCGGTGAGCGGCAGGCAGATCCACCAGTCGGTGACGAACTGCCGGATGCTGCCCGGGAACAGGGTGAACGCGCTGTTGTTGAAGGCCTGGACGGCGTGGAAGACGCCGTACCACAGGGCGCGGCCGGCGGGGTAGTCGTAGGCGAGGAACAACCGGCCGGCCACGATCACCGCGATCGCCGCCTCGCAGCGCAGCGCGAGGCGGGCGATGTGGTACAGCAGCCGCCGGGTGTCGCCGAGTCCGACCCGGGCGGTCTCCGCCTGCAGGACCAGGCGGTTGCGCAGTCCGAGCCGCCGCGCCACCAGCAGGGCCAGCAACGTGGCGGCGGTCATCACGCCGAAGCCGCCGATCTGGGTGAGCAGCGCGATGACCACGTGGCCGAACGGGGTCCAGTAGTGGGGTGTGTCGGTCAGTGCGAAACCGGTGGTCGACAGTGCCGAGGTCGCGGTGAAGAGGGCGACGAGGAACGGGGCGGCTCCCGGACCGCTCCGGGCGAACGGCAGCAGGAGCGCAGCGGTCCCGACGGCGATCATCGCCAGTGCGGCGAGGGGCACGCTGCGGACCGGATGTCCCAGGACACGGCGTGCCCGGATCCCCCGCTCCGTCACCTGATCAGTGATATCACACAATCGTCCTATTCAGGAGATATATCCCTAATACGGCCTGACGGGCGACGGCCGCACGCGACGCGGCGCCGCCGGTGCGCGGGGGCGGCGAAGCCGACGCTGGTAGAAATGCCGGATGAGTGATGATCGGGCACGGGTGCGGGAGCGGGCCGAGGCGGTCCTGCGCCGTCTCGCCGGCGAATCCGCCCGACTGCGGGACGACCAGTGGCGGGCCATCGAGGCGCTGGTCGTCGAGCGGCGGCGGGTGCTCTGCGTGCAACGCACCGGCTGGGGCAAGTCGGCGGTCTACTTCGTGGCGACCGCCCTGCTGCGGCACGGGCGTCCCGGCGGGGTCGCCCAGGGCCGCCACGGCGGCCAAGTCGCCCAGGGCCGCCACGGCGGCCAAGTCGCCCAGGGCCACAACGGCGGCCCAGTCGCCCTGGACGGTTCTGGCGGCACGACGTGTGGGCCGACCGTCATCGTCTCCCCGTTGCTGGCGCTGATGCGCAACCAGATCGAGACGGCGGCCCGGGCCGGAATCCGCGCCCGCACCATCAACTCGGCGAACCTGGACGAGTGGGACGAGATCACAGCCGAGATCGCCGCCGGCACGGTCGACGTCCTGTTGATCAGTCCGGAACGGCTGAACAACCCGGACTTCCGGGACGGCGTGCTACCCCGGTTGGCGGCCACCACCGGGCTGCTGGTGGTGGACGAGGCGCACTGCATCTCCGACTGGGGACACGACTTCCGCCCCGACTACCGCCGGCTGCGGACGTTCCTGGCCGGGCTGCCGGCCGGTACGCCGGTGCTGGCCACCACCGCGACCGCCAACGCCCGGGTCACCGAGGACGTGGCGGAGCAGCTCGGCGACGCCCTGGTGCTGCGCGGCCCGCTGGACCGCGAGTCCCTGCGGCTGACCGTACTGGAGCTGCCGAGCCCGGCGCACCGGCTCGGCTGGCTCGCCGACCACCTGGAGCGGCTGCCCGGCTCGGGAATCATCTACACCCTCACCGTGGCGGCTGCCGGTGAGACGGCCGAGTTCCTCCGGAGTCGCGGGTACACCGTCGCCGCGTACACCGGGCAGTCCGACGACGCGCAGCGACGCGTAATCGAACGGGACCTCCTGGACAACAAGCTCAAGGCGGTGGTGGCCACGTCGGCGCTGGGGATGGGCTTCGACAAGCCGGACCTGGGCTTCGTGGTACACCTCGGCGCACCGCCCTCGCCGATCGCCTACTACCAGCAGGTCGGCCGGGCGGGCCGCGCGGTGGCCGGGGCCGAGGTGCTGCTGCTGCCCGGCGCCGAGGACCTTGCCGTCTGGCGCTACTTCGCCTCGTTGGCCTTCCCTCCGGAGGAGCAGGTCCGGGCGGTGCTCGCCGCCCTGTCCCCGGACCGTCCGCGCTCCATTCCGGCCCTGGAGCCGATCGTCGACCTGCGCCGGGCCCGGCTGGAGCTGATGCTCAAGGTCCTCGACGTCGACGGTGCCGTCCGGCGGGTCAGAGGCGGCTGGATCGCCACCGGGCAACCGTGGCACTACGACGCGGCGCGGCTGCGCCGGGTCGCCGAGGCCCGCGCCGCCGAGCAGCGGGCGATGCTGGAGTACGCCGCGACCGACGGCTGCCGGATGGAGTTCCTGCGCCGCTGCCTGGACGATCCCGCGGCCGCCCCCTGCGGGCGCTGCGACCGGTGCGTCGGACCCCGGCTTCCGGCCGAGGTGTCGGCGCCGGGGCTCGCGGCCGCGCGGGCCTTCCTCGGCCGTGCCGGGGTGGAGATCCCGCCCAAGAAACTCTGGCCGACCGGGCTCGACGCGGTCGGCGTGCCGCTGCGGGGCCGGATCAGCCCGGCCGAACAGGCGTTGCCCGGCCGGGCGGTCGGGCGGCTGGCCGGCCTCGGCTGGGGCGCGCGGCTGCGCGCGCTGGTCGGCCCGGAGGCCGGCGACGCCGAGTTGCCGACCGACCTGGCGGGCGCGGTGATCGAGGTGCTCAGGGTCTGGGCCCACGGCGACGACCGGTGGCCGGCGCGGCCGGTCGGGGTGGTCGCGGTCGGGTCGCGACGACGGCCCCGGCTGGTGCGCGGCGTGGCCGAGCTGATCGCCCGGACCGGGCGGCTGCCGCTGCTCGGCGAGGTGTCGCCCGGTGCGACGCCCGGGTCCGGGCCGCGCGGCAACAGCGCGCAACGGGTACGCGCGCTGCACGGCGCCTTCTCGGTGCCCGCGCCACTGGCGGCGGCGCTGCGCGACCTGACCGGGCCGGTGCTGCTGGTCGACGACCTGGTGGACTCCGGCTGGACGATGGCCGTCGTGGCGCGGTTGCTGCGACAGGCCGGTGCGCCCGCGGTGCTGCCGTTCGCCCTGGCCGTGACCGTCTGACGGGCCCGCCGGGGGATCCGGGCGGCGGTCCCCCGCGCCGGACGGCCTCCCGCCCCCGGTCGGGCCGGCACGCCGGCCACCGCCGGAACCGGTGACCAGGGCCGGCTGGCCGAGCGGAACCGCGTGGCGGGTAACCTGCGGATATGACCCAGCAGCAGTCGGCCCGGGACCGGGCTCGGTCGGCCGACGCGCGGTCGGAGACCGCCGAGCGCCACCGGGGACGACCGGCCGTGGTGGATCCGCCGGTCTCCGCCGTGCCCGACCGGGACACGGTCCGGCTGGCGCTGACGGTCGCCGGCCTGGTGCTGGCCCTGCTGGGTGGGTTCGCCCTCGGCCGGCTCAACCCCGGCCCCGGCACGGCGCTGGCGGGAGTCGCCGGCGGTGCTCCGGCGACCGCCGACCACACCCACCCGCCCGGTACGGGCCCACACGTGCACCCCACCGCCGGAGCGGACGGCGCCGGCGGGCTGACGGTCAGCGCCGCCGGGTACACCCTGGTCCCGACCGAGACGTCGTTTCGCGTGGGGCGTCGGAGCGACCTCGCCTTCCAGGTACGGGGACCGGACCGCCGGGTGGTGACCGACTTCGTCGTGGTGCACGAGAGGCCGATGCACCTGATCGTCGTCCGCCGGGACCTCACCGGTTACCAGCACCTGCACCCGACGATGACCCCGGACGGCACCTGGCGCGTGCCGCTCACGTTGCCCGATCCCGGGGTGTGGCGAGCCTACGCCGACTTCACCGTGCGCGACGCCGCCGGCGCCGAGGTGCCGCTGACCCTCGGGGTCGACCTGGTCGTCCCGGGTGCGTACGCCCCGCGCCCGCTGCCCGCCCCGGCCCGGGAGACGACCCTCGACGGGTTCACCGTGACGTACGAGGGAACCGGGCAGGTGGGGGCCACCGCGCCGCTGCTGTTCCGGGTCTTCGCCGACGGGAACCCGGTCACCGGGCTGGAGCGCTACCTCGGGGCGTACGGGCACCTGGTGGCGGTGCGCGAGGGTGACCTGGCGTACCTGCACGTCCACCCGGAGGATGAGCTGGACGGTGGCGCGACGAGGTTCTGGGTCGCCGTCCCGAGCCCCGGGCGCTACCGCATGTACCTCGACTTCCAGGTCGGCGGGGTGGTCCGCACCGCCGAGTTCACCATGGTCGTCGACTGACCGGGGCGGCGGGTGCCGGCCGCGGGCCGGTCGGCACGCGGTGGCCGGGTGCGGCCCGGCCTCAGCCGGCCAGCCGGACCTGCCGGTGGGCGAGCTGGCGCAGGGTGTCGCGGATCAGCTTCTTCTCCTCGGCCGGTACGCCCGGGTCGGCGAGCCGGGTCATGATCAGGCGTACGTCGGCGTCGACCGGTGTTTCGGCCGTGTCCCGGCAGCCGGGCGTGCCGGCGTCGGTGTCGGGCAGGCCGAGCGCCCGGAACGCCGCGCCGACGGGTACGCCCAGCGCGGCGCAGAACCCGCGCACCTTGGCCAGCTCGGGGTAGTCCTGCCAGTCCCCGGCCAACCACCGGAACACGGTCGAGCGGCCGACACCGGTGTGGGCGGCCAGTTCACTGACGGTCCAGTTGCGATCACGTTTGGCGTCGTCGATGGCTCGCCGGACGAAGCGGGCGAACGCCGCCTGCGGCGAGTCCGGGGTGGTACCGATACTCAGCGGAGCCCCTTTCGCCGGATGTGGGTGACCCTGCCGAGGGTAGTGGCGTGCCGCAACCGGTGACGCCGACCGACCGGC